>JBOHTB010000117.1:0-41186 GCA_050733435.1 Gemmatimonadaceae bacterium | reverse complement strand
TGAGGATTGCAGAGATGAACGGGTACAACTTCACAGAGCGAGTCCGAAAGGTTCTCGCCATGGCTCGTGAGGAGGCTGCGCGTCTCCATCACGAATACGTCGGCACCGAGCACATACTGCTCGGCCTGATTCGCGAAGGCGAAGGCGTGGCCGCTGCGGTCCTCCAGAATCTCAGCGTCGATCTCGATGAGATCCAGCAAAAGATCGAGGAGACCGTCAAGAAAGGAAAAGCGGCGGCTGCAACCGGCCCGGACCTTCCTTATACTTCGCGCGCCAAAAAGGTGCTCGAGCTCGCCATGGGCGAAGCGCGCGACCTGAGTCACGGGTATGTCGGCACTGAGCACTTGCTGCTTGGACTTCTGCGCGAAGAGAAGGGAATCGCCGCGCAGGTTTTGACGGACGCGGGCGTAAATCTCGACGCAGCGAAAGCCGAGACGCTGCGGCTTCTCGGAACCGAGATGCCGCAGGGTGGAACGCCGACGTCGGCTCCCGGCGCGCCCGGCACCAGCCAGACGCAGACTGGAAAGGGTGAGAAGAAATCCAAAACGCCGGCGCTCGATCATTTCTGCCGTGACCTCACGCAACTGGCAGCAGACAATCAGCTCGATCCGACTATTGGTCGCGGGAAGGAAATAGAGCGCGTGATGGAAATTCTTACCCGCCGCAAGAAAAACAATCCAGTGCTCATCGGCGAGCCGGGCGTCGGCAAGACGGCAATCGTCGAAGGCCTGGCTCAGCTAATCGCCAATGGCGAATGCCCGGATTCTCTGCGCGAGAATCGCGTGCTGTCGCTCGACATGGCGGCCGTCATCGCCGGAACGAAATATCGCGGTCAGTTCGAAGAGCGCCTCAAGGCGGTCATGAACGAGATCGCGCAGAACAAGAACATCATCCTGTTCATCGACGAGCTGCACACCCTCGTCGGAGCGGGCGCGGCCGAAGGTGCTATCGACGCCAGCAACATGCTCAAGCCCGCGTTAGCGCGTGGTGAGCTGCAGTGCGTCGGTGCGTCGACCCTCAACGAGTATCGCAAGTACATCGAGAAGGATGGCGCACTCGAGCGCCGGTTCCAGACCGTGATCGTCGAGCCACCTTCGGTCGACGAGACAGTCGAGATCCTGAAGGGCCTTCGGAAAAAGTACGAGGAGCACCACAAGGTCACGATTCCGGATACGACGCTCGAGTCGGCTGCGAAATTGTCGGAGCGCTACATCACCGACAGGTTCCTGCCCGATAAAGCCATCGATGTTATCGACGAGGCTGGCGCCAGAGCGCGTCTCGCGACGCAGTCGCCGCCGCCGGCAGTTGCCGAGCTCAAGGGCCAGCTCGACGCCGTGAACATCGACAAGGAAGCCGCTGTGCGCGATCAGAACTTCGAGCGCGCGGCGTCGCTGCGCGACAGAGAGCGCGAGCTGCAGGGCGAGATCCGTCGGAAGCAGGAAGAGTGGGAGAAGCATCGCCAGTCACACCGGCCGGTCCTTGGCGAGGAAGAAGTCTCGTTCATCGTCAGCCGCTGGACGGGCATTCCGGTGATGCGTCTCCAGGAAGCAGAGACGGCGAGACTGCTGCGAATGGAAGAAGAGCTCCACGCTTCGGTCGTTGCGCAGGAAGAGGCGATCAAAGCGCTCGCGCGGTCCATCCGTCGCAGCCGTGCTGGACTGAAAGATCCGAACAGACCAATTGGATCATTCATCTTCTCGGGTCCGACTGGTGTCGGCAAGACCGAGGTGGCGCGCGCGCTGGCGAAATTCCTTTTCGCCGATCCGGGCGCACTGATACGCGTCGACATGAGCGAATACATGGAGAAGTTCTCCGTGTCCCGGCTGATCGGCGCGCCTCCCGGCTACGTCGGCTACGAGGACTCGGGAACGCTGACGAAGGCCGTTCGCCGGAAGCCGTACAGCGTCGTGCTCCTCGACGAAATCGAGAAGGCGCATCCAGATGTCTTCAACATTCTGCTTCAGGTTCTCGACGAAGGACACCTCACCGATAATTACGGACGCGTGATCGACTTCAAGAACACCGTAGTCATCATGACTTCGAACGTGGGTGCTCGCGACATCACGAAGGGTCGCGGACTTGGCTTCCATGCACCAGACATGAAGTCCAACTTCGACCGTATCGCGGAAAAGGTGAAGGAAGAGATGCAGCACACCTTCAACCCGGAGTTCCTGAACCGGCTCGATGACGTGATCGTGTTCCACCCACTATCGCAGGAGAACATCGCGGAGATCGTCGGGATTCTGCTCAAGGACGTGCAGAAGCGCCTTGGTGACGAGGAGTTGACGCTGAAGCTCACCGACGCTGCCTCTTCCTTCCTCGTGAAGCACGGCTATGACGAGAAGTTCGGCGCCCGGCCGCTCAAGAGAGCGATCCAGAAGTACATCGAGGATCCGCTCTCGGAAAAGATCCTTCTCGCGGAATTTGCAAAGGGCGACGAGATCGAAGTCGATCTCGCGTCCGATGGCGAGAAGCTCGAATTTCGCGTGTTGAGCGGAACGCCCAAGGCGTAGAATCAGAGTTCGCGCTTACAACGGGGCCGCGGGAGAGCAACTCTCTCGCGGCCTCGTTGTCTAATGGGTACGCGCGCTGACGCGGGATCTCTGTAAAACCGATTAGTGTATATTTGGGTGATGCCAAAAACCGTTCCATTATTGCTGGTGCTCGTCGCAGCGAGCGCTGTTTCGTTGCGCGCACAGGACACGGCTCAGGGGTCGTGCTCGACGCCCGCATCCATAATCGTGTCCGGTAACTCGAGGGTCGACAGTGCCGTAGTTCGGACGACCGCCGGGCTATCCACGGGAACCACTCTCAACACGCACGACATCCAGACGGCGATCAAGGCGCTATATGCCAGCGGGCAGTTCGACGACGTTCAAATCGTTTGTCGGGTCGCCCCAGGGACGACAAACGCCACGTTGATCATTCAGGTTAAAGAACGGCCGATTCTTACCAGCTATCGCGTGATTGGCGCCGATCGCGTGTCGCCGAAAGACGTGAAGGAAAAGCTGAGCTTCGCGACCGGAAGTCCTGTCGATCCCGGTAAGATCGCGAAAGCGATGGCCAGTGCCGACTCGCTCTACGAGAGCAATGGCTACTACCTCGCTCGAATACGCGCTGAGTCGACCATGACCAACGGCAAGCTCTCGATCGATTTCCGCATCGACGAAGGGCGCCGTCTGGCGGTGTCAGGGATCCGGATCGAAGGAAACAAGAACGTCTCTGATGAGGATATCGTCTCGGCCATGGACACGAAACCCGAAGGGTTTCTGTTCACGCGGAATGGCGAATTCGACGATGCGAAATTCGCGGAAGATCTTAGCGAGCACATTCCGGAGCTGTACGGGAGTCGCGGGTACATCGATTTCAGGATCCTCAAAGACACTCTGATCGTGGATCGCGCCAGAGGAAAAGGCCTGATCGACATCACAGTGAGCGAAGGGCCGCGCTACGTAGTTGGAAACTTCGAAGTCCTGGGCAACCGCCGTTTCTCGACTGAGCAGATCGGTGAATTTTATCCGTTCGGAAAGAATCAGGCGCCCACAGTAACGACGCGGGCGATAAGTGCGATCCGTGGCACCTATATCAATCCTCCCAACACGTTCGACGCGGCGAAGTGGGACGACGCCCAGGAGAAACTTTCCGAGGCGTACAACGACGAGGGCTACATCTACGCCCAGATCCGTCCTGTCATGGAGCGGGTGCCGAGCACCGATTCAGTGCGCAAGGTGAATCTCCGCTGGGAGATCGACGAGCGCACACCCGCGATCGTCAACCGCATCGAGATTACCGGAAACGACTATACCCACGAGTCCTGCATTCGCGAGCAGATCGTCCTCGCGCCCGGGCAGGTGTTCAACCGCAACTATCTCATTCGGAGCTACCAGAACATTGGCAATCTCAACTTCTTCGAGACGCCGATGCCTGCTCCGGAAACGAGACCGAGCGGTGACGATGGGGATGTGGACATCATCTTCAACGTCAAAGAGAAGCGCACGGGCAACGTGAATTTCGGTGCATCGATGGGCCAGGGCACCGGCCTTGGCGGATTCATCGGCCTCGATCAACCCAATCTCCTCGGCCGGTGCAAGAGAATGCAGGTGCAGTGGCAGTTCGGACGGTACATCAACGACTTCAACACGACGTACAGCGATCCAAACATCCGCCAGTCCCGGATTTCCGGGAGCCTGACGGCGTATCACAGCATGTCCCGCTTCCAGATCGCTGAGCTTGGCGGCGCTGTGCGAACGGGCGGCGAGCTGCAACTCGGGTTCCCCGTCCCGAATTCACTATACACCCGGATCTTTGTCTCCTACGGGGGCGAGAAGGTCAAATACGAAAGCCAGGGTCTCCTCGCCACCGTCGCGGACGCGTGCAAGAACTGCTTCCGATCGACGCTCGGATTCACTGCCCAACATGACACGCGCACCGGTCTGCCGTTCCCAGCCGACGGCGGCCTCCAGTCATTCAACGCCCAGTTCAACGGGGGACCGCTCGGCGGGACAGCGTCGTTCCAGCGGTACACGACAGAGCTGCGATCGTACGCTCCGATTGGACACCTCGGCGGCAGCGTCCTCGGCGGAGAGCCGATGATGTTCGTCGTCGGTCTCTCGGCGCGGGCCGGAGCAGTATTCGGAAGCACCGGACCGTTCTTCTATTCGCAGGCATTCACGCTCGGTGGGACACAGTACGGCGAGCAGCTGCGTGGGTACGACGAATTCTCGATCACACCAAGCGGATTCAATCCCAACGCGAGTCAGAACCAGGCGAGCATTTCTTCATTCGGAAACGCGTTCTTCGTCGGAACGGGGGAGATAGGCTTGCGGGTCAATCAATCCCTGTACTTGAACACATTCTTCGAGGGTGGCAACGTCTGGAACAAGCCGCGCGAGTTCGATCCCACGCGGCTCTTCAGAGGCGCGGGGTTTGGAGTCAGCACTTTGAGTCCGCTTGGACCTTTGGGTGTGGACCTCGGGTACGGGTTCGACAAAGTCGATAATCAGGGGCGGCCGGCACCCGGCTGGAAGCTCCATTTCAAACTTGGACAATTCTTCTAACACCGGAGTCTTAATGCGAGTGCTTCTTCGTGCGAGCCTCGTCGCACTGGCCACATCGCTGACCATCGCAGGAACCGCTCGCGGTCAGACCACCGCGAGCGCGCCCCCTGGTCCGCTCAAGATTGGCTATATCAATTCCGCGCTCCTGCTTCAGGAGGCGCCGGGCCGAGCAGAGGCTGAGGCGCAGTTCGATAAGGAGGTCGGGGCTTACCGGCAACAGCTTCAGCGGATGAATGATTCGCTTAACGCGCTTATGGCAGCTTTCGACCGTGACGCGCCAAAGTTGGACACGACAGTCCGTGCTGCCCGGGGGCAGGCGATACGCGATCGTGAAACCGAGTATCAGACCCGGGCCCGCGGGCTCGATTCGACCATGCAGGCGCGTCAGGCGGAGCTCGTGAAACCGATCATGGAGCGCGTGCAGCGCGTGATCGAATCGATCCGTGCCGAAGACGGCTATTCGCTGATTCTCGACGTCGGAGCGCAGACGACAGTCGTCGTGGCCGCAGACAAGAGGCTCGATCTCACGGATCGCGTTCTGGCCCGACTCAAGTCGCAGGGCACTCCAGCGGCTACACCGGGTGGCGCGCTGGTGCCACAACCGGCGGGAGTGACTCGGCCGAAGAAGTGAGTCGACCCTCGGACTCCGGCAACTCAATCAGCGGTGATGGTGCTAGCACCATCACCGCTGAGGCTATTGCGGCCATAGTCTCCGGGGAGCTGATCGGCGACAGCGCGGCAGCGGTGAGCGCCGTCGCGCCGCTCGATCGGGCGGGAAAGGAGCACCTGAGCATATTGTCCAGCGCAAAGTATCAGTCGCTCTTCGCAACGACCGGCGCCGGCATTGTGCTCGTCGATCCCGAGTTTCGCGACGCGCCCGGGACGCCCGCGGCGCGCATCGTCGTCAAGCAGCCACTCGAAAAATTGTTGTCGCTCCTGCCTCGACTCTATCCCGAAAAGCCGCCTTTGTCCGGCGTTGCGCCTACGGCGCGTATCGGGAGGGGTGCGTTGCTCGGGGACGGCGTGTCGCTGCAAGACTATGCGATCGTCGGCGCCGGTGCGCGACTGGGTGACGGAGTCGTCATCGGTAGCCACTCAGTCGTTGGAGATGGCGCTGTCATCGGCGACAATACGAGGCTGCTGTCCCACGTCACAGTTTATCCGGCCGCATCCATCGGCTGCCGAGTGATAATCCATTCGGGTGCGCGAATCGGCAGCGACGGGTTCGGCTACGTTTTCCAGGACGGCGCGCACAAAAAAATTCCTCACGTTGGCAGATGCATCATCGGTGATGACGTCGAGATTGGAGCGAATACCACGATCGATCGCGGGAGCATTGACGACACGGTGATCGGCACCGGGAGCAAGATCGACAACCTGGTGCACATCGCGCACAACGTTCGCGTAGGCGAGCGCTGCCTCATCATGGCGCAGGTCGGCGTCGCCGGGTCCGTCACCATCGGCGAGGACGCAATCCTCGCTGGTCAAGCAGGCATAAGCGGACACCTGAGTATCGGCGCAGGGGCGCGGCTCGCTGCGCAAGCGGGTGTATTCGGCGACATTCCCGCGGGGGAAACCTGGTCCGGATATCCGGCGCGACCACATCGCGATTCACTTCGCGCCTCGGCCGCACTGTTTAAATTGGCCGGCATGATCCGCCGCCTCGAAGCGCTGCTGGAAACATCCCCGGGCAAGTGAGTCGCAGGACTCTCGCCCGGCCAGCCGTGCTCGCCGGAACCGGTCTGCACCTGGGAGTCGAATGCACCATAACATTTCGCCCGGCCACGGGACGGCAGGGAATCATTTTTCGTCGGACGGATCGACCCGGTGCATTACCGATCCGCGCGCACGTGAGCGAGGTCAGCGGTAGCGAGCGGAGAACGCAGCTCGGCAATGGTGACGACGCGATTCATACTGTGGAGCACGTACTGGCAGCCGTGAGTGGTCTTGGCATAGACGACCTCACGATCGAAATGGACGGCCCGGAGCCTCCCATACTCGATGGGAGCGCAGCACCATTTGTAGAGGCGTTGTCGGCTGCGGGAAGCGCGACGCTCGACGGAGAGCCGGATTTCCTGGATCTGAGCGAGCCGGTTCGAATAATTGACGGCGCGTCCGTGTATGAGGCCTACCCGGCCACACGCTTGGAGCTGGATGTCACGATAGAGTTCCCGCATCCTCTGATACGAAGCCAGTCACGCCGATTCGTCGTAACGGAGGAATCTTTCGCGCGAGAGCTTTCGGGGGCGCGGACATTTGGGTTCATTCATGAGGTTGAGTCGCTTCGAGCGAAGGGATTGATCAAAGGAGCGACGTTGGACAATGCAGTCGTGCTTGACGACAGCGATATTGTCAGTGGCGCGCTGCGGTGGGATGATGAGTTCGTGCGTCACAAGGCGATGGATTGCGTGGGCGATCTTGCGCTCGCTGGCGCACGGGTGCGCGCGCGGATCGTCGCGCTCAAGCCAAGTCATCGCGGCACGGTGACGCTTGTACGCGAGATGGTGAAAGCCGGCCGAAAGGAGAAACGGATGGAAGAGAAGAAGGCGACGTTTGCCATTGAAGACATCATGAAGGTTCTGCCACACCGCTATCCATTCCTGCTTGTGGACAGAATCATCGAGATCGAAGAGAAGAAGAGGATCGTGGGAATAAAAAACGTCACGATCAACGAACCGTTCTTTCAGGGACATTTTCCCGGACATCCGATCATGCCGGGTGTTCTGATCATCGAGGCAATGGCGCAGGTAGGTGGGATGCTGCTTCTGGGTTCTGTCGCCGACCCGGACACGAAAGTCGTTTACTTCATGTCGCTCGACAACGTCAAGTTCCGTCGTCCAGTGAAGCCCGGTGATCAGCTCCGATTTGAGCTAGATGTCACGCAGCTCCGGGGAACGGTTTGCAAGATGCGCGGCATCGGAAAGGTCGATGGCGAAATCGTGGTCGAAGCAGACATGGCTGCAACCATACGCGACCGATGACGGCCACGCGGATCCACCCGACCGCGATAGTCTCGTCGGACGCCGAGATTGGCTCGGGGGTCGAGGTTGGCGCGTTTGCCATAGTGGGAGAGGGCTGCTCTGTCGGCGACGGATGCGTCATCTCACCACGAGCCACGCTCGAGCGCAATGTGAGCATAGGACCAATGGTGAAGGTGGGGATCGGCAGTATTCTGGGCGGACCTCCACAGGATCTGAAGTTCGCCGGCGAGGAGACCACTGTGGAGATCGGAGAGGCGACGGTGATCCGCGAATACGCGACGGTCAATCGCGGCACGGCCCACTCGTTCAAGACGACGGTCGGCCGCAACTGTCTTCTCATGTCGTACGTGCACATTGCGCACGACTGCCAGATAGGCAACAACGTGATCCTGTCTAATGTCGTTCAGCTCGCTGGACACGTCACGATCGAAGACAAAGCCATAATCTCAGGCCTCTGCGCTGTACATCAGTTCGCAAGAATCGGAAGGCACAGTTTCATCGGTGGATGTTCGCGCGTGTCGAAAGACATCCCGCCATTCTTGAAGGCCGTTGGAAATCCGGTGAAGCTCTATGGCCTGAACACGATCGGACTGCAGCGGGGCGGGATGGATGAATCGACGATCCGTGAGCTGAAGCGCGCTTATCGTCTCCTGTTTCGCTCAGACTTGAACGTCACCCAGGCGATCGAGCGCGCACAGACCGAGCTCGAGCCGCTGCCCGAGGTAAAGGAGCTCATGCGATTCGTGGAAGCGAGTGAGCGCGGAGTCGTGATTTGAGCGATAGCCCTCGCGTCGGTGTGGTCGGCGCGGGCAGTCTCGGCTTTCACCACATAAGAATTCTCCGGGATTTATCGGGAGTCCGCTTCAGCGGATTCGTGGACGCCAGGCCCGAGCGCGCACGCGAGGTGGAAAAGGAGCTTCGGGTGAAAGCGCACGAGTCGTTCGATTCGCTACTCGCCACCTCCGACGCCGTCATCGTTGTCGTGCCCACGTCCGCGCATTACGCCGTCGCGAGCGCTGCGATCGGGCGCGGCAAGCACGTCTTCATAGAGAAACCGATTACGACCACTCTCGAGGAAGCGGACAAGCTGCTCGAGCTGGCGCGAGAGAAAGGCGTGCTCGTCCAGATCGGTCACATCGAGCGCTTCAACCAGGCTGTTCGAGCGGCGCTTCCCCATGTGAACAAGCCGCGGTTTATCGATAGCGAGCGGCTCGCGCCATTCAGCCCGCGCGGATCCGACGTGGCGGTGGTGCTCGACCTCATGATCCACGATATCGATTTGCTACTGACGCTCGTCGGGGCGGGCGCGAAAGAGATTTCCGCGGTCGGAGTCCCTGTCCTGACTCCGATGCTCGACATAGCGAACGCGCGTGTGACTTTCACGTCGGGCGCGGTGGCAAACATCACCTCGAGCCGGATCTCGAGAGAAAGGAAGCGCAAGATCAGGATCTTCCAGGAGAGCGGATATCTCTCGCTCGATCTCGCCGCCGGTACGGGGGAATTTTTCCGACTGCGAAAGGACATCGACCCGATGTCGATACGCTCAGCGCCCGCCGACATCACGGCATTCGTCGATCGGATAAAGCTGGAAGCCCCGGCTGGCGAGCCGCTCAAGCTCGAGCTCGAGAGCTTTGTCGCAGCTCTCACAGGAAAGGCCCCTGTGGTGGTGACCGGAGAAGAAGGGAGATTGGCTCTCGGCGTCGCGCTACAGATCGTGAAAGAGATCGAGCTCACCCTCCCGTCGCTGGTGGGTCGTCCGCACCATCATGCGTAAGGTCTTGTTCGTCGTTGGAGAAGCATCGGGAGATCTCCATGCGGCGGGCGTCGCGGCCGCGCTTCAGCGACAGAGGCCAGAGTTGTTTCTGACGGCGGTCGGAGGGCCACGCCTCGCGGAGCAGGGAGTCGAGCTGCTGCAACGGGATTCCGAGCTGGGGGTTATGGGATTCCTGGAGATTATCAAGTACGTCCCGCGACATTTTCTGCTGCTTCGCCGACTCGAGTCGATCATGAGGCGAGGTGAAATTGCACTCCTCATACTCATCGACTATCCAGGCTTCAACATGAAAGTCGCGGCGGCCGCCAAGAAGGCAGCGGTGCCGGTTCTCTACTACGTGACACCGCAGGTGTGGGCGTGGGGCGCGGGCAGACTCCCGAAGCTGGCTGATCTAGTGACGAAGGCGGCGGTGATCCTCCCGTTCGAAGAGCCGCTGCTGCGCGGTTATGGCATCGATGCGACGTTCGTCGGTCATCCGATGCTCGATCGCGCGGTGAACATGCCGAGCAAGCAGGAAGCGCGCGATACTCTCGGACTATCGGATGGCGCGCCGGTCCTCGCGCTTTTTCCGGGCAGTCGCCAACAGGAGATAGAGCGACACATCGACGATTTTGTTGCAACGGCTCGCCATTTACAAAACAGAATGCCGGGACTCCAGACGATAGTCAGCGTTGCACCGACCGTGGCGCTCGACTCTGGGAGATGTCCTTTTCGACTCGTGCATTCGGCATCTCTCACCGTTCTGCGGGCAGCGGATGCAGCATTGTGCAAGAGCGGGACGACTACTCTCGAAGCGGCGATCGCGGATTGTCCGCTCGTCGTCGCGTATCGAACCGGGCGAATTTCATTCGCTCTTGCCAAGCGCTGGGTGAAGATCCCGCACATTGGGCTCGTCAACGTTGTCGCGGGCCGCGAGGTTGCCCGCGAATTCATCCAGGACCAGATCGTCCCGAAAGACATAGCCGATGCGATGGTCGACTTGCTCCAACCCGGCAACCCGCGGCGCACCGAAGTTCTTGCCGGACTGGCCGAGGTGCGCGGCAAGCTCGGTGCCCCGGGCGCGGCAGAAAGGGTTGCGCGAATGGCCGGAGACATGGTCGGTAAGCCTCGATGAGCGAAGATCGCGAATCCCTGCCCCTAGGCTCGCGTGCGGTGCTACGTCTCGGAAGGGCTTTTCTTCAAATCCTTGGCAGGACCTGGAGGTTTCGCGTGGTGAACGGGGCCAGCCTGTCGCAGCTCAAAAACTCGGGCGGACCATTCATTTACGCGCTGTGGCATGGCCATCTCCTGCCTTTGCTCTGGTATCATCGCGATCAGGGAGTCGTGGTGTTGATCAGTGAGCACCGCGACGGTGAGCTCGTCGCGAGGGCAGCCGAATCGCTCGGCTATGGTCTCATTCGCGGGTCGACGACAAGCGGCGCCAATCGGGCTCTGCTCTCGCTCGTGCGTGAGCTTCGCTCGGGGCACGCGATCGCCATCACTCCCGACGGACCTCGTGGTCCGGCTGAAACTTTTGCCCCGGGCGCGCTCGTAGCGGCGCACAGGGCAGACTGTTACATACTCCCGGTGGCGATCTCCGCAGCGCGGGCGTGGCGACTAGGTAGCTGGGACAGGTTCATGATTCCGAAACCGTTCGCGCGCGTAACCATCGCTTACGGCGAGCCATCGAAGGTTCTTGCGACCGATGCTCGCTCGGCGGCAGCCGAAGCGCCGCGCTTCGAGCGTCTGATGAGAGACGTCGTCGAGACCGCGCATGGTTGATCTCGCGGGTTTTGTCGAGACGGCGTGGAGCGGCCGCAGCGTGAGCGCGCGGGCGGTTCGTGCGGCGCTCGTGCCGTTCGAGCTGGTGTATCGCGGAATCGTCGGGATTCGGGGCACGCTCTACGACGCCGGTTTGATTCGCGTAGAGAATTTTTCCGTGCCAGTGCTCAGCGTTGGTAACCTGTCCGTTGGCGGTACGGGCAAGACACCGGTTGCCGCTTGGGTAGCGCAGCGGCTTGCCGACCGCGGGGCGAAGCCGGGAATCGTGCTGCGGGGATATGGGGGCGACGAGACTCTGGTACACGAGCGCCTGAATCCCGGCGCTCCTGTAATCATTGCGAGCGATCGTGCGCGCGGAATCAGAGAAGCAATCGCGCAGGGAGTCGATATCGTCGTGCTGGATGACGCGTATCAGCATCGCCGCGCATCGCGTGATGCGGACGTGCTTCTCATCGATGCGGATAGCTGGACGGGCGCGCCCAGACTGCTCCCAGCGGGTCCATGGAGAGAGCCACTCAGCTCGGCGAGGCGAGCGAGCCTGATAATCGTCACCCGAAAAATCGCGACTCCGACTGCGGTGGACGAAGTGCGAAAAGCCATCTCGTCCGCGGCGGCCGGAGTACCGGTCGCGGTCGCTCAGCTCGCGGCCTCCGAGCTGCGCAGTACTTCCACAGGACAGACGCTACCGTTGCACGTCTTGCATGGCTCTGTCCTGATGGCCATCGCCGCTGTCGCGCGTCCAGAATCTTTTTTCAGACAGCTAACGGAGCTTGGGGCCGTAGTCCGTCCGCACAGTTTTCCCGATCACCATTCGTTCACGCCGCGCGAGGCGACCTATCTGGCCGCCCAATCGCATGACTCGGATTTCGTCGTTTGCACACTCAAGGATGCGGTCAAGCTCGAGACCATATGGCCTGCCGAAGCAGGGTCATTATGGTATGTTTCACAGCGCCTGAAAATCGAGGACGGGCAGCCACACATTGATCGGTTGCTCGACAATCTTCTCCCGGTCTCGCGCTGAGCAACCCACCCGATCCGACTGTAAAACTCCACATCATGCCTACCGATTATAAGATTCCCGCGCACAAGCTGGTTCGTCCCGACAAGGACCATTTTCTCGACGAGGAGAACCCATTCGAGGCCATGATGTCGCGCTTCGACAAGGCGGCGGAGCTACTGGATCTCGAGCCAGGCATGTACAAGGTGCTGAGGCAGGCGGAGAAGCAAATCATCATCTCAATACCGGTGATGATGGACAACGGAGAGGTGGAGGTCTACGAAGGATACCGCGTGTTGTACAACACTTCTCGCGGGCCAGCGAAGGGCGGAATCAGATTCGACATGCAGGTGACGCTCGAAGAGGTAAAGGCGCTCGCGGCCTGGATGACCTGGAAGTGCGCGGTGGTGAATATTCCGTTTGGCGGGTCGAAAGGTGGAGTAAGGTGCGATCCCTTGGCGATGAGCGCGGGCGAGTTGGAAAAGCTTACGCGTCGGTACACATCGGGAATCATCAACATGCTGGGCCCGGATTCCGACGTACCGGCGCCCGACGTCAACACGAACGAACGCGTGATGGCCTGGGTGATGGACACTTATTCGATGCACGTCGGCCACACGACTACTTCAGTGGTGACAGGCAAGCCGGTCGAGCTCGGCGGATCCCTCGGCAGACGAGAGGCAACTGGAAGGGGTTGCATGATCGTCACGAAGGAAGCGCTGAAACACCTCGGAATGCCGGTGAAGGGCACTACCGTATCCGTTCAGGGATTTGGCAACGTTGGATCGGTGGCCGCACAACTGCTGGCACGCGAGGGCTGCAAGATCGTCGCGATCGGCGATCGATCTGTGTCTCTATACAATCCGAAGGGAATCGACATCGACGACGCCATCGCACATGTGAAAAAGAATCGCTCGCTCGAGGGCTACGAGAGGGGCGATCCGATCAACGGCCCTGACCTGCTGACACTCGATGTCGATGTGCTGGTTCCCGCCGCGCTCGAAAACGTCATCACGACGAAAAACGCAAAGGATATACGGGCGCGAATCATTTGTGAGGGCGCAAACGGTCCCACCACCGCCGCAGCGGACTCGATTCTCGACGAGAACGGCATCTTCGTCATCCCGGACATTCTCGCCAACGCCGGCGGTGTGACTGTTTCCTACTTCGAGTGGGTACAGGACCGCGGCGGATACTTCTGGCCCGAGGACCTCGTCAACGAGAGACTCGAGTCGATAATGCGGCGAAGCTTCAATGATGTCCTTAGTCTTTCCCGCCAGCATCGTGTGAATATGCGAACTGCCGCCTACATGGTTTCGATCACCAGAGTAGCGAGCGTGCACAGGCTTCGCGGCATTTACGCGTAGATGCGACTGGTCGTCGCAGTCGTAGGGAAAGCGCGTAATCCGGCCTTGGGCGAAGCGATCCGGGACTACGAGACACGAGCGGCGCGGTACTGGCCGCTCGACGTTCATGAAGTGCGGGAAGAGCGGGCTGCCGGAAAAACGCGGATCGACGTCGTAAAAGACAAAGAGGCAGGCAGGCTCTCGGAGCGAATTCCCGGCGGAGCCCATACGGTGGCATGCGAGCAGGGCGGCCGCACACTCGATTCCAACCAGTTCGCCGATTTTCTTCAGCGCGCCCGCGAGGAAGATCGCGATTTGGCCTTCGTGATTGGAGGCGCATTCGGCCTGGCCAGCAATCTTTCGTCGAGAGCTGCGACAAGGCTCTCGCTCGCTCCGTGGACGCTTTCCCACGAGATCGCACGACTGGTGCTCGCAGAGCAGATCTACCGCGCGGGGACGATCGTTCGCGGTGAGCCATACCACAAATGACGACTGTGGAGCGTCGTGATCAGCTGAAGCAGCGCTCCGGATCGGAGGAAGCGGACTGGTTCGAGGAGTGGTTCGGTGTGGATTATCTCCGCATCTATCAGCATCGCGACGAAACCGAAGCCGAGCAAATGGTTGATCTCATCGCGGCGCATACGCGCGGTACCGACATCCGGTCCGTGCTTGATTTGGGATGCGGCGCTGGACGGCATTCGCGACACTTGTGCGAACGGTGGTGGACGGTCGGTCTCGACTTGTCGGCCGCGCTGCTACGCATCGCGTGCCGCGAGATGCCCGACGCTCCTTACGTGCGAGCCGACATGCGCGAGCTGCCGTTCGAGGCGAGTAGTTTTGACCTCGTCGTAAATCTGTTCACAAGCTTTGGATACTTCGAAGATGACCTGGAGAACGCGCGCGTTCTGTCGTGCGTGCGCTCAGCACTAAGACCGGGCGGAGCGTTCGTGATGGACTTCCTGAACGCGGCGCAAGTGAGGAATGATCTCGTTCCATACGACGAGCGGGTGGAAAACGGTATCACGATCGAACAGAGGCGCGCAATCAGCCCAGACGATCGATTCGTCGAGAAGACAATCAGACTGCGCGAACGCGGAAAGGAATACATCGAGCGGGTTCGGCTCCTGAGCTCCTGCGACCTCGAGAGGATGCTCGACAGTGCGGGGTTCGACGTCTCGAAGCGCGTCGGTGATTACTCGGGCGCGCCGTGGCTGGAGAGCTCTCCCCGCACAATCATTTTTGCAATGCGCCGATGAGACTCCCGCGAGTATTGACTCAGCCGCTAGGTGGGAATCCGCTTGCGCTGGCCGCTATCGCTGGCACGGCACCATCGGGATTGTATGAGCGGCAGCCGAGGGGCGCGGATTCGTGGCGCGAGCGCGTCGAGCGAGTGCGCTCTCAATTTCCGCCTGATTGGCTCGAAAGTCTTTATCCGGCATTCGATGCATCGGGACCAGCGTTGGATCGGCTCACCGCAGTTGCGGGTGGAAAAGGAGTCGTAGTAACCACCGGACAGCAGCCGGGTTTGTTCGGAGGGCCTGTGTACACTCTCTCGAAGGCGCTGAGCGCGCTAGCGTTCGCCAATGCTCTCCAGGAGGCGACCGGCGTGCCTGTCGCGCCGGTTTTCTGGGCGGCGACCGACGATACTGATTTCAGAGAGGCGAGCAGCACAGCGATCTCCGTGACGGGAGGCGCCGAGCAGCTTCGCATCGACCATTCGGAGGCCTTGGGTCGGCCTATGGCAGAGATGCCGCTTGGCGACGTTTCCGCCCAGCTCGACGCACTCGTGAGGTCGGCAGCTTCGGCAATCGACCGTTCACCCATCGAGCTCCTCGAGAAAACGTACCGCGGCGAACAGACGATAGGTTCCGCATACGTCGCATTCCTCCGTGCGCTGCTGTCCCCATTGGGGATAGCGGTAATCGATGCATCGAGCGGCGCTACTCGCGCCACTGCCAAGCCCGTTTTGGTAAAGGCATTGGAGCGAGCCACAGAGATCGCGACAGCAGTGCGCGCTCGAAACGCAGAAATAGAGGGCGCTGGCTTCGCTCCGCAGGTTCAGGAAGTGCCAGGATTGTCGCTGGTATTCAGCGGCGCGTCCGGCGGGCGTAAGCGCGTCCCTATCAAGGCGGCTCAAAAGCAGGTGACCGCCGACGATCTCGGACCCAATGTGCTTCTTCGCCCGGTGGTCGAGAGGGCAATTCTGCCGACTGCGACATACATCGGCGGGCCAGCGGAGATCGCTTACTTTGCGCAGCTCGGTGTCATTGCCGATGCAATTGGCGCCGCGAGACCCGCGATCGTTCCACGCTGGTCATGCACGATCGTAGAGCCGCATGTAGAGGAAATTCTCGAGAAACTTTACTTGCTGCCGGAGGACCTTAAGGATCCGCACGAGGCGGAGGCACGCGTTGCACGCGCGCGATTGCCCAAGAGCGTACTCGACGAGCTGAATGCGACGCGCGCTGTCGTCGAGAGCCGCATCGATGCCCTCACAGACGCGGTCGTGGAGACCAATGCACCCGTCGGGCAAAACGTAACAGGCGGGTTGCGCGCAAATCTCCTCCGTCGGCTCGAGCGCTTTGAGCGGCGCCTGATCGCCGGCTCAAAGCGGCAGCATGCGAATACGATGACCGAAATCGGAACAGCGCGAGGTTCGTTGTATCCACTCGGCAAGCCACAGGAGCGAGCGCTCAATTTCGTGCCGCTGCTCGCGCGTTACGGGTCCGCTCTGCGCGACCAGATGCTCGTCGCGGCAACCGCTCACGCCCGAGACCTGATCGATGGCTCGAGCGCGCCACGAGCCGCACTTCAGAACAGCGAATCAGCCCAGGTTTCCGGGTGACTGATTCGCGGCCTGGGGAGGCGGCGGGCGGCCTTCCGGAATTTCTCTCGCCCGAAGCGGACGAAGTCACGGAGGCGACACCGCCGATCGAGCGGCGTCAAACACCTCGAGCGGCCAACGCCGCCGCTTTCGATCGCTCGAAGGGCGCCGCATTGCTGGTTGGTATCGGAATACTTCTCAGCAGACTCGCCGGCCTCGTTCGCCAGACTTTGATGGCTCGTTACCTCGGTGCCGACCTTGTGGCTGACGCCTTCAACGCGGCCTTCAGAATCCCGAACATGCTGCAGAATCTTTTCGGCGAAGGCGTCCTCTCCGCATCGTTCATTCCGGAATATGCGGGTCTGCTGGGAAGGGGAGATGAGGAGGAAGCGACGAAACTGGCTGGAGCGATCGCGGGGATGCTCGCGCTCGTCGCAGCGATCATCGTTCTGCTCGGCGTGCTCACGGCCCCGTGGCTGGTCGCAATAATCGCGAACGGATTCAAGGGGCCGAAGCGTGACCTCACTGTTTTCCTAACGCGGATTCTGTGGCCTGGCGCGGGGCTTTTGGTGTTCTCGGCCTGGTGCCTGGGAATTCTCAACAGCCATCGCCGCTTTTTCATGTCCTACACCGCGCCGGTGTTATGGAACGCGGCGATGGTCGCCACACTCCTACTCTTTCATCGCGGGCACACGCAGATTCAGCTCGCGATCTACCTCGCTTACGGGTCCGTGATCGGAAGCGCGCTCCAGTTTGGAATTCAGCTGCCACAGGTGTTGTCCGTGGCGCGCGGAGTGAGGCCCAGGGTGACAGTTGCGGCAACGACCGTGCGCAACGTCATTCGCAACTTTGTCCCCGCGTTTATCGGGAGGGGGGTCGTCCAACTCAGCGCGCTCGTTGACGCATGGCTCGCGAGCTATCTCGGAAACGGCGCCGTTTCCTCGTTCACGTACGCGCAGGCGATTTACGTTCTGCCTATCAGTCTGTTCGGCATGGCGATATCGGCGGCCGAGCTCCCGGCAATGTCGCGCGCTGTCGGCACAACGGCGGAGATTGGCGCGTATTTGCGCGGACGGCTGAGCGATGGGCTGGACAGAATCGCTTACTTCATCGTGCCCAGCGCGGTCGCACTATTTGCGCTCGGTGATCTCATTGTCCATCTGCTGTTCGAGAGCGGCCGGTTCAACAGAGGCGACACTATCTGGGTGTGGGAAATCCTGATTGGATCGACAGTCGGCATCCTCGCCTCGACGATGGGACGGTTGTATTCATCTACGTTCTATGCGCTGAGAGACACAAAGACACCGCTCCGGTACGCAGTCGTTCGAGTTATCCTAACCTCAGGGCTCGGATATTTCTTTGCGCTCGTACTTCCGGGCCTTCTCGGTGTCGACCCGAAGCTCGGTGCAGCGGGCCTCACGGCATCGGCGGGAATCGCCGGCTGGGTCGAATTCTTTCTACTTCGGCGCGAGCTCGACAAGCGCATAGGAAGAACTCGGCTCGTACATGCGCGCATGCTGCGACTCTGGGGTGCCGCGCTTTTGGGAGCGCTCATTCCCTGGGCGTACAAGGCAATCGCTGACCGTGGGTCGACCTTGTTTTCCGCGCACGAGAATGCGGTTCACTCGAAGCTCGCAGCATTTGTGCTGCTCGCGGTTTACGGCGTCGTTTACATCGGCGTAACGGCAGCGCTGGGAATTCCCGAGGCGACGAACGTCCTCGACCGCGCGCGTAGAGTGCTTCGAATTCCCGGTCGTCGATGATGAACGTGCACGTTCGGGCATGGTATAATTACGAATGCTCCCCGTACCCGACGCTGTTGCCGTAAAGCTCGCGCACCTTCCCGATGGTCCCGGAGTCTACCTCTGGAAGGGAAGGGATGGCTCAACTCTTTACGTCGGCAAGGCAAAGCGCCTGCGCTCTCGCGTTCGCAGCTATTTCAGCAACGACCAGCTCGAGAGCGTCAAGACGCGCCACCTCGTCGGGCTCATCGCCGATCTCGATACGATCGTCGTGCCAAGCGAGGCGCACGCACTGATTCTCGAAGCGAATCTGATCAAGGAGTACCGCCCCAGGTTCAACATCGCGTTGCGCGACGACAAGTCCTATCCGTACATCAAGGTCACCCTTCAGGAGCCATTTCCCCGAGTGTACGTGACGCGCCGTCTTGAAGACGATGGTGCGCGCTACTTTGGACCGTATACGGACGTCGGAGCGATGCGCCGCGCGCTCAACGTAGTGAAGCGAATCTTTACTGTCAGAAGCTGCAACTACGACATGCCCGCGCAGATGCCCGAGCGGCCGTGTCTGGACTACTACATCAAGCGTTGCAAGGCACCGTGCATTCTTGCGCAGTCGCAGCACGACTATCGCGCGATGATCGACGAGGTCGTGTTGTTTCTTTCCGGACGCCCGGATGAAGTCGTCCGACGGGTGAAAGAGAGAATGGATCTGGCTTCAGAACAGCTCGACTTCGAGCGCGCGGCGGAGCTGCGCGATGTGCTTCAGCACCTCGAGCAAATGGAAGAGCCAACCGTGGTGCTAGAGGTGGAGGGCGGCGATCGCGATGTAATCGGATACGCCAGGGATGGTGACGACGCTTGCGTAACGGTGCTCCGAATTCGAAGTGGAAAGCTTCTCTCTCGCGAGCAGCGCTTCCTCGAGAATATCGATGGAGAAGAGGATGCGGACGTCATGAGCGTCTTTCTAGCTGGCAGCTACGTCGGGATGCAGGAGAAGGCACGCCAGCTGCTTTTGCCGTTCGACTTTCCGGATCGCGAGCTGATCGAGCAGGCGCTTCCGGAAAGCAGAGTCCAGATCCCGCAGCGCGGCCCTCGCCGCAATCTGATCGCGCTCGCAGAACAGAATGCGCGGCATCTGCTCGAGGAGCTGAAGCTCTCGTCGATGGAGGCAGAAGAGCGAGCGGGGGATCCTGTCTACGAGCTGGGTAGAGAGCTTGGACTACAGCGACTTCCGCGAGCGTTGGTCTGCTTCGATATCTCTACCACTCAGGGCACGGATACAGTCGGGTCCTCGGTCTGGTTCGAGAACGCTCGACCCCGGAGATCGGAATACAGGAAGTTCAAGGTCAAAACCGTCGAGGGGACGGACGACTTTGCGTCGATGCACGAGGTGGTTCGACGCTATTTCGATCGCCGGGCCAGGGACGAGAAGCCGCTCCCTGATCTCATCGTGATCGATGGCGGGAAGGGTCAACTTTCGGCTGCGCACGCCGCGCTTACCGAGCTCGGACTAGCGGATCGACCGTTGATCAGTCTCGCCAAGCGCGAGGAGGAGATTTTCGTGTGGGGCCGAGCCGATCCGCTAAAGCTCTCTCGTCGGTCGCCAGCGCTCAGGTTGCTGCAGCAGGCGCGAGATGAGGCTCATCGGTTTGCCGTGACGTATAACCGGAAGCGCAGATCGATGCGAACAGTGACGTCTGAGCTACTGAAGGTTCCGGGAATCGGGCCGGTAAAGCGCCGCCAGCTGCTGCAGGAGTTCGGAAGCGTGCAGGGCGTTCGAGACGCCGGCGAGGAAGCCATCGCCAGGCTTCCGGGGTTCAATGCAGAGAGAGCGCGCAAGCTGCTCGAGTCGCTGGCAGCGACGTCGCCTGTCTGAGTTAGCGGCGAGAATTCAGCGAAAGCCGAGGCGACCTAAAGCCCGTTCATTCCTTGATTTCGCTACTTATAGCTCTAAATTACTTGAGCTATGGTGAGAGTCTCCCGCGTCGACCCCGAAAGCATCGCTTCATCCCTTGGAATCCAGGTCGGCACTCAGCTTCTAACGGTCAACGGTCGCCCGCTCGCGGATTTTCTCGACTGGGAATTCCTTACCGCCGAGGATGAGCTCTCGATCGAGGCCAGGCAACCGAATGGCCACGAGATCGTCTACGAGGTCGAACGGCATGACGGTGAGCCTCTGGGCCTCTCGCTCGAGCCGCCGACGGTTCGGCGCTGCGCCAATCGCTGCGAGTTCTGCTTCATCGAGGGTCTTCCGGAGGGACTACGAAAGCCGCTCTATATCCGCGATGACGACTACAGGCTTTCCTTCGCGTACGGCAATTTTGCGACGCTGTCGAACGTCAAGGAGCGCGACATCGCGAGGATCCTCGAATATCGGCTTTCGCCGCTATACGTCTCGGTCCACGCGACGAATCACGAAGCTCGCAAAGTTCTCCTCAACAACGACCGGGTTCCCGACATCAAAGCTCAGCTCTCGCGACTCGCGGCTGGGGGAATCCAGTTTCATTCGCAGATGGTGGTCGTCCCGGGCCTCAACGATGAAGACGTTCTGGAGGAATCGCTGCGCGATCTCTGGAACATGGGAGAAGCTGTCCTGTCCGCCGCGGTGGTGCCCGTTGGTCTGACGCAATTCTCGCATCTTTATACAGCCAAGTCGATGGATCGCGAAACGGCGCGTGCCATCCTCGATCGGGTTGAGCGTTGGGGCGAGCGCGCGCTCAGGGAGCGCGGTGACACATGGGTATTCGGGTCCGACGAGCTCTACATGCTGGCTGGTCGCGAGCTTCCCGGTCCGCGACACTATGGAGAATTCGCGCAGATCGAAAACGGCGTCGGAGCCGTGACGTCGCTCCGAATGCGGGTTGCTGCGGGGCTCGCGAAGCTGCCGCGGCGCGATGGTCAGCGCATTGGGGTGGTAACTGGCGTCGCTATGGGGACATTGATGCAAACACTCCTGGATAAGCTGTCTGCCGCAACCGGCGCGGATCTGCAGCTGATTGTTGCACAGAACTCATTATTCGGTCCCACGATAACTACAGCCGGACTGCTCGTGGGGAAGGACATTCTTCGCGCCCTGTCGTCGCGGCATGATCTCGACATCGCTCTCATCCCCGCCGAGACCATCAACGACGACAGCATATTCCTCGACGACTGCACGCTCGAATACGTTCGCAGCTCGCTGCCGATGCCGATTTTCCCCTCGTATGACTTCATAGACATCCTCGCCTCAGACACGAGCGGGGTGCTCGCGTGAGCCTTCCGGTCATCGCGCTCGTCGGGCGTCCAAACGTCGGCAAGTCGGCACTCTTCAATCGCATAGTCGGTGAGAATAACGCGATTGTCAGCGAAGAGGCCGGTACCACACGCGACCGGCATTTCGCGCGCGCAGACTGGAACGGACATCATTTCTGGTTGGTCGACACCGGCGGGCTCACCGACGACCCGCGCATTCCAATGGATCTGGAAATTCGCCGACAGGTGCTCCAGGCAATCGACGAATCGGATCTTCTCATGCTGGTGGTCGACGCAAAGAACGGTTTGCATCCGAGCGACCGCCGCGTCGTCGACCTTCTACGCGCTGCGCGAAAGCCGTGGGTGCTCGTCGCAAACAAAGTCGATGACCCGTCGACGACGGATTTCTACGAGTTCTATGAGCTCGGGGCAGGGGATCCGGTCCCCGTTTCGGCGCTCAACGGCAAGAATTCTGGCGACATGCTCGACGTTCTCGTCGAACGGATTCCTGTGGCAGACGAGGCGCCTCCAGAAGCGCTGCGAGTCGCGGTTGTCGGCCGGCCCAACGTAGGTAAGTCGTCGATCATCAACCGACTGCTAGGTGAGGAGCGACTCGTAGTTGCGGACGAGGCAGGAACGACAAGGGACGCGATCGACACGCCGATGAACTACCACGGACGCGAGATAGTTTTTGTCGACACTGCCGGACTGCGACGTCAGTCCAAGGTGGACGACGGCATCGAGTTCTACTCGTCGCTCAGAACGCGCCGAGCAATCGAGGCATCGGACATCTCTGTGCTTGTCCTCGATGCCGTGGAAGGTCTTCATAACCAGGATCTCAAGATCGCGGCGCTGGCGTGGGAGAGCGGCCGCGGACTGATAGTAGTCGTGAACAAGTGGGATCTCAGGGAGAAGGAGAACAACACCGCCGCGACCTTCGAAAAGGAAGCACAGGAAAAGGCGCCCTTTCTCAAATTCGTACCGTTCGTGTTCACTTCGGCGCTGAGTGGTCAGCGGATCACTCGGATTCTCGATCTCATCCTCGAGGTCGATGCGGAGCGCCACAAGAGAATCAGCACGTCTCAAGTCAACACTACTCTCGAAGAGATCGTCGGCCGCAGACAGCCACCGCAGGCCGCCGGGCGCGAGATCAAGTTGAATTACGCCACCCAGGTGGAGACAGCGCCGCCGACCATTGCAGTATTCGGAAACAATCCCGATCTGGTTCAGGAGCACTACGTGCGATACCTGCACAACGGCTTTCGTGAAGCCTGGGGGTTTCGCGGCAATCCTCTTCGGATCATCATGCGGCGTAAGTCAGCCTGAATGTCGCCGATAGTCGGCGTCCTTCTGTCGTACCTGGCGGGCTCGATCCCGTCGGCCTACATCGCCGGGAAAGCACGCGGCGTCGATCTGCGAAAGCACGGCTCGGGCAATCTCGGCGCGACGAATGTGGTGAGGGTGCTCGGCCCAAGAATCGGGGGCGCAGTTTTCGTTGCCGATGTGCTCAAGGGATTTCTTCCCGTCTATTTCCTCCCGCGCTACACCGAGACACTTCAGCCCAGCTACTGGGCTCTCATATTTGGAGTAGCAGCTATCCTTGGCCATGTGAGGCCGGTTTTTCTGCTCTGGAAGGGCGGAGGGAAGGGCGTCGCGACGGCAAGCGGGGTCTTTCTCGCGCTGGCCTTCGTGCCGATGCTGATCGCCGAAGCGGTGTGGGTGGTGGTTTTCTATTTCACCCGCTACGTAAGCCTGGCGTCACTCCTCGGTGCTGCCGTCCTGCCGATCGCCATCCTGATTTGGTCGCGCGATCCTCAGTCTCCCGTTTTTATCGCCGCCATCGTCATAGCGCTCTTCGTGGTCTGGACTCATCGCGCAAACATCGGCCGGCTGCGACGCGGAAAGGAGCATCGCTTCGTGAAAAAGGAGGCCGCTGAATAATGCGATGCGCGGTCATCGGAGCGGGCGCGTGGGGCACCGCGCTAGGTGATCTCCTCGCAAGGAACGGTCACGAAGTTCGGCTCTGGGCTTACGAGCATGATGTCGTCGATTCAATCAACAAATCACATGAGAACGTCCGCTTTCTGTCCGGCAACAGACTGGCACCCGCGCTCCGAGCTGTCGGAGATCTCACGGCGGCCTGTGACGGTGCGGAGCTCGTAACGGTCGCGACACCGTCGCAGGTGCTTCGGGCGATCATGAAATCGAGCGCGTCCGCCATTAGCGACGAAATTCCGATCGTGGTTGCGACGAAGGGGCTAGAGCGAGGGACGTTGGCGCTAATGACTGAGGTCGCCGCCGAGGAAATTCCAGGTTCGACTGTTGTTGCGCTGTCCGGGCCCAGCTTTGCCGCTGAAGTTGTAAAGTGCCAACCCACCGCGGTCGTCGTCGCTTCCAGGAACACCGACGCAGCCGAGGCCGTGCAGCGTGCATTCAGCTCGCCATATTTTCGCGCGTACACGCACAGCGATGTCATCGGCGTCGAGCTCGGTGGCGCTCTCAAGAATGTCATGGCGGTTGCCACAGGAATCGCCGAAGGCTTGGGTCTTGGGTTCAACGCCCGCGCAGCTCTCATTACGCGCGGCCTCGCCGAGATGACCAGATTAGGCGTGGCACTCGGCGCTGAGCAGAGCACTTTCGCGGGACTCGCAGGACTCGGAGATCTCGTTTTGACCTGCACGGGATCGTTGAGCCGAAACAGGACAGTGGGTCTCGAGCTCGGAAAGGGACGACAACTGGAGGATGTCCTAAAGGATACCGAGACTGTAGCGGAAGGAGTCGTAACGGCGCAGAGCGCCCGTGATCTTGCAATTCGCGTTGGAGTGGAGATGCCAATCGTTGACACAGTGAACCGCGTGCTCTTCGACGGACAACCGGCTCGCAGCTCGATTGCGGCCCTGATGTCGAGAGAGCTACGTTCGGAGGTGGACGAATGAAAGCGAAAGAACCCGTCCAGGAGTTCTTCTCGATCGGGGACGTCTGCACACTAACCGATCTCAAGCCGCACGTGCTGCGGTACTGGGAGAGTCAGTTCAAGTTTCTTCACCCCGCCAAGAACCGCTCCGGCAATCGCGTCTACCAACGGCGCGAAATAGAGCTCGTCATGCTCGTGAAGCAGTTGCTCTACACCGAGAAATACACCATCGACGGGGCGCGGCAAAAAATCGACGACTATCGGAAGAGCGGAGAGCTGAGAACGGTGGCGCGTGCGGCGCTGGATTCGCAGGCGGTGGAGTCCATGGAGGCGGACTTGCGGTCGATCCTCGCCATACTTGATGGTCAACCGGAACAACCGGTGGGTGAAGCTTGATCGAACCACTCGTCGTCATCGTCCCGGTGTACAACGCCGAGGCAACGCTCGAAAAGGTAGTGAAGAACGTGCGTCGAAATCTGCCGGGCGCTTTCATCATCGGAGTCGACGATGGATCCACCGACAGCTCGCGTACGCTCCTCAGGGCTGTGGCTGACGATACGATCGAATTCGACGAGAATCAGGGCAAGGGTGCCGCGCTGAGAGCGGGATTCGATTCGGCCTTAAAAAAGGGAGCAGCGGCGGTTCTCACGATCGACTCCGATGGCCAGCACGATGCCGCTTTCGCGCCCGCGATCGTCGGTGCGCTCGATCACGCGGATATCGTCATCGGAACGCGCGATCTTTCGGGAAAGGCAGTTCCGAGACACCGCCGGATCGCGAACATGATTTCCTCCGCCGCAACTCGTGCGGTTTCGGGAGGAAAGGTCAGGGATAGCCAGTCCGGCTACAGAGCTATAAAGGCGGAAGTGCTCCGCAAGGTTCACGCGGTAGGCGACAGGTACGAATTCGAGACGGATTTTATAATTCGGGCGGCCCGCGCCGGCTTCACAACGGTCAACGTTCCGATCTCGACGATCTACGGATCGCCCAGTTATTTCCGTGAATTTCGCGACGCGTGGCTCGTGATAAAGGTCCTGTGGCGACACCGAGCGGGGATTTTCAAGCGTTGAGACTTCTCTGCACGAACGACGACGGCATACTCGCCTACGGTCTTGCGTGCCTCATTGAGGCCGCCGAGCCGTTGGGAGAGATTACTGTCGTCGCTCCGGATCGGGA
This sequence comes from Gemmatimonadaceae bacterium, assembly GCA_050733435.1. Classification (GTDB taxonomy): domain Bacteria; phylum Gemmatimonadota; class Gemmatimonadetes; order Gemmatimonadales; family Gemmatimonadaceae; genus UBA4720. The sequence continues at coordinate 15,383 of JBOHTB010000117.1, read as the reverse complement.
GCAAAGCGCGACGAGCCATTCGCTGACTCTGCACCATCCCATCCGTCCCATCGAGCGCGGAGAGAGAAGATTTCAGGTAGATGGCACGCCCACGGATTGCGTGATGCTGGCCGTCGAAGCGTTGATGCCCGCGCGTCCGGATTTCGTTCTGAGCGGAATCAATCACGGACAGAACATGGGGGAGGATGTCCTTTACTCCGGCACAGTTGCCGCCGCGATGGAAGGCCTCTCGCTCGGCATTCCGTCCGTGGCGATTTCTTTCGCGGGCGGCGATCTAAGAGCAGATGTGAGCATGCTTAGCGACCAGATCGTTCCTTTGCGAAAATTGCTCCAGCGCATCGTATCGCTCAACGCGTTTCCAGCCAACACTTTGCTCAACGTCAACCTCCCGCCTTTGCGCGGCGACGACATTAAGGGCGTGCGGCTTACGCGACTCGGCAAGCGCGTCTACTCCGACTCTCTCAAGCCGATGCAGGATCCGTGGGGCCGGCAGATTTATTGGATCGGAGGCGGCTCGATCGAATGGTCGGGCGAGGAGAGCTCCGACTTCCGCGCAGTCCAGGAGGGGTACGTCTCTGTCACGCCGCTGCATCTCGACCTCACTCACCACGCCATGCTCGAGAGCTCGGAGAAGTGGTGGCGGCAGTCGTAGAGCACGAGTTCCGCGGCCCGCGGCGAAGGCTCGTCGAGCAGCTTCACGACCAGGGAATCAGGGATTTAGCCGTTCTCAACGCGATCGATCAGACGCCCCGGCATCGCTTCATACCAACTGGAGTCAGGCATCGTGCGTACGAGGACTCCGCGCTCCCGATCGGAAACGGTCAGACGATCTCGCAGCCTTCGATTCACGCGCGGTACCTCGAGCTTCTCAAATTGACGGGGAACGAAAAGGTCCTCGAGATCGGAACTGGATCGGGATACCAAACCGCACTCCTTTCGGTTCTCGCCTCCCAGGTTTTTTCGATTGAGAGAATTCCGGAGCTGCTCGACAATGCGCGCGATACTATCCGTCAGCTCGGACTGCGCAACATCTCTTTTCTTCTGGGCGACGGCACGCTCGGCTGGCGGCAGTATGCGCCCTACGACGCGATACTCGTCGGGGCCGGAGCGCCGGAGGTGCCGTCGACGTACCTCGAGCAGCTCAAGGAAGGTGGACGCATCCTGATACCGCTCGGCGGCAAAGAGGAGCAGACCTTGTATATGTTTACCCGTCACGGTGATGAGCTCGAACAGATCGAAGTCGCACCGGTGCGTTTCGTGCCGCTGGTGGGGAAGTACAGCTGGGAGGGCATGTAGTGAGAGAGCTTCAACAACGTCCGTTCGTACCGCACCGCACACCGAGAGCTTCTCCACAAATCACGGTGTCGGAGTTCGCGCTGTCTCGACCGTTTGTACCGGGAATTCTGGAACAGATTCCGGCTGGGATCGAATCGATTCCGCCAATAGCACAGTTTCTTGACGCGGAGACAGGCCTCGACGATGTGACCGAGCTCGTGCCTGAGATTCCACTCTACGTTTCATCGGAGCTCGCAGAGGACAGTGAGCTTCCTCCGGTGGAGCATTTCACGGATCCTTTGCCTCCAGTCGCGGCGTTTGCGCCCGATTCGACCGGTGCGTTGCTGGACGATGCGCCCTATGAAACAACCGGAGAGGCACGACACGACTCGCCAACGTCGACGGAGAGTGAGTGGTTCGAAGAAGATTGGCAGCATTACGACTGGAGAGCCGCGGCCGCGCTTGGCGAGGCCGTCGAATCGGAAGCGAGGAACGATTGGGCAGCTACCGATTGGGAAATTGTTGCGCCTGCTCAGGATCAACGACCAAGCGCCGCCGAAGCGATTGCCAGCGCATTGGACCACATCGCGCAGCGGATTAGAGAGGGCGAGCTCCCGGTGCCTTCGCCCGCCACCCTCGCTGATCCCGCCGTCATCGCAGCGTCACTTGCGGCTCTGCTGGGGGTGCAGCAGTAGACTGGCGATGGATAGCCTTCACGTCGAAGTCACCGGCCTCGTGCAAGGTGTGGGATTCCGCTGGTTCGTGGTCGGCAAAGCTCGTGAGCTGAACCTGTCCGGCTGGGTGAAAAATCGTGGCGACGGAATGGTCGAAGTTCTCGCCGCCGGCGATCCCGCTTCGCTCGAGCTACTCGAGGCCGCGATTGTCGCGGGCCCACCGGGCGCTCAGGTGCAGCATGTCCAGAAGCTCCCGCCGTTGCCAACAGACGGACTCAAAACTCCATTCGGGATTTCGCGCTAGACCGCGCTGCCATTTCTCGGTTCGACGCTTGCGCCACGCGAAGCGCGGGTCAGCCAGCTGCGGGGTGTGAGAGCAAAACGTCGTTCGTACTCGGGAGCGATGTCGTCTGCGAAATCAGCCAGCGCGTCGCGATTTCCAACTGCGATTGCACATCCTCCCCAACCTGCACCGGTCAGGCGTGCTCCGGTTATGCGGGGTTTGGCCCTCGCCTGATCGACGAACCAGTCGAGTTCCGCCGTTGAGCACTCATAGTTTACGCGCAAAGATTCGTGCGATTGGTAGAGTAACTCGCCGTCGACGTGCCCGCTTCGCAGCAGCTCTTGCACTAATCTCTCGACCCGCCGGTTTTCCTCGGCTACGTGAAGAGCACGCTTCTCGAGCGTAGCTGGCAGACGAGCGCGTCGGATCGCCTCAGGATCTGCCGCAGCGAGATTAGGAAGGGAAGGGTTAAACCCGCGAAGCAGCGCAAACGCTTCCTCACACTCGGCGCGTCTTTGATTGAACTGTGAGGACCGAAGCGAGCGAGGCGATGCCGTGTCGAAGATGAGGACTGATTCGCGCATGCCGACTTGCTCGATTTCGAGGGTGTCGCACCAGAGATGGAGCGCTTCGCCCTCTACACACAGGGCGGAAGCGAATTGATCCATCACGCCCGATGCGACCCCGACGAACTGAGTTTCGACGCGCCAGGACAATAGAGCCATCTTCTTCGGGTCGATGGCATCTTCCAGAATCGTGGCCAAGGTGAGCGACGTTGCGACCTCCAGCGCAGCGGAGGAGCTGAGTCCGGAACCAATGGGAACGTCACTCACCACAACCGCATCAAATTGCGGTAGCACGGCTCCCTCGGCAGCGAGCGCCGAACAGATGCCGGTCATGTAGTCCGACCACGTGCCCGATGCCTCAATTCGCGTGACGTCGAAGTCGGCTGGCATCGACTCGAGACTGGATACGATGCGGCTCACGGCTGCATCAGGCCGCGCTCGGGCTGCGACGAAGGTGCGCTGCTCGATTGCGATCGGCAGGACCTGACCACCGTTGTAGTCGGTGTGCTCGCCGATAATGTTCACCCGGCCGGGTGCCGACCCAACCACTTGTGGGGCAGCGTCAAAGGTACGCCGAAAGAAATCTCGAGCATCAGAGGCTTTCATATGTGTCGGATTCGCCGCCGTGTCGACGTTGCCAGAATCAGGCCCGGGAGAGGCTTCAAGAATTCGACGAGGTCTGGTAGATTGCGCGCTGAAAAGCACTGCCGCTTGGTCCAGGGACTTCGGCGATCGAGCCCCCGTAGCTCAGGTGGATAGAGCAGCGGTTTCCTAAACCGTTGGCCGGGTGTTCGAGTCACCCCGGGGGCACTCGTTTCAGACTCGATACTCGATCCACGACTCAAGCAGAAAGTACTGTAAGTCAGGCACCGAACTGCGATTTACCCCAACGCTTTATCATCTAAGACATGACAACTCCAAACGCCCAGGCCAAAGCGCGGCGCGGTACCGACGAAGACTCGATCATCGAGTGGTTGACCGTGCACAAGCGCGAGGTCACCTGGGGCATCGTCGTCCTCGCGGTGATCGTTTTCGGCGTGTGGTACTACAAGCGCTCTCAGTCACTCCGTGCTCAGCGGGCTGAGACTCAGTACTACCAGGCCAGACAATCGGCGGCAGCGGGGAATATACCGGGCGCTATTTCCGATCTGCAGAAGGTGGCCGCGCGCTACGAGGGGACCCAGGCTGGGACTGAGGCAGCGCTGACCCTCGCCCAGACCTTCTATGAGCAGAAGAAGTTCAAAGACGGGATTGCGGCGCTCAAGAAGGTAGAGGATAAGGCGCCCGACGACTTCAAGGCTTCAGTCCACGTTCTCGCAGCGGCCGGGTATGAGGAGCTGAGCGATTTCGCTGGAGCGGCAGCGGAGTACGAGGCCGCCGCCAGGACGACGAGATTTCCCGCGGACAAGTCCCAATACCAGGCAAACGCTGCTCGGGATTATATGACCGCCGGAAAGAAGGACCAGGCGAAAGCGATCTGGACCGAGCTGGCAAAACCCGATACGGGTGCTATTGCCTCCGAGGCAAAGGTCAGGCTTGGCGAAGTCACGGCCAAACCAATGACTACCTAGAACTGTTTCAGGGGATAGCAGTTGAGCAGTCCTAGAGTCCGTCAGGATATGCGTATAAGATATGTTATGTAAACTACACTCGGTGGATAAGTGTGGAGAAACCCACTCCAGCCGGATGCCCCGCTCCTAACCCACTTTTTTGTCTTGTGTTGGCAGCTCGAGGTGAGAAATCACTTGAGAAGCACAGGCGGCGACACCAGCCGCTCTTCGCGCAGACAGTCTGTCAGCGCAATTCTTTGAGCCGACCTTCGTAGACGATTCTTCCCTCTCCTCTGAGCGATGCCATCCAAGCCTCGCCCTCTTGCCTCAGAGTGACAACCAGCGGCAGGCCGGAACGTGTCCAAAGTGTCGTTTCGTGCCCGGATTTGCCCCATATCGATAGCAGGATCGCTGTCGCCACCGCTCCCGTCCCACACGCCAGTGTCTCGGCTTCAACGCCCCTCTCGTACGTGCGATAAGCAAAGGACCCGTCGTGCCGCGCCGCAACGAAGTTGATGTTCGCTCCATCCGGGCCGAGCTCGGCATGCATGCGGAGCTCGCGGCCACGATCTGTAACCGCGGCGGCTTCCAGATCCTTCGACGCAATCACCACGTGTGGAACCCCCACTCGGGCGTAGCCGAGTCGCGATTCGTCGTGACGCCTGCCGAGATCGCTCATATCCGGCTTTACATCGAAAACCGGATCGAGATCGACTTCAGGCAAGCCGTCCCGAATTCGAGCCCTGAGCGCGCCGGCTGCGGTACGGAGCAGGAACCCGCCTCCCTGAGCGAGGCCCAATTCCACTGCCAGTCGGGTGCTGCAGAGACTCGCATTCCCGCACAGGGCGGCCTCCGACCCGTCGCTGTTGTAGTAGCGCATCCTGACGTCGCCCTTTCCGGCTGGCTCGAGGAAAACCACGCCGTCGGCGCCAACCCCAGTGCCGCGGGCGGAAAGAGATCGGATCGTCTCCGGATCCTCGAACGCTCCCGCGTCGCTGCCAGAGAACACTACGAAGTCGTTGCCCGACCCCGTCATTTTGAAGAATTGCCGGTCTGTTGGATGTGACATCATCAGATTTTCCCGATCAGACTCCACCAGCGCAGACGCCAGACCATCCACACTGCCTCGCGAACGATGCGCTTCGACATCTTGCTTTCGCCTTCGGTGCGATCGACAAAGATGATCGGGATCTCCACGAGGTTGAATCCGCGCTTCCACGCCCGATACGACATCTCAATCTGAAACGCGTAACCGTTTGATTTGATCGAGTTTAAGTCTATCGATTCAAGTACATTCCGACGAAAGCACTTGAATCCACCCGTGGCGTCGAAGATCGGGAGCCCTGTCACCGCCCGCGCGTACAGATTCGCCCCGTAGCTTAGGAACAACCTGCTCATCGGCCAGTTGACGACGTTTACATGGCCGCTCTGATAGCGCGACCCCAGCACAACGTCGGCCTCCTGGATCACGTGAAGAAACTCCGGAAGGCGCTCGGGATTGTGGGAGAAATCCGCATCCATCTCGAATACGACGTCGTATTTTCGTTCGAGTGCCCAACGGAAGCCGGCGATGTAAGCCGTCCCTAGTCCCAGCTTCGCTTCGCGATGAAGTACGTGGATCCGTGAATCGTTACGGACAAGATCATCTACGAGATTGCCGGTTCCGTCCGGTGATGCATCGTCGACGACCAGCACCTCGAGCGTCGCATCCTGCGCGAGGATCGCTGGAATCAGACGTTCGATGTTGAACCTTTCGTTGTAAGTCGGAACAATTACGAGCGCGCGGCTAGGCAACTCTTCTCCGATCGCGCCACAGGCCAAACGCAAGCATGAGCAACCCCGCCGCGATCGCCAGCCAGGTTACGAGCTTCCCCTTCTCGTAGCTCGGACTTGTAAAGTTCAGCTCGATGCTTCGCGCTCCCGCTGGAAGCTCAACACCAATCATTGTGTAGTCCGCTCTCCCAATGGGCGCCGGCTTTCCATCAACGCTCGCCTTCCAGCCGGGATAATAGTTTTCCGAAACGACGAGTGATCCTCCAGCCGGCGCGGGAGCGCTCAGATCGATCGCAACCTTCCCCGGCTCGTAATGTTTGACACTCGTAGTGATGGGAAGAGGTGCCGGAAGGCTCTGCACGCCAGTGCTCACGCGCACCTTTGCCGATGTGTCGAAGAGGGCGGCTCGCCTCACATCAAATCGTTCATTCAGAATCGTCGCCAGCACCTGGTCGTCGGGGGCCTTCACTGCGATGGGTGTGACCCACGAATAAGGATTGTCACCAGCTAAGCGATACAGATAGACGTCCTCGCCCGCCGCATTTCGCACTGGCCCCTTTACCCGAGTCGCGTTGGGAATAAAGGGGACCTCCGGAATATTCGTGAGGAAGTATTTGGTGTTCGTGAGCTGCAAGACGTTCGGCAAGAACGCGCGCGAGAGGTCGGAAGTGAATCCCGTGAGCTCGTTGTAGCGGTTCAACTGGTTGCCGTGGTATCCGAGCACATTTCTCACCCGATGGGTCATCAGGGCGTCACCGCTGACGAACGCGTCCGGTGGTGCGTTGTCCTGCGCGTTAGCGGCCAAAACGCGTACCGGTTGTGGCTCCGCTTTCAACGTCTCCACGACCGGATCGGTCGCGTAGATCACCGACGCCGGCGGCGAGAACATCCAGTAGACGCTTTCAATCGTCCACAAATCGATCGTCGCAAGGGCGGCCACAAGCCAAAATGCTCCGCGTATAGCTATGCGCTCGCGCAAGACAGCCATTCCGAGCGCGACGAGAAGACTCACAAATACGAAAGAGCGCCACGCACCCGCGATCAGTGCCCCATTGTTCGCCTGAACCGCATCGATTCGCCGCACGTCTGCAACCGACTCGGCGAAGTTGGTGAGCGCTCCGAAAGACGCCAGCACCGCAATCGCACCGGCGCCGATGAGCCAACCGGTCAGATATTTTCGACTAACTCTCGCCTGCAGAAATCTTTCGACTCCTGCACACGCCAGCAGCGCGATCGCGAGAGTGCCGACGAAGAAAATAGTCGCAGGGGCCCGGAAGTACTTCGTGCCCGGAATGATCGCATAGGGAATTCTATAAAAAGGCGTCGCGCCGCCCAGCGACCAGAGCAGCGAGATGAGGAGCGCCACGGACCAGAAGAGGATGTGCTTGCGTTTAGGATCGGTACGGTATCCAATGAACGCAGCACCGGCCAGAACGAGAATGATCGCGCCGACGTAATCCGAATGGAGGTGAATCCCGTTTCGACCCCAGTAGCGCTGGAGCATCCCGGAGAATTGCGGAAGGTAGGAGTTAAGCAATTCTTCCGGTGGCCACGCGTACGACGTTGCGCTCTGATAGTCAGCCAGTCCTCCAGCACGCGGCGACCATGACACGTATTCGCGAACCGGGAGATATTGCACCGCCCCGATCGCCAAACCGACCAATACTGAACCGAGCGCAGCGCCCAATCTCCGCACCGCCGTGGCTTTCGGCAGCGCTGGGCCATCGACCGCCGCAAAGGCGAGGAAAAGCGCGTAAGCTCCGGAAGTAAGCAGCGTGTACTGAAGCAGCTGAGGGTGCGGACTTAGCACACAAAGCCCCACGATCAGCGCGAAGGCTCCCCAGCTCCACTCTCGTCCCTGCCGAATTCCACGATAAAGCAGCCAGAGCGCCAACGGAAACAGCGCGCTGACGAACAGTTTTCCGTCGTGACCGGGAGACACCGACGATGCTATCTGTCCGCTCATCATGTAAGCGATGCCGCCGATGAGCGCGCCATGAAAGCTGTAACCGATCGCCCGCAGAAATCCGTAGGTGAAAAGACCGGCCAGGAAAATGTGGATGATGAATCCCCACGTCATGGCCACGTCGGTCGGAAGCACCATTCGAAGCAGGAACGTCGGGTAGAAAATGTCGCCGTGCATCGCGGCTACGTACGGCATGCCGCCGAAGAGGTACGGGTTCCACATCGGGAAATGCCCGGTCGCCCTCAGCGTGCTGGCAGCGAACTCACGGAACGCGTAGCCGGCGATGTACTGGTCGCTGTGCGGATTTACAAGAAATTTCCCGGCCAGTGCCGGATACGCGAGAGACAAAGTGCAAATCGCGTAGACCGCCGCCGCCCAGCCAAATGCGAAACGCGGCGCCGGGAGCGCCGTGGATGCATTAACGGAAGCGGGAGCAGGTCGTGACTTGTCTCGGGCGTGAGCCATGAGTGTTCAATGTGATAGTGACTTTCGACTTGCTCCGGTTGCAACGTACAATCCGCTTGGAACAAGCTCGACGATGGTCAGCCACAACCGCGCCGCAATCGCAACGAGTGCCGCGTCAGCCTCGTTGGCCAGACCGAGCTGCGTCATGAAAGCGGCCAGAGTGAACTCCCTCACGCCCAAGCCCGCGGGCGCGATTGGCGAGATGAAGCCAAGGATGTACGCAGCGGTGTAAACTGCGATGTACGATGAAATTTCGCCAGGCGAAGCGCCGAGCAGTCCACGCACGAACAGCTCGAACGCAAAACCGTAAAACAGCCATGAGAGCGAAGTAGCCACGGCGGCGGTCCAAATACTTCTTGGTGGAACCGTTGGTGGGACGAGCTCCCTTCCCATCAGCCCGCCAATCCAGACAGAGAGCGGCGGCAAAAATCTCGGCGCGCTGACTAGAATCGCCACGAGAATGAGCACACTGGCCCCTACGAGCACCGGCTTGCCGAGAAGCTTTGCGCCTGTCACCATCACGATGGCAGCGCCCGTCGCCAGACTCACGGTCTGCATGATGACAGACGAGCCCGCTGCTGCGAGCGCCGATCTTCCCCGCTCCCGCGCCATCACTCCCATTGCAGTGAGCGACCAGATATTTCCGGGAACGTACTTGCCGAGATTCGAGAGAAACCAGATTCTCGCCGCTGGTCCCAACGGCAATTGAGAATCCCACGCACCGAGCACTCTGCGCCAGCCTTCGATGAGGACCAGGTAGCTCAGTAAGACCAGAGCGGTCGCCGCGAGAATCCACTGCCATTGAAGCTGGATGTGAAACAGTCTTGGCTCGACCGTGGACCACTGTCTCGCGAGCGTTCGCGCGGCGAAGAAAAGGACGACCGCGGCGAAGATCCACTGCGCGGCCCGAAATGCCTTACGACCCGTTGTTGCCAAGAACCTGTCTGTATATCCCCGCGTAGCGCCGCGCCGCGGACTCGGGCGCGAACGTGGAGAGTGCGTAAAGCCTCCCGGCTTTGCCGAGCTCGCTTCCCTGCCCGTCGCGGGCGAGAAGATCGTCGAGTGCCACAGCGAGTGCGGCGCTGTTTCCCGATGGTACCAGCACGCCGGTCCTTCCGTTCTGAATCACGTCGCGGAGTCCGCCAGAGTCGAAGGCGACGACCGGCGTCTCGCAGAGAAGTGCCTCGACAGCGACTAGTCCCAAACCTTCATCAACGGAAGGCACAACGACGGCGCTCGCGCTCTGGTAGAAATGCGGCAGCTCGGACTGAGACAGCTGTCCGTGCCAGCGCACCTGCGACGAAACGCCGAGCTCTCCAGCCATCTTCTCGAGTGAGGAGCGAGCTGGACCATCACCTACAACGTCCAGTGGAACCTTACTTTTCATGGCCGAGACGGCACGGAGGAGATGTTCTACACCTTTCTGCTGTGAGAGGCGGCCTACGAAGAGCAGCCGCTTTCCGTCCCGCGATGCGCCCGGACCAAACAGCTCCGTTGCGACAGGCATCGGCGCGACTGTCGGGTGAACGTCCGGTATGAGTGCCTCCGTCTCGTCCTTGAGCCAACGCGACACCGTTGTAACTGCGGCTGAATGTCGCAGCACGTGTCCGAAAAGTGGCTTCGCGACGCCAACTTTTCGGACGAGGCGGACGTCGGTTCCGTGGAGCGTCGTGACGAGTGGAAGATGCGAAAGTCCGCCAACCCAGGTGCCAACTACTCCGTTCGGAAACCACCAATGGGCATGCACCACCTGCGGCTCGAAATTCCGTCGCGCCCGGACAGCCTGCACAAAATCAGCTCCCAGAAATCCGACGAGAGCAAACTTGGCGCTCCACGATGACGCGACGTCGGCAGCCATGTTTCCAGTATAAGCCAGCTTTTCGTAGCGCTTTGGCGCGTAACGAAACCGCTCGACGCTCACGCCTTGAAATTCTTCGCTAGCGGGAAGCCCCGCGGCCGCAGGCGCCACGACATGGACGTTCACGTCTTCATCGCGCAGGGCCACAGCGAGGCGGAGAATGAACGAGCCGGCAGCATCTCCTTCCGTTCTCGGGAACGAGTGCGTGAGAAACAATACGTTCATTCGATTCAAGCGGTCGGTGGAGTTTCGCGTTCCCGCGAGAGATCATCGATTCGCTTTGCCAGCAAGCTCAGCTCGGATCGCTGCGCAGCAATCAACTCACCAATCAAGCCGGTGGCGAAGAAGACGCTCCCGACAGTGACACACGTCTCGACCAGATTGACCAGCGGACGAAAACCAACGCCTCCGATCACGCGCCAAAGAATGGCGATGACGCCTACGATCACGCCGACAATAAAAAGAAAGGCGCCAAGGACGCCAAACAGAAGCAAGGGCTTGCGAGCGAACCGCAGCTCAAACCAGACTGCCAGCATGTCCAGCACGCCGACCGGAATCCGTCCAATTCCAAACTTGGATTGCCCTGCGTGTCGCGGGTAAAGTGGCATCGGCACCTCTGAAACCGAAAATCCGCCCGCCGCTGCCATCACCACCATGTATCGGTGCCAATCGGGGCGGTTGGGCAGCGAGTCCATCACCTCGCGGCGATACGCCTTGACGGAGTTGAGATCGCGCACAGTCACCTTGAACAAGCGCTGGCTCAAGCTGTTGTAGATACCGGACACGAACGCCTTCTCGTACTTCCCTTCCTTGTAGCCGGCGACCATATCCGATTTGCCAGACAGAATCGGAGCAACAAGCTTGGGAATGTCTTCCGGCCTGTACTGGAGATCGGCGGGATAGAAGACGAGCACGTTGCCACGGGAATGCAGATATCCCGTGCGGAGCGCATCGGCAATCCCGCGCCGCACGCCGTGACGCACAGCCCGCAAAAACGGATACTGCGCGGCGAGCTGCTGCAGTACCGCCCACGAGTCATCGACTGAGCCGTCGTCGACGACGATCACCTCGTACTTGTGCGGATCCGACGCAAAGGCGGCCCTTGCCTGCTCCATGAACAATGGAAGATTCGCTGCTTCGTCCTTTGCCGGAACGAGCACACTGACATCGGGACGAGTGCCGGCGGTCTGGTGTCCGCTCCCCTTGAAGCGTTGTACGGCGTCGGTCTGCGGGACCGACGTCATACTCTCTTGCGCATCCGCGCGGAGAGCACGCCCAGTTGATCCCGGTACTTCGCGACTGTGCGGCGGGCTATCTGCACACCGCTTTCGCGGAGAATGTTGACGATAGCCTGGTCCGTAAGGGGGTGTTTTGGATCTTCCTCCTGTACGAGCTTCTGTAGCTGCGCCTTGATCCCGCGTGCTGATACATCCTCGCCGTCGGATGTCGCGAGTCCGGAGGAGAAGAAGAACTTGAGGGGCAACACCCCGCGCGGAGTCTGAACGAACTTCTCGTTGGTCACCCTGCTCACCGTCGACTCGTGCATGTTGATCACCTCGGCGACCTCGCGCAGGGTGAGCGGCTTGAGGTACTGAATTCCCTTCTCGAAGAACTCTCGTTGACGCTCGACGATGTAGTTCATGACCTTGAGCATGGTCTGGCGGCGCTGCTCGATTGCCTGGATCATCCAGTTCGCGGAGTTGAGCTTGTTCGAGATGAACTCCTTGTTCTCTCCGTCGAATTTTTTCTTGTCGCGAGCGATTTCCTGGTAGGCTCTGCTCAGCTTGAGTCGCGGAAGGTTGGCGTCGTTCAGGAAAACGTGGTAGCGGTCGTCGATCTTCTCGACGATGAGATCGGGGATGATGTAGTTATCGTCGCGTGATCCATATTGGAGGCCGGGCTTCGGATCGAGCTTGGCGATCTCGTCGGCGGCTTTCTGCACGTCACCAGCGCTTATTCCGAATCGTTTCGAGATCTCGCTCCACCGGTGATTAATCAGCTCCTCGAAGCAGTCCCTGACGAGACGATACGGGACAGATTGCTCGAGTCCCGCTTCCTTGAGCTGAAGAAGCAGGCATTCGCGCAGATCCTGTGCGCCGACACCAGGCGGATCGAGGCTCTGAATCGTGCCCAACATCTTCTGACCTTCTTCCATCGTGTAGAGCGGAAGATCGTCGGTATCGCGGCCGGCTTCCTCTGCGGCCTTCGTCACGACGTCGTTTAGAGCTCGCACGATATCTTCAACTCCGCACGCTAGATAGCCGTCGTCGTTAACGTTGCCTATGAACTCGTCAGCGAGCAGCATTTGCCGCGGACTGAGCTCGAGCAGGCTTACCTGGTCGCGGAGGTGGTCACTCAGGTCGCGCGTCGCGACCGTGACTGGCTCGAAGTACTCACGCTCTTCGTGCTCTTCCCTACGACCACCAGCGGTATCAAACCCGTCGAGGAGGATTTCTTCCCAGTCTATCTCGCCGGCGCGCTCAGCTTCGGTCTCCGCTTGCGCGGGCTCCTCGGTCTCGCCCTCCTGCTCTTCCTCTTCATCCTCGGCTTCGACCAGATCGAGGAATGGATTATTCAGGAGCTCCTGTTTGAGGTGTTGCTGAAGATCGAGCAACGGCATGTAGAGCAGATCCATCGCCTGATAAAGGCGTGGATTTATCTTCAGCTCCTGGCGGAGCTGCGTCGACTGGTTGAGGCCGGGTTTCAAGAGGCCGTCACCTCGTCGCGGTCGCTCGAGAAACGATCGCGAAGTCGAGCTGTGAGCGTTGGACCAAGGTAGATATCGGCAACCGTTTCATCGAAAACCAGATCACGGACTGTTCCGGACACTTTCACCTGTCCGTCGAACATAATGTATGCGCGGTCCACAATGTCGAGTGTCTGCTCGACATTGTGATCGCTGATCAAGACCCCGATTCCACGGTGCCTGAGACCGGCCACTATTGTCTGAATGTCGTGCACGGCGATAGGGTCGACGCCGGCGAAAGGTTCATCGAGCATCATGAATTTCGGATCGGTTACGAGCGCTCTCGTGATCTCCAGCCGCCGGCGTTCGCCGCCGGAGAGAGCATATGCCTTGCTCTTGCGCAGTCGCTTGATGCTGAGCTCGTCGAGGAGTTTCTCAAGCCGGGCGGAGCGCTCTTCCGCTGTTAGCGGGAGGGTCTCCAGAATGGCCATGATGTTGTCCTCGACCGAAAGCTTTCGAAAGATCGAGGGCTCCTGCGAAAGATAGCCAATTCCGCGCCGGGCTCTCTCGAACATGGGCAGCTTTGTGATGTCTTCCCCGTCCATGACAATGCGGCCGGAAAGTGGCTGGATGAGTCCGACGATCATATAGAACGTCGTCGTCTTCCCCGCTCCGTTCGGGCCGAGAAGTCCAACGATCTCACCCTGCTGGAGCTGGAGCGCGACGTCGTTAACGACTTTGCGTCCGCGATAGATTTTTGTTAATCGTTCCGCCTCGAGAATGCTTCCGCTCACCGGCTGAGGCCGAGGCGGCGTAGAGAGCGCGAGACGCGAGTGCTCTCCCGTCTCGCGCATCGCTTCGGCCAGCTCCGCACGGTTAGGCGCTATGTCTTTCCATAGGCCGGGCGCAATCCGGACGACGGCGACGTCGCTCTCAATATCCCCGTCGAGCGGAAGCAGCACGCCTCCTTCGACGAGCCGCGGAAGAATCGAGCTCGCCAGATAGGACCGTACCTCATCCTGTGCGAGTCTTCCTGCTTCCTGCTGCGCGTTTGCACCCTTTGCGCGCAGCCCACGCAGATAGTCGTCGCGGTAATTGGCCGCCACATCCTTGACTCGGGCGACACCGTAAGCGTCGGCCGCGCGGATGAGAGCGTGCAACGCGAATCCGTCGAGCCTGTCCTGCGGGCCGGATCCGCTAATGATCGCTTTTACTCTGTCGTTCAGATTGTCCGAAGGCGTCACTTCTTGACCCCGGTCGCTCGCGACGAGGCGGGCGGCTTGACCGGCGTGACCGCCGGCGGCTTGCCGGACGCGGGCGTGGCAGTCTTTGCGGGCGTCGCCGCCTCGGTTGCGGGCTCGATGATGACGCCCGTCGCCTGCTCCGTGACCGTAACGGTTTCGACTTTTCGGTCGACGAAGGCTATGTCGATCACCTTCCCCCGCACATAGTTCACGGTCGGTTCTGTCTGAGGACCCTTCGAATTCTTCATCTGATAGAATGATCTCGCGTCGCCAAGGGCTACGATCTGCCGGATTTGCGGCCGACTGGATGTGTCCGCCGCAGCTACGGTATCGAATCTGGCGATGATGCTGTCCCCGCTCATCCAATCGCGCTGCTTGGACACGACGCCAGAATCCGGATTGCTTTCGGCGTACGCCTTACGCAATGCCCGGACCTCTCTGACACGCTGGTCCGGCATCAGAGCGTCAATCGAGTCGGCGATGATCTCTCTTTCGGGCGAAACGGCATGCGCTCGCGTCTTACCCCACGCCATCGCTCGTTGAAGCTTGTTTCCGGCGACCCGTAGATCGATCGAATCGGCGACGAGCTCCAGATCCTGACTCAGCGCATGACCGGTCGGAGTCGCGACGACCCGCTCGACCTGACGATTACGCGAGTAGACATCGATTACGCCCCCAGTAAGAGTGAACGTCCGCGTGCCGATGCCCTTAACCATCGGCTCGCGCATGAGCCGGGCGAAATCGCGCCCGCTGTCCATGAATGCGGAATCACCATTGGCGAGCAGATCGGGTCTCGTGATCTCGACGCGGCCCGAAGCATAAACGAGACTATCACCATCCATGGTGATCTGATTGGCGACAATATGCGCCGTGTCAGGCGCGCGCCCTCGCCCTGTTGTGTCCTTCTGAACGAGAGTGACCGTAGGACGGCCCGGCGCGAACAAGCGTGCCAGCGGCCGCCGCGGAGTGCTGCGGTAATAGTCCGCGCTCGGCCCTCGCAGGACGCTGCCATTGGACATCACCGCCACCACGTTTCCCTCGGC
>JBOHTB010000116.1:0-23173 GCA_050733435.1 Gemmatimonadaceae bacterium | reverse complement strand
GATGCGATTTCTGTCGAGAATTATCGGGGAAAGGTGGAGCACATCGGCCTGAAAACGACGCGGGTGCGCAGCGAGTCCGGAGAGCAGATCATCTTCGCCAACGGCGAGCTGCTCAAGAGCAAGATCAGGAATTACTCTCGCTGAACAGCCACACGCTCACCTCCCCCAACGAGATCGCTCACGACGTCGCCGTTTCCGGCGCTACGTTTTCGCGACCCTAGACCAGCCGTGCCTCGAGCTGCAAATCGACGTTCCCCTTCAAGGCCTTTGAAACGGGGCAGCCCTCCTTCGTCTCCTTCGCAATCTGATCGAACTTTACTTTGTCGATTTTGGGGACGGTTGCCTGGACGTTGAGCTTCATCGTCGTGATCCCGAAACCGCCCGGCACAGGCTGCACGGTGCACGATGCAGTCGTTTCCACTTTTGTCGCCGGCGTTCCGTTTTTCTCGAGGCCCGCGCTCAGCGCCATGCTGAAGCACGCAGCCTCTGCCGCGGCCAGTAGCTCCTCTGGATTCGAGCCCGCGCCGCTCTCAAAGCGCGAGCTGAAATTGAATTGACCGTTGATAGCACCACTCTCTCCCTTGAAGGTGCCCTTTCCGCCCTTTAGTCCGCCTTCCCATGTTGCGGTTGCTTTTCTCGTTGGCATCGACCTCTCTCCAGTTGCGTTGATCCGTTCCGCGAAAGCTAATCACGCCGACTGCCGCCGACATTCAAATAGCTCTCAATTGTCCGATAGCGGAGTCGAAATCGCGGACAAGTTAAATTGCACGAATGGAAAACGCTCCCGCCGCTTCGGGAATCCCTCCGTCCATCGAGCGCGTGCTCAGACACTTTCGTTCGATGGGACGCGAGGAAAAGATGCAGGCGCTCGTGCAGTACTCAAAAAAGCTCGAGCCTCTTCCTGAGCGATTCAGGGATCTCGATCGCGGATCCTTCACGGTCCCGGAGTGCCAGACGCGCGTCGACATAATTCCAGAGGTCCGCGACGGACGGATGTACTTCCACGCTGACCTCAACGTCCGTGAGTCACCGACGATCGCTGCGGTGCTCGCAATAATATTCGCCGCGGTGAACGGGCAGCCACCTTCGACGACGCTTGGAATTCCGTCGGACTTCGTGAGCACCTTGATGGAGAGCATCGGTCTCGCCACACGGGAACCAGGACTGACGGCCATGGTGACGCGTCTCAAGCGTTATGCGCGCGAAGCGGAAATGCGAACGACGTAGACCCGCGCGTCGCGACTGGAAACGCCATAGCCCTCGCGCATCCTCTCGCGAGCGGTAAGTTCATCCAGTCGACGAGACAATCAGGAGACTGGCTATGGCGCAAGCGACGCAAACATACTCGACTCACCGCCGATTTATTCCGCTGTTCCATTTTTTTGCACTACCAGTTCTGTTGATCAACTTCTTTGTTACGGTTGTTCGCCTTGTCCGCGATCCGAGGCCCACCAACGTATGGTCAGTTGTCGTCGCCCTGGCGCTTTTTCTCGGCATCTTCCTCCTGCGTGGCATGCCGCTCAGAGCCCAGGATCGCATCATTCGCCTGGAGGAGCGTAACCGTCTCGAGCAGCTCGTACCCGCCGATCTTCGAGGGCGAATAGGAGAACTGACGCCCGCGCAACTCATCGCGATTCGATTCGCTCCGGACGACGAGGTTCCGGACCTCATGCGGCGCACCCTGAACGGCGAGCTCAAGACCCAAAACGACATCAAGCGCGCCATCCGGAATTGGCGTGCGGACCATCTGCGAGCGTGAAAGCGGTCGCGTAGTGTCGTTGTAACATCAGGGACCTAACCACGCACACTTCTTAAGGCTGCCATGTCCGACGTCACCATCGAAGTCAGAAAGAACGGGCCCTACAGAGTCTACGGCGACGTAAAGCTCGTCGACCACGAAGGAAATCCGATCCCCATTCCCGACGAGCGAAGAAAAACAACACCTGAAGGCGTGACGAGAATCTCTCTGTGTCGCTGCGGCGGATCTGTGGTGAAGCCGTTCTGCGACGGCACCCACAGCCGCATCGGTTTCATTGGCGCCGAGGACGCGGTCGAGAAGACCGACGCTACTCGCCCATCGCCTTGAGCAGGACCCGCTTGGGACGCTGACCGTCCCATTCTCCGTAAAACACCCGCTGCCACGGGCCAAAATCCAGCTTCCCCTTCGTCACCGGCACGATCACTTCGTGTCCGATCGTAAGCGAGCGGAGATGCGCCGCCGCATTGTCCTCGCCGGTTCCACTGTTGTGCCGGTAATCCTCGGGCGACCACGGAGCGATCCGGTTCTCCAGCCAGTCCAGGATGTCCTTCCACAATCCAGGCTCGTGATCGTTCACGAATACTGATGCCGAGATGTGCATCGCCGAGACGAGAACCATGCCCTCGTCAATGCCGGCGGCGGCCCGACACTTCTCGACTTCTTCCGCTATGTCTATGATCTCGTGCCGCTTCTTCGTGTTGAAGGTCAGGTACGAGGTGTGCGACTTCACGCGCGCTGGTTCTCCCGCAGAAGACCGGCGTGCCACGACTGCGCTGCCTCGAGCTCGAACCGCGCACGCCACTCACCAAGTGTCACGACGGTGGGATCGAAAACCGTCGTGTCCGGTTTGATCTTCCCCTCAGCGCTTAGTTCCGTGAAACGCTCTCGGTCGACTGACTGGATATCGCCGTTTTGATCGCGATAGAAGATCAGTCCGCTGGTCACGAGGCTCGCGTCTAGTCGCGGGCCGAGTGATTTCAACGTTCGGAAAAGACCGTCGATCGAGCAGCCCGATGCGCCTGCCGTCGACTGATCTACTGCGACCGTGAGAAACCGACCATCTCGCCAGTCGCGACCAACGGTCAACGCCGACCCATGCGCGTTCCATTCCGCCAGGAAATGGTCGACTTCACGCAGGAGAATCTCAGTTGCTGATTGATCGAGTGTTCGGTCGCTTCCGAACACCCACGTGCGAGCGTCGTCAGGGAGATCCTTGAATTCTACAAGTGGCATGTGAGTCTCTCATTGCTTACAGACAATACTGGTTCACGGTGAACCAGCACTTTGCGTACACGGAAGTCTTGAAGAAATCCAGCAACAACCCAGCCATTTTCTCTTCGCCGCTCTGCGAGGGGTGCGTTCCGTCCTCCTCAAAGTCAGCGCGGGTCCAGACCAGTTGATCCGACCTCGGCACAGTTCCATTCGCCCAGGTGTATGGCCCCCAAAGAACCAGCGCCGCAATTCTCTTCGCATAGTTGAGCGTTGCTACGTGCGGATTTGGCGCGAGTCCGCGCATCTCGTTGATCTGCGACTCGATGAGCCACTTGACCGAGAATCCGCTCTCGTACGCGTATGGCTCGGGGTTGAGATCGATGGTCGCGTAGCCGCCGTATACTCTGCTCGAGACAAAGACGATACGCAGATACGGATACCGCACGCGAAGAGCGCGCATAGTCTGACTCAGCTTGTTGAGCAGCATGTATGCATCGGCGGTGTCGGCAGGCAATGATGCCTTCGGGCTCACGTCCTCGAGATCGACCCATACCGCCTGCACCTGATTCTCACTGAGGCCGAGCGGAGCCAGCCGGCCCACTTTTATTCTGTCATAGTTTGGTGAGGTCGGTGACGTCCAGGCTGCTGCGTCCTGGCCATCGGCGGCGCCGTTCACGATGACGAGCGTGTAGTGATTGACGCTCGGATCTGCCGCTGCTTTGCCCATGAACGTCCACGCACCACACGGTGGTCCCGAGCCCTGCGAGCACCACGCCTGCGTAGCGTTCGATCCCCCGATCGAGAGCAGCACGTACTTGCCGAACGGACTCTCATCACCATTCACGTCGAGGGGTTTGATGGTATTTCTGCGTGCTCGAGCCGCCGAGTCGTGATCTGGGGGCGGCTGATTGATTCCGCCAGGATAGAGACCGCCGGCATTACCATAGTACGTCCGTGCCAGCAGCTCGGTGAGCGGAATTTTTACAGTGTCTGTTGGAGGGCCGACGACAATCGGCTTGGGCGGCGGAGGTGGTGGTGGTGCGGCGCACGCCGCGAGCGCGCCAACGATTGTCAGAACAGCCAGACTTTGCCGTCTGGAAAAAACCCGCATGCCTACCGGTTTTCGGTGGCCTTCTTTTTCCGATCCAGCGACGCCTTGCTCTTCGCTACTCGCGCGAGCTCGGCGGAGGAATCTTCGGCTTCCATGTGTCGCTCGAGTGCTTTCCAGGTCGCTTCGGTTGGCTCCTGGTACGCGATCAGGACCGCTGAAAGCGCCGCGTTCCGGGCAACGACCTGCTCCTTGTCGAGCGCAACGACCGCGTGCGAGCGATCGTCAGCGAGGATCATCGTGCGGCGGGTCTTGTGCAGCACAGCGGGGTAAACCGGGGTTGCCGCCGTGATGCTCAGGTTCTCGATCGGACGAAATGCTCCCTCGCGATCCTGAAAATATCTGCGGTCCGGCTTGGTGACGACTTTTACCCCCATGCTGCTCTCCAAACAGATTGTGTGCACCCAATCTACCACAAGGAGAGCTTCGATGATCAGGTCTCGGCGTAGAGATCGTCGCGAGTGAGCGGAATCTGCGAGCGGCCGCGCGTGTCCGGTTTCGCGAGTAGAGTTTGCAACACGTTGATCGCTGCGGTTGCAAAAGCGTTCGCCGACGCTGCCATGTAGAGACGCCAGACCCTGAAGGTATGCCTGCCGACGAGCGCAGTCGCCTCCTGCGTCTTCTCTTCGAGCGAGCGAACCCAGTGGCGCAGGGTCATTGCGTAGTGCTCGCGCAGACTTTCGACATCGCGAACCTCGAACCCCACAGCTTCAGCGGCACCGATCACGTCGCTGGAAGCGGTGAGCTTTCCATCGGGGAAGACGTACTTGTCGATGAAGGCGTCGGCTTTCCAGAATTTCCGGAAGATGTTCTCGCCGATCGATCGCGGCCGCGCTTCGCTCAGGCTCACGATGCCATGATTCATGAAGAGTCCGCCGGGCTTGAGCGCGCGATACGCGGACTCGAAATACACAGGGAGATGGCTCAGGCCTACATGCTCCACCATGCCGACGCTCGCGATTCTGTCGTAAGCATCGTCCGTAACGAGCGTGCGGTAATCGCGAATTGCCACTCTGCACCGGTCGCCGAGTCCGGCTTTGTCGATTCTTTCGCGGGCGAGCGCTGCCTGGTTCTCACTCAAGGTGATTCCCGTCGCATCGACTCCGTAGTTCTCCGCGGCGTACATGATAAGTCCGCCCCACCCGCACCCGATATCCAGCAGGCGCTGGCCAGGCTGCAGGCGAAGCTTGCGGCAGATGTGATCGAGCTTGGCTTCCTGCGCCTGGTCGAGTGTGTAGCTCGGCGAGCGGAAGTACGCGCATGAATAAACCATTCGCTGGTCGAGCCAGAGCTTGTAGAACTCGTTGCCGACGTCGTAGTGAAACTGAATGGCTGCCTGGTCGCGCACCGGAGTATGGCGCGGACCGAGTTTTCGCGCGTGCTCGGGAAACCGCGTGTCGGCGAGATCATCTTCTGCCTGACCGGGAAGTCCGATTACGAGGCGAATCAGCTTGGCAATGGCCATCGGCGAGTGCAGTCGCTCGCCGATTTCTTCGCCGAGATTGGAGGCGGCCTCCATGCTGCCGTCGATCTCGATGTCGCCACCGATGTACGACTCCACAATCGACAGCTCGCTCGGCGGCAGCAGCATTCGTCTGAGCGCTGCTGGCCGGTTCAGGACGAGCGTGAAAGGCGGGCTCGAGCTCGCGCCACGATCCACCGTGCCGTCCCAGAATCTCACGTCGAAATTGCGTTGGACTGGCTCGCCGAAAAGCGCGGCCAGGACCGCTCTGCAACGCGACGCCGCCTTGTCGTCAAACACGGCGGCGGAAGATTCAAGCTCTGCGTGTGCGGTTGACATACTCTGGAATTACGGTGAAAAAATCTCTGCGGACTTCATGGGAAGTGCCAGTCTCTCATTCCTAGTGCCAGAATCTTGCCGCGCCGGTATCACTCGCATCCGAAGGTTCTCAACCGGACGAACGCGGTACAGCCACCTCAGTATCGAGATAGCGCCACAGATACCAGGACGCAACTGTACGGTAAGGCGCCCATTTCGCGCCAATTTTTTTTACACGCTCCGGCGGCGGAAGCTTGCGCAGGCGGTAGGCCTTCTGAATTCCTTTCTGGATCCCAAGATCCAGATCTGGCAGGACGTCGGGGCGGCCTAGTCGAAACATCAGGAACATCTGCGCCGTCCAGCGCCCAATGCCTTTGACCTGCGTCAGTGCGGCGATCACTTCGTCATCAGTCAGCTCGTGGAGCGTCTCAATGGGTATCTCCCCCGATGTAACGCGCGCTCCAAGATCTTTGAGATAAGCGGACTTCTGGCGCGAGAGTCCGACAGACCGAAGCTGCTCGTCGGAAGTCGCGGCGAGCTCTTCGGGCCGCGGGGGTCGGCCACCGTACAGTCCGTGAAACCGTCCGTGAATTGTGCCTGCGGCTTTGCCGGACAGCTGCTGGAATACGATCGATCTTGCGACCGCGTCGAAGTGCGTGCCACCACCATCCGGCCAGCCACGATAGCGTCCCACTTTTTCGATCACTCGTACCATCACCGGGTCGACCCGACGCAGATGCGCGACACCGGTACGACCGAGAGTGTTTTTAGAATCAGCAGACTTCATTTTTGTCTTAGAACCAGCAGACTTCATTTTTCCCCGTCAGTGGCAAGGGTTCGCGATTGAGCTTGAGCTCGACGAGCGTTGTCGTGAATGGATAGAAGAACTTGATTCCTGTGTCATCGACGAGCGAAGAGATGTTGAGCGACGCATCCCATTTTCCGTCAGGCGTGCTCGTTCGCACTGACGATTTTTCGCTACCGAATCCCTGATAGCCCACAAGCTGCGATCCCGACGAGGCGATCACGCGGACCCATAGGTTCGGCAGCGTCTTGTAGTCGAGATCCGCAAGTCGCACGTGAAAGCAGCGAAGACTCGAGTCGCCCTTGTACGTATGGACATCGACGTCGAACTGATGAATCCCGGAGTCCGATGCGCTGGCGCCTCTGCGGAATAGCTGGATGTTGTAATCGGGCACCGGATCGCCGCGTTCGTCCACGACCCGAATCACGAATTGCTGCCATTCGTCGACCTTCGCGCGTGCGGGTCTGCTGCTTTCCACCGCGTCGTCGATCCACTCGGTAAACGCCGCCGCACTCGAAACCTGAAGGGCGCTATCCACGAGCTGGACAAGTGCGTCTCCCGGCTCGGACAGGATGGTCCCGTGATTCTTGCCATCGATGTGGATGAGCGGAATGTCGGTGTTTCGCCATTCTGCCACCGATATCCGCTGCTCCGATCTTTCCAGAGCGGGGTCCTGAGTAAGATCGAGCATGATCTTCCGCGTGTTGAGCGGACAAGCGGCCCATCGCACCACGCCATCGCTGCCGGGTTCATTGTCTACCAGTTGACGCAGTCCGCCGTAGCTCTCATTGCCGCTGAAGATGAACACGTAGGGCGTGCGTCGGGTTGGTCCGTAGAACGTTTCGGCGCCGAGAAGATCGATGTGCGCGAGGTCCCAGGTGAAGCGGCTTGCGAGCTCGAGACCATCCAGCACCTTGTCTCCGGCCTCCATGAAGTCGGGACCGAGATGCCGATTGCCCTTGAAGAGAGAGCCCAGCCAGCTCCGACCTTTGTGCGCGAGTGGCGAGCCGAACGTAGCGGGCGCCAGTCCGATCAGATGCTTGAGTCGCTGTCGGCGATCGTCGTAGGCAGTCAGCCACGCGCGAATCACCAACATTCCCGTCGAGTGAACTATCGCGTCAAAGGGCTCGTCCTCGCTCAATCCGGCCTGCATCTTCAGCGCTCGATCGAAACCTTCCGCGATGTCCTTGATCGACACCTCGTTAGTGAGCGAGCGATAGGTGCAGGCGTGGAGCAAGGCCACGTCATAGCCGCGCTGCTCGAGAAGACCCTGCCATTTCTCGAACGCTCCGCCATCATCCGAATATCCGTGGATAAGCACGATGGGATTCCGCTGCATTCGCGAAAATATACGAGTGTCATGCATGCCCGTCCGGCGAGCCTGCCCGCAAAACGCCAATTTTGCTCTCTGGCAGGAACGAAGAATGCTGGGCGGTATATTATCCGACTGCTAATCGAAACCCACCCCATCAGAAAGCAGGGAGATTCTTGATGAAAGCCATAGTTAACGGGATTGCTGCCGTCTTGTCGCTCGGCGTGTTTGGGGCGCTGCCACTGGCCGCACAGACTACCGCGGCGCCGGCATGCGATCCTACTGCGAACACAAAGGGCGACATCGCGAAAGCGCAGTTCTCGATGACTCGCGCGCTTGCCTCGGTCGACAAAGGGAATCCGACCAAAGACATCCAGGACGTCCTGCGTATCGTCGACAACGGCAACGACAACCCCACCGCCCGCAACTACCTGAAGGGCGAAGCCTACATTCTTTACCTCATGCAGCCCAACACGCCGCCGGTCGTTCCACGCAGCGCCCTGGGTCTCACGACGAATCCAACCGGCACTATCGATCTCTTCGCCAGCGCGGATTCGGCGTTCTCCATAGTCGAGGCTGCGTCGCCCGAGTGCATTCCAGTCACGACACAGTGGCGTCAGCAAAAGCCCTGGCTCAACACGCTGAATGCCGCGATCAACGCGTTGAACGCCAATCAGCTGGATTCCGCGGAGATTCTCGCCAAGCGCTCGCTGCTGCTCGACAGACGCGCCCCCTATGCCTATTCGGTGCTCGGCTCGGTAGCGGAGAACCGTAAGGATCTTGCCGCAGCTAATGGCTACTGGAAGCAGGCGCTCGCCGCCGCGGGCACCGACTCTACGTACGCTGACGTGCGGTTAAAAACACTCTACGCGATCGGCTCCGCGCAGTCGGACAGAGTAGAACAGGCTACTGGGGCGACCAAGCGCGCGCTGGCCGATTCGGCGATCAAGGACTGGCAGGACTACATTGCCGTCGCGAACAATGATCTCCTCATGGCCGATGCGATCGACAATCTCGCGATGATGTACGGCGCGAAAGGCGACAGCGCGTCGGTGC
This sequence comes from Gemmatimonadaceae bacterium, assembly GCA_050733435.1. Taxonomy (GTDB): domain Bacteria; phylum Gemmatimonadota; class Gemmatimonadetes; order Gemmatimonadales; family Gemmatimonadaceae; genus UBA4720. The sequence continues at coordinate 14,141 of JBOHTB010000116.1, read as the reverse complement.
CGACCATCTACGCGCCCATGCTCTCGAATCCATCGAAGTACGGCGAGCTTTCACTCGTGCACGCGGGCGTTGTGGCGTCCCGCAACGGACATCAGGCGGACGCGACGAAGCTGTTCGATGCGGCGCTGGCACAAAACCCCTACTCCCGGGATGCCATCAACAACCTCGCGGCGACGTACATCCAGAACAACGAGTTCCAGAAGGCTTTTCCTCTGATCGACAAGCTCGTGACCATGGATCCGAACAACCCTGACGACCAGCTTCTCTACGCATTCGCGTATCAGGGTATGTACAAGGGCACCAAGGACAAGAAGCTGCAGAAGATCTACACGGATTCGCTCGTCTACTGGAACAACAAGTCGGAGAACGCGCCCGTGAAGCTGGCAGTGACTGAATTCTCCCGGCGCGCGACTGACACATCGATCGGTGGGACGATCGAGAATCGCGGTACGACGGCGAAGACCTACACCGTGACGATAGAGCTGCTCGACAAAACCGGGAACGTCGTCGATACCCAAACGGCGACGGTGGGACCGGTGGCGCCAAAGAGTACGAAGGCGTTCAAGATCACATCCGCAAAAGGCGGCGTGTACGGTTATCGCTACAAGCCCTTGACCTGATCGTTAAGGACTCCAAAGAAAGAGAAAAACGGGGCCGATTGGGCCTCGTTTTTTTTCGGAGGGCACTCACGAATTCCTTGGAAGAATCATTGGGTCTGTATCCACTATCGCCCCGAAAATCCAGAACCTCGCGCCGTCAAACCAGAAAATCGCGACCTGTTCCAGCTCTCGGGCCAGGTCGAGCGCGTCCGCCTGCGGCATGACGACAGCTACGCTGCTCTCACAGTGCGATCGGTCAGGCGAGCAGCAATTCGCACGGACGAAAGTGTGGCCGGTTGCCAGCAACCGCCTGTCGAGCGCGCGCATTCTCTCTTCATTCTCGTTGGGTGAAAGATCCCGCCCGTCCGGATCGAACGCGGTCACTATCCCGAACGGTGTCCCAAATCCGACGGCGTTCAGCGCAGCGATTTCTGCCCCGGATGGAATCCACCGCAGATCGATTTCCAGTGGCGGGTCGGTAGCGAAGGAGACTATGGTCTCCGCGTACCTGGGCCAATCTGGATCCTTCTGATCCGGCGTGGATTTCATTGGCCTAACTTACCACCTGCGCGCGGGTACGCTCTTTGACCTGCATGTTCCCGTGAAGCCGCATCAGATCTGGCCCGAACTTCTCTACATAGTTCGACACGGTGAATCCTCCGGCAACGTAGCGCGCGACGCGGCGCTCAAAGCTGGAGAGCCGATGGTCGACATCGATGTTCGCGACGTCGACGTTCCGCTCTCTGAGCTGGGACAGCGGCAGTCGACGGCATTGGGTCGATGGTTCGGTGCGCTGCCGCCAGACAAGCGCCCGAATATCATTCTGACCTCGCCATACGTGCGCGCCCGGGAGACAGCACGGCTAATCGTCGAGTCCGCCGGCATGGCTAAGGACAGCTACGCGATCATGGTCGACGAGCGCCTCCGCGAAAAAGAGTTCGGCATTCTGGATCGACTCACCGCTGTAGGTATAAGCGAGCAATACCCCCAGCAGGCGGAGCTCAAGCGCCTGCTCGGCAAATTCTTTCACCGGCCGCCCGGCGGCGAGAGCTGGTGCGACGTGATTCTTCGCTTGCGAAGCGCCACCGAGATGATCTCGCGCCAGTACTGCGGAGAGCGAGTGCTCATCGTCTGCCACGCGGTGGTCGTGCTCTGCATGCGCTACATCCTTGAGCACATGACCGAAGCCGAGTTGCTGGGAATCGACAGAAGCGCGGACATCGCGAACTGTTCCGTCACCTCGTACGAGCACGACGAGACGCTCGGTCCCCGCGGTGCTCTGCGCCTCGGGCTCTACAACTTTGTGGCGCCGCTGGAAGAATCAGGGACGGCCGTGACAGCGGAGCCGGACACCAGTATCGGCATTCGGTAGATCGCCGAGCAAACAGGAATAGCCGAGCCGACCCAGCTTCGCCCTCGATTAGATGTGCAGCGAGTAGTGCGGACTCGTCGGGGTGGTCGGCGTGTCACGTTTCCTTACTGTCTCTCCGCTTGGTGCTTTCATCGGCAGCGTTAGAACGAAAGTCGTGCCCGACCCGACGCGGCTTGCGACGGTGACGTCGCCCCCGAGAAGACGTGCCAGCTTTCGGGTGACGCTCAGTCCAAGGCCGGTGCCGCCGGTTTTTCTTGTGGCGGTCTGTTCCGCCTGCCAGAAAGGCTCGAACACGTATTCGATGTTCTCGGCGGCAATCCCGACACCGGTGTCGGCGATAATGACTTCGAGCATTCCATTGTTGACGGCGCAGCCGAGGTGCACCTCGCCGCTATCGGTGAACTTGATGCCGTTCGAGAGAAGATTCACGAGCATCTGGCGCAGCTTGGTTCCGTCGGTCTGGATCGACTGATCTTCTTCCAGGAGCTTGACGACGAGCTTCAGCTTCTTCGCCGTCGCCATTGGCTCTACGAGAGCGGCGGCGTCACTCAGAGTATGGTTTACCGACATTGACTCCCAGCGTACTCGCTCGCGGCCGATGTCGACGCGCGCGAAAGTCAGGATCTCGTCGATGAGTCCGAGTAAATGACGGGCGCTGGCGTTGATGCGTCCGAGTTGCTGACGCTGAAGCTCGGTGACGGGACCAGTGATACCGTCAGAGAGCAGCTCCTCGTAGCCCATTATCGCGGTGAGCGGCGTTCTGAGCTCGTGCGACATCACCGCAAGAAAATCCGTCTTGCTGTTGTTCGCTCGTTCCGCTTCTGCTCGCGCCGCCTCCGCCTCGGTCCTCGCATTCTCGGCATGCGCGCGCGCGTCCTTCTCGAGCGCCAGCAGATCCACGCGCTCCTTGTCGGTGTTGCGCAGAACCCTTGCCGACCAGAGCACGAGCCCGACGAAAGTGAGGATCGTCGCCACCGCAAAAAGCGAGATTCCGAATTCCGATTCGTAGATGCCAGCCGTCTCACCCGCGAGGCGCACGATGCCGAGTACGATGGGCGCGAGGAGTGCGGCGGGCAGCAAACGGCGCGTCAGTACTCCCGCGGGGCCTTCGTCCATAAGTAGTGACGGTACGCCTCGGTCTCTGACCGCGAAAATGATCCCGATGCCCAGGATGAGATGCGTCGTGGCGGTGGGAAGAGCCATTCCTGACGACTGCGAGATCGTGTACATGCCTCGCACGCCAAAGACATAGCCGAGCACCGCGACGAGAGCTATGAATAGCGCTGGTGTGGCGAACAACTGGGCTCGCAGATCGCGCCTCCTCTGATCGTGCGGAATCGAAAGCAGAGCGAGCGAAAAGAGGAGCAGGCTCGCCGCACTGTTTATCGCGATGCGTCCCGCAGGGCCCCACGGCGTACTCTGAATTCGGCTTCCGAAGAGAAGCATGTCGAAGCGCGATTCGCCTCCGGCGACATACTCGTAGAGCGTCAGCGTAGAGATTGTAGCGACGAGTGCGGCCAGCGTTTGCTGAATTGCTTCCGTTGTCGGGGTGCGGACCGGTAGCACGGCGAGGACCAGCGAAATTCCGGAAAGCGTGAAGCAAACAGCGGTGAAGGGGATCATCGGTATTCCGCCGACCTTCCACGATGTGACGGTCGGCAGAGCGAGATACCAGCCAAGGAGCACGAGCACTCCAATGCACGCGACAGCGCCGCCAGCTACCAGAGGCAGCCGCTCGAAAAATCCGATGGAGTGGGTGTGGCGCCCCGACGGGCTCAGTACAACTTCGGTTGGATTTGCCATGACGCGTGGAAGAAAAAAACCTATTCCCGAAACTTCGTCAGTGCAATTCTACCAGGCGATGGATTTTCGGTCGCGAAAGAAACCACCTGTCGGTCCGCTGTCGGGAAGCGTTGCCAACCAGACTGGCGTTTCGGCGCCCTTCTCTACGCTTCGACGCGCGGCTCTTCCGCCCATTCCGGTTTGAACCCAACCGGGATCCACCGAATTGATGAGTATGCCCATTCCCTGCGTTTCCGCGGCGATCACTCTCGTCACTACGTTGATGCCCGCCTTGGACATCCGATAGGCGATGTAGCCCGCACCCATCTCCGCCAGTGAGCCCATGCCACTCGAGAGATTCACTATGCGTCCGTAACGTCGACTTTTCATGATGGGCGTCGCCAAACGCGAGAGCAGCAGCGGACCGTAGCAGTTGGTCTGCATCGTATCGCGGATGATCTGTATCTCGTGCTCGGGGTTCGCGGCATCTTCTTCCACCATTATCCCGGCATTGTTCACGAGAATGTCGAGCCGCCCGAGATCGCGCCGCACCCATCGCATGCAGTCGCGAATGCTCTCTTCATCGGAGACATCGAGCTCGCGCGCTTCGACCCGAAGGGATTCGGAAATAAGCTTCCCCGCCGCGGTTGCGCCTTTGCCGGAATCGCGTGCGCCTAGTATGACACGGATGTCCATCGCTGCGAGCTGCCGGCATATCTCGAATCCGATGCCCCGGTTGCCGCCTGTCACCAGCGCGATTCTTTGTTCTGCCATTTCCTTTCCGGTGGTCGGCGTCGGCCTGTTTGCTAAGTTACTGTAAAAATTGAAGATCGCGGCCAGTCCGTGGGTCGGGCTCTGACCCGGGCTGGTCGGGTCGATCTAGCAAGTTATAGGGGCGGCAATATCATTGCATGAGCTCTGCCTTCCTTATGACCGCTCCTCGAGTCGAACCCCCGCCGTCGCAGCCTTCCAGGACCGACCTCGCACAACTCCTGAAAGAGGCGCGCGATCGAACCTTGCTACTGGTCGCCGGTTTGTCGGACGAGGATCTGCACAGACAGCACAATCCGCTTATGAGTCCGATCATCTGGGACATCGGACACATCGCGCACTTCGAGGAGCTGTGGCTTACCCAGAACCTGGACGGACCGATTGAATTCTCGGAAATGCCAGGGCTCTACAACCCGTTCGAGCACCCCCGCGCTACCCGCGCATCTCTGGCTCTCCCCACACTCGCGCAGATGGCGAAGCGCCTCGGAGAAATTCGTACACGCGTCCTCGACCGGCTCGATGCCATCGAGTGGAACGATGAAAATCCACTGCTGAATGGCGGGTACGTGTACCACATGGTTCTTCAGCACGAGTATCAGCACAACGAGACGATACTTCAGACACTGCAGCTGAAAAAAGGCGAGCCGTATCGTGCACCGCGCTCGATCACCTTCCCGCGCAGACCTGTCCCGCCCGGCGGTATGGTTGAATTCGACGGCGGTCGAGTGACGATCGGCACTTTGGATCGAGCCGCCGCCTACGACAACGAGCGGCCAATCCACGAGGTGGATCTACGCCCATTCCTCATCGACAGGAATCCGGTGACGAACGGACGCTTTCTCGATTTCATTGCCAACAACGGTTACGAGCGCGACGAGCTGTGGTCAGAAGGTGGTCGACGCTGGCTCGCGGAGTCCGGCGCGGTGGCTCCCATGTATTGGATTCGCGAGGGACAGGACTGGATCACGCGGACGATGGACACCGTTCGGCCAGTCGACGCGACGCGTCCGGTGTGTCACGTGTCCTATTACGAGGCTGAAGCTTTCGCCAAATGGGATGGCAAACGCCTCCCAACGGAGGTCGAGTGGGAAGCAGCCGCGTCCTGGGATTCTTCCACCTCGACTGCGCGAAGATTCCCATGGGGCGAATCCGACGCAGATTCCAGAATCGCGAACGTCGATCAGCTGTCCTTCGATACCGCGCCAATCGGTACCTACCCGAGCGTCTCGCACATCGGCTGCTACGGGATGATTGGCGACGTCTGGGAGTGGACTTCGAGCAATTTCAGCGGCTATCCGGGATTCCAGAGCTTTCCGTACAAGGAGTACTCGGAAGAATTCTTCGGGCCGGACTACAAGGTGCTCCGTGGCGGATCGTGGGCGACGCGTCCGGGCGCAATTCGAAACACATTCCGGAATTGGGATTACCCCATTCGGCGACAGATCTTCAGCGGCTTCAGATGCGCGAGAGACGCGTGAACCAGGACCACTCGGTTTCCGATACCCTCGGTGCGAGCCCGCCATACACCGTGCGGCGCTCGCGCGAGCAAATGTTGCGCGACGTTCGGGAGGGCCTGACCACAACCCCAAAGCAGCTTTCGCCGAAGTATTTCTACGACGAGCGCGGCTCCGAGCTGTTCGAGGAGATCACCCAGCTCCCGGAGTATTATCTGACCCGGGCAGAGCGCGCTCTCCTGGAAGGTAAGATCCCCGCAATCGTGCAATCTGTGCATCCGTGCTCGCTCGTCGAGCTCGGTGCCGGCAGCGCAACCAAGACTCGCATTATTCTCGATGCGATGCGTGAGAGCGGGTGCGCCGAATGCTACGTGCCGATCGACGTCAGCCGGGATTTTCTGGAGGCTGCTGCCGCGCAGTTGCGTGAAGATTATCCAGAGGTGCGCATCTTACCCGTTGTCTCCGACATCACCGAGCCGTTTGTGCTCCCGCCGGTTGCAAGCCCAACGATGGTCGTGTTTCTCGGCAGCACCATCGGCAATTTCTCCCGCGATCAGGCGATCCGGCTTCTCTCTCATATTGCCCACGCAATGTCGCCCGCCGACCGATTTCTGCTCGGTGCGGACCTTGTAAAAGATTCCGACACCATCACACGCGCCTACAACGACGCGCAGGGAGTTACCGCTGCGTTCAATCTCAACGTCCTCGAGCGATTGAACCGCGAGCTCGGCGCCGATTTCCCGCTCGCGGATTTCGAGCACCGCGCGTTCTACAACGAGCCCCAGCGTCGAATCGAGATGCACCTCGTCGCTAGGAGACCTCTCGAAGTGAAGATTCCGGAAATAGGGCGCGTCGATTTCCAGAAGGGCGAGACGATTCGCACCGAGCTGAGCTACAAGTACGATCGTTCGACTCTCGAGGAGATTCTTACGGCGTCGGGACTCGCGATGGAAAAGTGGATCCCGGCTGATGACGAATCCTTCGTTCTTGCACTCGCGCGCGCACGGAGATCTGAGCGAGCACCGTGAGCCTGTCGGCAGTCGGACTGCTCGAGGATTTGAGGGAGCGCCTCTTCTCACCGTCGAGTCCGGAGACGCCACTAAAGGTCGGAGTCGAGCTGGAGGTCATTCCGGTTCACGCGTCGACGCGGTTGCCGGCGCTGCCACGAGGTGACGCCAGCGCTGGGATCGGTACGGCTCGCATTCTCTCCGAATTGGCGCAATCCGAAGGTTGGGTCGAGAACGTTCTGGAGAACGACCCTCCGTCGTGGACCCTGTCGGACGGATCGTGCATCTCCTTCGAGCCCGGCGGCCAAATCGAGATCAGCAGCGCTCCTCATCCGGTCGCGTCTGCCGTCGTGCTCCGCGTCCGAGATAGCCTCACCATGATGCGCGATGCATTGCGAGCCGCCGGGATCGAGCTGATCGCGCTGGGCGTGGATCCGTGCAACGACGTCGACCAGGTCCCCCTGCAATTACAGCGAGATCGGTACGTGCGTATGACACACTATTTCGATTCCATCGGGCCGTCGGGGATTCGGATGATGCGGCAGACCGCGGCGGTACAGGTCAATGTTGAGCGCGGCCCCGATCCGGTGGCGAGATGGGGTTTGCTCAACTCCCTCGCTCCGTACATCGTGGCGCTCTTCGCCAACTCGCGCAGCTACGCGGGAAACCCCACGCGCCATGCCAGCTACCGCGCGCATCTATGGCGGACTCTCGATCGCTCGCGAACGGGACTGCCGTTTGATGCGCAGGACCCAATCCGGCGATATCTCGACTTCGCACTCGACGCGGGCGCAATGAGAAGCAGCGATGGGTCTGGTCCCTGGTTGTCGTTCCGCGAATGGATGCCATCAGGCAATCCGGACGAGAACGACTGGCTCTTTCACCTCAGTACGCTATTCCCCGAAATACGGCCCAAAGAGTTCTTTGAGATCAGATGCGCTGACGCGATTGACGGGGATTCCCTCGCTGCGTCGATCGTGTTCGTAACCGGAATCGTTTACGATGAGGAGAGCGTTGCTAGAGCTCGCGCCTTTCTTGCCGCGCCCAGTGAACCGTTGCTCGAGCGCGCCGGACGTCTCGGACTCGCAGATCCGGAGGTTCGTGGCGTGACGGCCACACTGGTAACATTGGCCCTCGAAGGCGCCAGGAGGCTCGGCCCTCGTTACATCTCGGAAGAAGATGTCGAAGTAGCGCGCCAGTTTTTTGAGCGCACGCTCGCTTCGTTCCCCTGAAATCTCTTACCGGGGAAGCGGAGCCAGGCCCGGCATGCTGGCCGGAATGCCGAGGCTTTCAGCCGGCGGCAGCTTGTGCGTCCGATACCACTCCTGGCGTGCAAGATTTACCCGGTTGGCGCGCTCGATCCACATTTGTGTCGCGAGATCGTACTCCGCGAGTACGTTGTGCAGCCAATAAGGCCTGTTCTCGCGAAGCCACGCTGTCTCGTATTCATCGCGAATAAGAGAGTAGCCGTCGCGCAGGTCCTGCAGTCTGCCGTTTGCTCCGGTAATGTCGGCGAGGTCGCGCCCCGCCGACTTGTTCGTCGAATCCGTCGCGCGATCGTACATCCCGACCACTTCGTCGGCGAATTGGAATTTCATTCCGATAAAGTCCATCTTGCGCGCGCCCAGCTTCATTGCCGCGAGCGCGTCACGCTCGCGAACGATGTGCGGGTCTGCCTGATCGAGAAAAACGAGCGCTGACTCCGCGAGTATCCGAAGGTCGTGGGTGTACGGCCGGATCCTCTGAGCCATGCTGCGACCTTCCGGGCTCCACGGATCGAGCCAGAACAAATAATCGCTCGCATCTCCAACTTTCCCGGCGAGGAGAAGCGCGTGCGCGGCCGTGAGTCTCCGCTGCGCCTCATCGATCTTGCCCGTAAGGTCGCCATGAAAAACGCGACCATAGCTCGACACGAAGGCGTCGATGCTGCTCTCCCCTTCCTGCCATCCTGCTGCTGCGCCGAACAGATCACCGTACCACGTCTGATTGAAGAGCGACTCGCCATCGTCGTCCCATGAAGTGTTCAGCATCCCGGTCGCGCCAAGACGTTGTCCGTCGCGCACGAATCCCTGGATGTTGGGGAGAGCGATCGAGTTGTCCGGGTAAACGCGATTCCAGCTGCTGACGCCCGGCGCCACCCATGTCTCCATTCCCGCGTCGCGGAACGGCGCGATGAACCTCACGAACGATGTGTCGCGACCGTACGTCCACGGAACTGCAATCATATCCCGCGGAAGAGTTTTGACGAGTTCCGGACTGTTCATCGCCACGTCGCCCCAGAACAGAAACCTTTTTCCGCTCGGCCTCAACGCAGTTTCGATTTCCTTCAGGAAGTCGAGGTACACGGCGCCGATACCCTCTGTTTTTACGCGTTCGGCGGTTTGTCCACGTCCGAGCTCGAAGGTCTCGTCGGCTCCAAGATGAACGAAGTGGCTCGGAAAGAGGGAGTCGATCTCGCCAAAAAGCTGACGTATCAGTGGAAGTGAGCCCGGTTGTCCCGGCGCGAGAACGTGGCCGTGCGGCGTCTCGCCGAGCGGAGAGTAGATCTCGTACTTCAGCATGTGGTGGAGATGACCGAACGCTTCCTGCTCGGGAATTATGTCTACGTGGTACTGCGCCGCGTAGGCGACCAGCTCCTTGACATCGGCGTGCGTGAGCGCGCCACCAGGAGGCGCGATCAATGGGTTCGAGTCGTACGCGAGAGTGTGCTCGAAATACGGCGAGAGAACGTTGACCTTGTAAGCCGCTAGCGTGCGGATCTGCTTCTTCTGGAATTCGAGGGTTGGTACGGGTCCACGCGACAGATCGTCGTGAAATCCGCGATAGCGCATCGCTGGCCAGTCGCGAATCGTCGCGCGGTAAAGTCGAGCGTCGTTGCCATCGCCAGCGACGATCTGCTTCACAGTCTGCGCGCCGTAGAAAACTCCGGCTGCGGTCGCACCGATGACGACTATTCGGCTTCCATCGGGAGTAATTATGTATCCTTCGTCTCGCATCGCCGGGTCGAACACGAGTGAATGCCGAAGCAACACACTCTGCGCGCTCGACCCACCGACGCGCAGCAGCACCACGCGCGGCGTCGGACCACTCACGGCAGTGCTGACCGGGATACCGCGCTCCTTGAACGAGCTCGCAAGATCGGCGGCTGCAAACCGGTCCGCGGAATTTGTCGGGCGCAGGATGGTAATTCCGCGAAGAGCGACGGATCCTTCCACCTGCATCTCGCGCGGCTGGGGAATCAAATGCAGATCCGTCTGTGCGGCTGCGGTGGAAGCGAGGCCGACGACAAGGAAGGGGAGGGTGAGCGCTGTCGTTGATTTCATCGAGTCGGTAATCGAAGGTTGACTTGAGGGGATGAATATGGCTTCCGCGGGCGCATCGCGTCTATCTTCTTTGCCTATGGCATTGCTTTCGATATTCGCGCTGTTGCAGACGGCTGCAGCGACCCAGATGACTGGCGCAATCCGCATAAATCAGCTCGGGTACCTTCCCGACTCTCCCAAAATCGCGGTTCTCTGTTCGCTCGAGCGATTAAGACTCGGAGACTTCAGCGTTTCCGATCGATCAGGAAAGATCGTGTTGACCCGGCCAGCGACCGCGGCAAACCCGTTTGGACCTTGCGTCACGACCTATCGACTCGACTTCTCCTCTATCAAAGCGCCAGGCGAATACCGTCTCGCTGCTGCTGGCCTGGTGTCGCCGCTCGTTCGCATCAGTGAAAACGCCTACGCTGGTGCTGCCGATACGCTCCTTTACTACATGAGAGAGCAGAGATCGGGATACAATCCGGTTTTTAACACTGTTGTCCACGCGCACGACGGGATCGTTGTGGATTCATCCCCGCTCGCCGGACGGTTCGTACCTGTGACAGGCGGTTGGGCCGACGCCTCGGATTATCTCCAGTACGTCATGACGTCATCCAACGCGACGTTCGTGATGCTCATGGCGTACCGCGATCATCCGCGTTCATTTGCGGATCGATTCAATTCTCACGGACTCGCGGGCGCGAACGGTGTTCCCGACATCCTCGATGAAGCACGTCACGGACTCGAATGGCTCGTGAGAATGTTTCCTTCCGATTCGGCCATGTTCAATCAACTCGGCGACGACCGCGATCATACGTATTGGGATCTGCCGGCGACCGATTCCGCGGATTACGGGTGGGGGAAAGGAAAGGAGCGACCGATTTATCCCTGCACCGGAAAACCGCAGGGACTCTTCAAGTACAAGAACAGATCGAATGGCCTCGCCTCTACCGCCGGCAAATACGCGTCTGCGTTCGCGCTCGCGGCCTCGATTTATAAAAGGAGCGATCCGATGTTCGCCGCGAAGCTGCGCCGAAAAGCTTTGGCGGCGTACTCGATCGGTAAGAAATATCCGGGCGTATGCCAGGGCGCTCCGGGACACGCACCTTACTATTACGAGGAAGACAACTGGGTCGACGACATGGAGCTCGGCGCTTCCGAGCTCTATGCACTCACTCGTGATCGATCTTACCTGCGCGACGCCTTGCAGTACGCGGCGCGCGAGCCGGTGACGCCGTGGATGGGTGCTGACACAGCGAAGCACTATGAGTGGTACCCGTGGCACAACAACGGGCACTATGAGATCTGGCGAAACGCGAGCGTGGGAGACCGAAAGATCGTCGCTGATTACTACCGCCGCGGTCTGGCCGCAGTGGTGGCCCGCGCCGACAACGGATTTCGGATCGGAATTCCGTTCATCTGGTGCTCGAACAATCTGATGGCCTCGTTCGCGACGCAGGCATTCCTGTATCGACGCATGACGGGCGACAACCAGTTCAGGGAGTACGAGCAGGCAGCGATCGATTGGCTGTTCGGAACGAATCCGTGGGGAGTCTCGATGGTGATCGGGTTGCCGCACGATGGAGTCTTCGCGCGCACTCCGCATTCTGTCGTGTCCGACCAGTTGCACATCGAGCTCACCGGCGCACTTCTCGACGGGCCAGTTTACTCATCGATATACCACAATCTTCTCGGCATCCATTTGCATGATCCAGACGAGTATGCGCCCTTTAATGCCGGGTTCATCGTCTACCACGATGATGTCGGCGATTACTCGACCAACGAACCGATCATGGACGGGACGGCAAACCTGAGTTACGTGCTCGCGGCAATCGCGGACAGACGCAGGTAACGCGTGCCCGAGCTGCCCGACATAACGGTTTACATCGAGGCCCTGGAATCCAGGATCGGCAGGCAGATACTCGAGCGCGTTCGCATTCCCAAACCGTTCCTGCTGCGATCGGTCGATCCACCCATCGCTGCCGCGCAGGGGAAACGCGTTCTAGCCGTGCGCCGAATGGGGAAGCGAATCGTCGTCGAGCTGGAAGATGACTTGTTCCTCGTGATCCACCTGATGATTGCCGGTCGTCTGCGCTGGGTTCCTGCCGGCGCGAAGGTGCCAGGAAAGATCGGGCTCGCTGCATTCGATTTTCCAAATGGGACTCTGATCCTCACCGAAGCCGGTTCCAAGAGACGCGCATCACTCTGGCTCGTGCGGGGTGAGCACTCTCTCGAACAGTTCGAGCGTGGTGGCCTGGAGGTTCTCGATGCAACCATCGAGGAATTCACCGAACGACTCGTACGCGAGAATCACACTCTCAAGCGGTCACTCACCGATCCCAGGCTTTTTAGCGGCGTCGGCAACGCTTATTCCGATGAGATTCTCCATCGCGCGAAGATCTCTCCGATCAAACATACGCGTCGACTTACAACGGACGAGATGCGGCGTCTGTTCGATGCAACCAGAACCACTCTGATCGAGTGGACGGATCGCCTTCGGAAGGAGTCAAAGGGGGATTTCCCCGCAAAGGTGACTGCGTTCCGCGATGAAATGGCCGTACACGGAAAGTTTGGAAAGCCGTGCCCGGTCTGCGGAACACCGGTGCAGAGGATACGCTACGCCGACAACGAGACGAACTATTGCCCGCGCTGTCAGACCGATGGCAAGCTGCTGGCCGATCGCGCCCTGTCGCGCTTGTTGAAAGAAGATTGGCCGCGCTCGATCGACGAGCTGACCTGGAGCTAGATAGTGCCCGCGTTAACCCACTTCACCACGCGCGGCGGCTCGTAGGATTCGAAGCGCGCCAGAAGTTTTTCGGGGTCGCTCTCCACGATGACCATTGCCCGGTGAGCTTCGCGCACGAATTTTTCCGCGACAGCGTGATCGAGGAACTCGAGGAGTGGATCGAAATAGCCCGCGACGTTGAGAAGCCCGCACGGTTTCGTGTGCATTCCAAGCTGGGCCCACGTCCACGTCTCGAAAAACTCTTCGAGGGTGCCGATCCCTCCCGGCAGGGCGACGAATCCGTCGGCGAGCTCCGCCATCAGCGCCTTTCGTGCGTGCATCGAATCCACCACGCGCAAATCTGAAAGCGCGGTGTTCGCTACCTCGCGCTCCACGAGCATTCGTGGAATCACTCCCGTTATGTCACCCAGCTCGTCACCGACGGAATCCGCGAGCGCCGCCATCAAGCCGACACTCGATCCACCGTATACCACCGTAATACCCCTTCGCGCCAACAGCCTGCCAAAAGCACGCGCCGCATCGATGTACTCGGGACGCGCGCCGGGGTTCGATCCGCAGAATACCGCGAGGCGCCGGATGTCGCTCACTATTGAACCTCGTTCAGGGTGAATTCTCTCAGGAGTGGGGACGCAGCGCGTCCATCACGTTGACGCCAAGGCCCACGAGGGACTGGCCTCCGTCGCACACTACGATAGCCCCGGTAATGAATTTCGCCGCATCGCTGCTGAGGAACACGGCGAGATCAGCGATCTCGTCCTTCGTCGCAAAGCGTTGGAGCGGTACGCTCCGCTCAAACTGCTTGCGTATCTCCGGCGTCGGCGCGAGGCGACGCATGCCCTCGGTGTCGTCGACCGCGCCGGGCGCGATCGAATTGATGCGCACACCCTGCGGGCCCCACTCAATCGCAAGGCACTTCGTCAACATATCCACGCCTGCTTTTGCCGCGCAGACGTGCGACTGCATCGGCATCGGCGTAAATGCTTGCATCGCCGAGATGTTGATCACAGAGGCGCCCGGCCGTCTTAAATGCTCGAACGCGGCGCGACAGGTGTTGAACGTTCCGAGAAGGTCGATGTCTATCACCGACTTGAATCCGTTCGCCGAC
>JBOHTB010000115.1:0-21935 GCA_050733435.1 Gemmatimonadaceae bacterium | reverse complement strand
GGCGGTGACAGCGTGATGAGCGCGAAGCCATCCTCGTTTCCGGGAGCATTCGCAAGCATCGTCACTGCGGCGCTGCTCGAGCGCCGTACAGGAATGAGAAGAGTCAGCTCTCCACGCGCATCCCTTATTTCGAAGTGGCGCATGGACCGGCGACTGTTCGACGCAAAGCTCCGGTCCCCGGAGTCATCGTTCGAGCGATCTGCCTCGTCTCGCGTGCGTTGCTCGACGATCGAGTTCGTTGGTGAATAGGCCGTTCCATACATCGGATCGGAGGGGTAGCTCAGAACGAACGACGTCCGCGACTGCGCATCCTGATTCGCTGCCCATTGGTTCGTCGCTGCGCCCCTGAAATAATCCACTCTCAGCGCATCGCCTTCACGCTCGGCTACACTCTGGAAGCGAAGCACGACCTTTTTCTCTTCGCCCGGTGCAATCGGAAAAATTCTCGCGCGAAACAGACCATAACCCATCCACTCGAGCAGCGCTGGGTCGCGCTGACGCCGGACTATTTCTTCATAGATCTGCCGAGCGCGATCGGCATTCATCGTTTCACCAGAGACCATCTCACCGTTGATAGAAAGCTTGAGGTCCTGAAATGCGGCGCCCTTCGGCAGCGGAAACATGAAATCCGCTTCACCAACTCTGTTGCCGTGATTGACGTACGTCTCGGTTATCTCGTATCGGAGCACCCGATCCACGAGCTCCACTCGTACATCGCTGCTCTGACGAGAGACCGTCGGGCTCGGCGCAACGCACGCCGCCATTGGGCAGGGCTGCCCCATTCGGCAGGGCGGCATCGGACACGGCCATACCGGCCCCTCCTGCACTATTTGCGCGGACGTGAGGGCTGGAGCGATGAAAAAGAAGGCGAAAAGGAATGACCGCATGGGGCACCAGTAGAAGTGGGTTCTACTGTGGGACGTCCGCCCTCGCCTCACTTACACAGCGTCGAAAAAGCTTTGGTGTATTGTCGGGTGCTAACTCGCGCGCGGCCTCTTCTTGCGGCGCTTGTTCATGTCCCGCCTCTCGTCGACCCTCACTTCGAGAAGCCGTTGATCCGCGCGGATCATCGTGTCCTCAAACCCTTCACCGCCGCTGCGCGATGCCCAACCCATCGAAAAAGGAACCGGTGCCGAGGTCGGCGCCGCGGCGCGCAGTCGCGCCGCAACATGCTGCGTCTGATCCTCTCCCGCATCGCACAACACCACCAGGAACTCATCGCCGCCAACGCGGACCACCGCTTCTTCCGCGCGCACGTGGCGCATCAGAAATCTCGCCATCTTCACGAGCACGCTGTCGCCTTCGGCGTGGCCGTTCGTGTCGTTGTACTGCTTGAAGTGATCGATGTCGAGATAAATGCAGCCCCACTCGCCCTTCGGCTGCGCCTCGCACTGCCGGCTCACCGTATTCAGGTAGCGCCGGTTGTAACATCCGGTGAGCGGGTCGCGGATACTGAGCTCGAGAAGCTGTGTCTGCAGCTCCTTTCGCTGCGTGATGTCGACGAGAATTCCGTGACAGTATCTCTCTCCCGTTTTTGGGTCCACTGAGAGAAACGCGCTGTCCACCACCGTTCGTACTTCGCCATCGCGGCGAGTGAGCTGGAACTCGACATCGCGCACCGATCCTTCGCGTTCGAGCTGCGCCATTTCGCGCTCTCTCACTTCGGGACGCACGAAATCGCTCGTTCGGAATCCGCGCAGCTCTTTCAGCGAATCAACGCCGAACATCTCGAGAAACGCCGGATTCGCGTCGACGATGTCGCCCTCGAGCGTGGTGATGTAGATTCCTTCCTTCAGCCGCAACGTCAGCTCACTGAGCGTGCTGGGGTCGCTCAGACTGCGATAACGCTTTGGTTTGGGCTTTCTGGGGGCTTGGGCGCGGCTCAAATCATGGCCTCAGCAAACGGCATATCCGTTGCTTTAATGGAAGGATAACGATTGGAGAATTTATGCCATCCAGACGAGAGAAGGAACAAGAAACGCAGCCCCCTACCCGGCAGGGTGACGGCGACTCCGGGAGCCGTTCGGGTCAGCCAAATCCCGAAGATGTCCCGTCCCACCAGAACGAGCACAAGAGCGGCTACGGCGGCGAGGCCGGATCCCCGCGCACAAGCACCGATCAGCGAGAGACTCCGAAGAAAACCTGAAGCTCCATCGCGATGAGCTTCCGCACAGCCGGTATCCACCATGTCACCGGTATCGCCAGTGATCCCCAGCGGAATCTCGACTTCTACGCTGGCACTCTCGGACTGCGCCTCGTCAAGCGCACCGTCAACTTCGACGATCCGACCACGTACCACTTCTATTTTGGCGACGAGGAAGGAAACCCCGGCAGCATTCTCACGTTTTTTCCGTGGCCTGACGCGCGTCGTGGAAGACAAGGCGGCGGTCAGGTCGCTGTCGTCTCCTTCGCGATACTCCCGAGCTCGGTTGGTTTCTGGATCGAGCGACTGATAAAACAACAAGTTGAGTTCTCACAACCCACAGCACGATACGAAGACGAGCGCGTCATCGCCTTCAAGGATCACGATGGTTTCATGGGTGAGCTCGTGGCCCATCCCGCCGCCGACACTCGCGGCAGCGGCTGGTCCGGCGGAGGAATACCAGCCGAGCACGCGATTCGCGGCCTGTATTCGGTAACCCTCTGGCTGGACGCGAATGAGCTCACGGGTCAGCTCCTTACCGGCACGCTCGGGTTCAGACTCATACGAGAGCAAGGGAGCATCTTCCGCTACGCGGCCGGCGATGGCGGGCCTGGAACCATCGTCGATCTCCGCTGCGTCCCCGGCATCTGGGGCGGCGTGATCGGAGCCGGAACCGTTCACCACGTCGCGTTTCGCGCGGCGCGCGAACTGGAACAAACAGAGCTGCGCACCGAGCTGACATCACTCGGCTATAACGTGACTCCCCAGCTCGATCGCGACTACTTCAAGTCCATTTATTTTCGCGAGCCCGGTGGCGTGCTCTTCGAAGTAGCGACAGATCCGCCTGGATTCGCTGTCGATGAGTCGCTCGACTCGCTCGGACAATCATTGAAGCTTCCTGAATGGCTGGAGCCGCGCAGGTTCGAGATCGAGGCATTGCTTCCAAACATCCACGCCCCTCTCGAGCTCCGTGGACCCAACGCGTGACTCAAAACTCTAAAGCACCGCAGATCGAACCATGACCGAAGACCTCGGCTTCATCCATCGCTTTGTGCCTGCACAAGAACCTGCTTCGGGAGAGACTCTTCTCGTTCTCCACGGCACAGGCGGCGACGAAAACGATCTCGTCGGCATCGGTCAGGCGATTGCGCCCGGTGCTGCGATCCTGAGCCCGCGCGGCAATGTGCTTGAGAACGGCGCGCCGCGATTCTTCCGCAGACTTTCGGAAGGAGTGTTCGATCCCAGGGAAGTCCGCTCGCGCGGCGAAGAGCTCGCGCGCTTCATCCGTGCGGCTATTTCCACTTACTCTCTGGAGCCGAGCAGGATCTTCGCGTTCGGATTCTCGAGCGGGGCGAACATCGCGTCGACGGTGATGTTCGTCGCACCTGGATTGCTGCTGGGAGCAATCCTGTTTCGTCCAATGCTGGTGTTCGAGCCCGACGAGCTTCCGGACTTGTCCGGCTCGAGCGTGCTCGTATCGGCTGGCCGAATGGATCCCATCGTTCCCGCGGACAGCGTCGAGCGACTAGTCGAGCTTTTCAGATCCGCGCGCGCGGAAGTCGCACTGAACTGGCAGCTCGCCGGTCACAATCTGGTGCCGAGCGAAGTACGCGAGGCCGCGGATTGGCTCGCACTACAACGCACGCGAGTATGAGCTAGCTTGTAATTGATGTCATTGTCGGATACGGCTGCACTTCGATACCCGTACCCTCCTCACAAACGGCTTACATAGTTCTCCAATGTCAGAGCCCACCGATACCGCGGCTGCTCCGCGCTCAGCACCACCTCCGTCCTCATCCTCGTCCTCGTCGTCGTCGGGACAGTCTCTCGAGAATCTTTGCATCAACGCGATCAGAGTTCTCGCGATGGATGCGGTCCAGAAAGCGAACTCGGGTCACCCCGGCACGCCGATGGCGCTTGCTCCACTCGCCTACGTGCTCTGGACGAAACACCTTCGCTACAATCCCGCCAACCCGCAGTGGCTCAATCGCGACCGATTCGTGCTTTCCTGCGGGCATGCCTCGATGCTGTTGTACAGCGTGCTCTATCTCACCGGTTACGACCTGACCCTCGACGACATCAAGCAGTTCAGGCAATGGGAGAGCAAGACTCCCGGACATCCTGAGCTTGGCTACACGCCTGGCGTCGAGACCACCACCGGCCCACTCGGCCAGGGGATCGGGAATGCGGTGGGGATGGCTGTCGGGCAAGCGCACATGGCCGCGCTGTTCAATCGCGACCAGACAATTTTCGACCACAACGTTTATTTCATCGCCAGCGATGGCGACATGATGGAGGGCATCTCCCACGAGGCGGCATCGTTTGCCGGTCACGCGAAACTCGGCAAGCTGATCGGATTCTACGACGACAATCACATCACGATTGAAGGAGATACAGCCCTCACCTTCAGCGATGACACTGCCGCGAGATTCGACGCATACCATTGGCACACCCAGCATGTAGCCGATGTGAACGATCTGGCTGCACTCGATCGCGCCATCGAGGCGGCAAAGGCCGAGACCTCACGACCGTCGCTCATCGTTGTTCGCTCGCACATTGGGTACGGCAGCCCACACAAGCACGACACCGCCGAGGCGCACGGATCTCCATTGGGCGCGGAAGAAGTGACGCTGACCAAGAAAGCGCTGGGCTATCCCTCGCAGGAGCCATTCTACGTCGCTCCCGAGGCGCTCAAATTCTGGCGGGACACGGGTAAGAAAAAAGCAGCGGCAGAGGATGAGTGGAAAAAAGTCTACGAGGCGTACAAGGAAAAGAACCCGGGACTGGAGAAAGAGCTGCGGCGCCGGTTGATGGGCGAGCTTCCCGAGGGCTGGGAGGATCTGCTTCCGGCTTTCGATGCGAAAAACGGTAACGTCGCGAGCAGGGCCGCCTCGGGCGTAGTGATCAACGCAATCGCCGCGAAAATCCCCGAGCTGATCGGCGGCTCCGCGGATCTCGCGAGCTCCACCGACACCATCGTGAAGGGTGCGCCGAGCTTCTCCGCGGAGGAGTACGGCGGGCGCAACTTCCATTTCGGAATTCGCGAGCACGGAATGGGGGCGATCATGAACGGCATGTCGCTCACCGGTGGCATCATTCCGTACGGCGCGACGTTCCTCATCTTCTCGGACTACATGCGGCCGCCTATCAGGCTCGCGTGCATCATGCAGCGCCACGTCATCTACGTTTACACCCACGATTCCATCGGACTCGGTGAAGACGGCCCGACCCACCAGCCAGTCGAGCAGTTGAGCGCGCTGCGCGCGATTCCCGAGATGACCGTCATTCGCCCGGCCGACGCATCGGAGACGACCGAAGCCTGGCGCGCGGCTCTCAAGCACAGAGAAGGACCGGTCGCGTTAGTCCTGACGCGACAGAAGCTTTCCTTCATCGATCGGACGAAGTACGCATCTGCGAGCGGACTCGCGCGCGGTGCCTACGTGCTCGCCGATGCACCAGGAGGCGCGCCGGAAATCATCCTCATGTCGAGCGGCTCCGAAGTCGCTCTCGTGCTTGACGCCCAGAAAAAACTCGAGGCCGACGGCATCCGCGCCCGCGCGGTCAGCATGCCGAGCATGGAGATGTTCGCGCGTCAGGAGCCGGCGTACCGTGATAGCGTGTTGACGAGAGGAGTGAAGCGCATCGCTATGGAAGCAGCTCACCCGATGTCATGGTATCGTTGGGTGGGAGATGATGGAGTAATTATCGGCATCGACCGCTTTGGCGCATCCGCGCCGGCTGCAACCATCTTTACACACCTCGGCATCACGGTGGACCACATGGTGGAGACCGCGAAGAAGCTCGTAGGGAAGAAATAACCATAGAACAACACGGATTCTCTCGAACGACGATCTCGTGAACGGTAGCGAGCCGACACTCCGCGACATCAGCGTCACCCTCAATCCCGACACTCCTGAGTGGCCGGGCGACACACCTTTCACCTGCGGCTGGGCATCGCTGATGGGAGCGGGCGCTAGCGTCAACGTTTCGTCGTTCGCTTGCAGTCCGCATGTCGGCACGCACGCCGACGCTCCACTCCACGTGCGCGAGGGATGGTCGGGATCACACGAGCTCTCGCTCGATGCTTTTTATGGACCCGCCATTGTCGTCGACGTCTCGACACTCAGCAAGGAAATAGAGATCGAAGATCTCGAGAAGATTCAATCGCTGCCTTTCGTCGAGCGACTGCTCCTCCGCACCGGCCGGACGATCGCGAGTGGCGCATTCCCGGAGGATTGGCCGACGCTCTCCGAAGCATGCGTTCGCGCCCTCCTCGGTCGCGGTCTTCGCCTTCTCGGCGTCGATTCACCGTCGGTCGATCAGAGGGAGAGCAAGAACCTGGCGGTGCACCTCATGCTTTTCTCCTCGAACGCCGCCATTCTCGAGAACCTCGATCTCCGCCGAGTGACTCCGACGATGTATGAGCTGATGGCGTTCCCGCTCAAGCTCATGGCGCTCGACGCCGCTCCGGTGCGCGCGGTACTGCGACAGCTCGTAGGTTGATGACGCCCGTCTTGAAACGACTGCGACGATTTCCCCGACATCATCGATACTTGAGCTGACCCAACGAGCCCTCGATCGATAGCCATGCTGAGACGTCTGCTGATTCTTTCCGTTGCAATGGTAACGCTGGCTTTCTACCTCGAGAAGCAGCAGCACGCCGGTCAGTCACGATCGCAGCGAAAATCCTCGGCTTCGCGGTCTCGCCGCTCCCCACGAAAACCCGCGACGCCAGTCACCAGCTTCGCCAATGATTCAGGCGGCAGAGAGCTGATCGTTCGATTGCTCGACGTCGGTCAAGGCGACGCGACCTACATTCGAAACGGCTCAAGTCGCGTCCTGATCGACGGCGGACCAGACACCGCCATCTTCGGCAGATATCTCGATTCGCTGAAGCTCAATAACTCCACGATCGATGCGGTGATTCTCTCCCACCAGCATCTCGATCACTATAACGGCCTGCGAGATCTTTTCGAGACATCTCGTCATATCCACGTTCGCTATTTCTTCGAGAACAAGGACCCCGCGCCTGCCGTAACGCTGGCAAGACTGCGCGATTCCATTCTTTCTCGAATGGACAAGGACAGTCTCGTCTATCGCGACACCGACGACCCGTGCGCGGACGGCAGACCCATCTGCACGATCACGATGACGGGCGGAGCGAAGCTCCACATCATGGCGCCGATGCCCCATGGCGATGGACCGAACAATCGGTCTGCTGCGGTCAAGCTTGTCGGACCCGACTCCGCGTCATTCACGATGTGGCTCGCCGGCGACGCCGAGCACGAGGAGATTGCCTGGTTCGAGAGCGCGGGTTACGACAGCAATCCGGGAATGCACGTCAACGTCCTGAAAGCCGATCACCATGGTAGCTGCAACGGCGTGACGCCTCGCTATCTCGCCCTCACCATCCCTCAGTGGGTCGTTGCGTCAGTCGGCGCGAAAAACGACTACGGACACATGCACGCACAGGCGAAGAACATCTATAGAAGCGCGGGCGTGCCGTGGTACAGAACCGATCAGAACGGGACGATCACCATTCGTTCGCCGGGTACAGCGCGCGGCGGATTCTCGATTACCGCCGAACGGCCCGGTACCGACCTCGACGGTCCCAGCGATCGTGTCTCGAGCCAGGCGAAATGCGTCGCGAACTAGACTCGCCGCGAACTAAGCTCGACGCGAACCTGAACCTCGCCGCGAACTAAAGCTGGATGTCGCCGCCGCGATCGTTCTTTGATTTGCGGGAAACCTGCTTTCTCGATCGTTCCAGTGCTTCCCGTTTTGCGTTCGGATCGTTTTCGATGACCAGCGCCGACTTGCCTTCCTTCCTGTCGTGAGTCACCGACAACACATCGCCTTCCTTCACGCCTTCAGGCAGTAGCCACTCCGGAATCGGCGTCACGCTTCGCCCATCCACCTCGATCGACGCCGAGCCGTCTTCGATTACATCGACGATCCACGTGTGTTTGGAATGTTTCGTCATTTGATTTCCATCAGACGCTCTGCGTTTACGTGTGTTTCTAGAGTAGCACATGGCATATCCTATGCGCCATGTCCGCCACCACCACCGCATACGACCTCCCGCCTCCCGCTTCCCTCTTCCCGCTTCCCGCCCATGCATAGCGACTCAGGTCACACGACCTCCGTC
This sequence comes from Gemmatimonadaceae bacterium, assembly GCA_050733435.1. Taxonomy (GTDB): domain Bacteria; phylum Gemmatimonadota; class Gemmatimonadetes; order Gemmatimonadales; family Gemmatimonadaceae; genus UBA4720. Next base: position 13,644 of record JBOHTB010000115.1, on the reverse strand, counting down.
TGGATGGCCAATACCGAAGTGCCCCAGTTCCAGCCGCTGACGCAGGACGTTCGCACCAACGTCTGCATAATCGGCGCAGGCATCGCTGGAATGACCACTGCATATCTCCTCGCGCGCGCTGGTCGCGCCGTGGTCCTTATCGACGACGGACCCATCGGCGGCGGAGAGACCAGTCGCACCACCGCGCATCTGACTGCGGCGCTGGACGATCGCTACTACAACATCGCCAGAATTCACGGCGCCGACGGCGCTCGGATCGCCGCGGAAAGTCACATGTCAGCGATCCACCGCATCGAGACCATCGCGTCGATGGAAGACATCGACTGCGACTTCGAGCGTCTCGAGGGCTACCTCTTTTTAGGCGGTGACAGCCAGCGCAAAGACCTGGAGCGCGAGCTCGAGGCCACGCATCGCGCCGGAATAAACGACACCCAGATCGTCGATCGCATTCCGTTCAGTTTCTGGGACAGCGGACCGGCGCTTCGCTTCCCCCGACAGGCTACGTTCCACCCACTCAAATATCTGAAAGGCCTCGCACGCGCTGTTCTGCGGGACGGAGGAAAGATTTATTCCGGAGTACACGCCGAAAAAATCGAGGATGGAGAGCCGGCACGTGTAACTACCCGCGATGGAAACGTCATCAGCGCCGACAACGTCATCGTCTGCACGAATACTCCCGTCAACGACTGGCTCATAATCCACAGCAAGCAGGCTGCCTACCGGACTTACGTGATCGCCGCACGCGTTCCGCGAGGTTCCGTTCCTCACGGTTTGTACTGGGACACGCCCGATCCCTACCACTATGTTCGCCTGCAGCACGCGGAAGACAGCTCCGGACGAGAGCTCGATTACGAGTACCTGATCGTCGGCGGAGAGGATCACAAGACGGGACAAGCCAACGACATGGCCGAGCGATTCACGCGGCTCGAGACATGGACGCGCGAGCGTTTCCCGATGGTCGAGCGCATCGAGTACCATTGGTCCGGCCAGGTGATGGAGCCGGTGGATTACCTGGCCTACATCGGCAAAAATCCCGGCGGCGACGAGCACATCTACATCGCCACCGGTGATTCAGGAAACGGGATGACGCACGGCACTATCGCCGGCATCATACTCAACGAGCTCGTGCAGGGACGAAAGCACCAGTGGGCGAAGCTCTATGACCCCGCACGCGTCAAGCTGCGCGCCACTCCCGAGTACCTCAAGGAAAACGCCAACGTCGCCGAGCAGTACAAGGATTGGTTCACGACAGGCGACGTGGACGAGTTCGCCAAGATCAAGCCGGGCGATGGCGCTGTAATCGGACGCGGCCGCGGCAAAGTTGCCGTCTACCGCGACGAGCGCGGAACGTACCACCAGTACTCAGCGGTCTGTACGCACCTTTACTGCATCGTCAACTGGAACGACACCGAGAAGACCTGGGACTGCCCATGTCACGGTTCGAGATTCGATCCGTACGGCAATGTCGTCAACGGGCCCGCTATAGTCGGGCTTTCTGCGCTTGGCTCGGAGGGGGAGGAGGAGTCGGCGAAGAAGAAGCCGCGGAAGAAGGCCGGAGCAAAGCGCTGACGTTGTGCGTCTTTCCGTCGTCGACGAGCGGGACATTTGCTTCGATCGACTGACCATCGAGTTTCAGCTCCGTCGTACCTTTCTGCACGCCATCCGGATTCTGCACGGTTATCACGTACGTCGATGACTTGAAGCGGTACTCGACGGTGAACTCCTTCCAGCTCGCTGGAATGCACGGCTCGATGAACAAAAACTCTCCGCGCTGGTGGAAGCCGAGAACTGCCTCGAGTCCAATGCGATACATCCAGCTCGCCGAGCCGGTGTACCACGTCCATCCGCCGCGGCCGAGATGTCCCTTCGCCGTGTACACGTCCGCCGCGATCACATAGGGCTCTACCTTATATGTATCGAGAGCGTCCCGACTGTTCGAGTGCGTGATCGGATTGAGCATCTGGAACAGCTTGAACGCGTGGTCACCTTCTCCCTGAATCGCTGTCGCCAGCACCGACCACAACGCCGCGTGCGTGTATTGGGCGCCGTTCTCTCGCACTCCAGGCAAATAGCCCTGAATGTACCCGGGATCGTGCGTCGTCTTGTCGAAGGGCGGCGTGAGCAGCATGATGAGCCGCGCGTCTTCGCGCACGAGATACTTGTTCAGCGATTGCATCGCAACACGGGTTCGCTCCGGTTTGCCAACTCCGGAAATGAGACTCCAGCTCTGCGCAATCGCGTCGATCTTGCACTCGTCGCTCGTGCGCGATCCCAGCGGCGAGCCATCGTCGAAGTACGCTCGGCGATACCACTCGCCATCCCACGCTGCGCGCTCGACCCCTTCAGCATAGTCGCTAGCCTTGGCAAGCAGCTCGTCGCGCAAGGCTGTGTCGTGCCTGAAATCGGCGTGCTCGGCGAATTTTCGCAGCGTCGTGATCAGGAACCACGCGAGCCAGACGCTCTCTCCCTTCCCTTCGATTCCCACCCGGTTCATTCCATCGTTCCAGTCGCCGCTCCCGATTAGCGGCAAGCCGTGAACGCCCTTGGTGCACGCTTTCCTCAGTGCGCGGACACAGTGGTCGTAGATAGTGCCCGTCTCCCCTGATTCCTTGGGCAGATCGTAGATCTCGTGCTCGTCAGGATTCAGCTGACGCATCGTGAGATACGGAACCTCGACGTCGAGTATTCCGCGATCGCACGAGATGTTCACGTAATGATCGATCACATACGGCAGCCACACGAGATCGTCAGAGAAACGCGTCCTTACTCCGCGACCACTGTGCGGATGCCACCAGTGCTGAACGTCACCCTCCACGAACTGGCGGCCCGTCGCGCGAATGATGTGCTCCCGCGCAATACCAGGCTCGGAGTAGACGAAAGCCATCACGTCCTGCAGCTGATCACGGAACCCGAATGCTCCGCTCGATTGGTAAAGCGCTGACCGGGCCCACATGCGGCAAGAGAGCCCCTGATAGAGCGCCCACCGATTTACGATCAGATCGAAAGTGGGTTCGGGCGTCTTCACTTTTACCGCGCTCAGTCTCCGTTCCCACGCCTTGATGTTCTTGTCCACGCTCTCGCGCGCAGCCTTTGGAGTGCGATGACGCGCAATGATCTCGCGTACCGCCTCCTCTCCGTCCGCCGCGCCGAGCAGCATCACGATGTCGCGCGATTCACCAGGCTCGAGCGTCACGCTTACCTGCATGGCGCAGCATGGGTCGATAGTCGCGCCGATCGCGCCCGACAATCCCGCCCGCTCCAGAGCCGCTGGACTCGAGATCGTTCCGTTCCTGCCCAGAAATTCACGGCGATCGGCCGTGTAGTAAGCCACCCGCTCGCTGAACGACGCGAACGCCACCATCTCGGCGAACTCCGAATCGAAATAGTTTCGCGCGAACATCGCCTGCGTGGTCTCGTCGAAGCTCGTACGCACCTGGTATTGCGTCAGCTCACGTGTGACGCCGAGCACCCACTCGAGATACCATGTCAGCGTGAGCTTCTTCCGCGTCTTTCCATCGTTGCGAAGAGTGAGGATGCTGATCTTCACCGGGTCGTTCTGATCGACTCCCAGTCGGAAAGAGCTCGCGATGTTCTTGTGCGAATGATCGAAAACGGAGTACCCCGCGCCATGGCGCACACGATACGGCGTCGGCTCCCGGATCGGACATGGTGTCGCGGTCCAGAGGTCTCCGTTGTCGTCGTCGCGAAGGAAGACGCAGTCGCTCGACGGATCGCGCACCGGATCATTGTGCCAGGGAGTGATCCTGTAGAAGAAGCTGTTCTTCGCCCAGGTGATGCCGCTCCCGCCTTCGCTCACATAGAATCCGCCTGCCGGATTCCCGACGACGTTGATCCACGGCGCCGGCGGCAGATCGCTTCCAGTGAGATGGATCTCGTACTCGCCATCTTTGTTGAATCCGCCGAGTCCGTTGAATGAGCTGAGCCCAGTACCCGGATCGATGGTGTCGGCGTGGATGGGAACCGTCCCGAGCGGCACGATGTCGCGATTCATGATCTCGAGCTTGGGCGGATATCTGTCCTCCACTCCCGGGAACTCGAGGAAATTTCCGAGACCGAGGCCGTCGCAGTTCACCTGAACGCGAGCCATCGCCTTGAGAAGCGTGATGTCTTCCGGCTTGAGCAGATCGGCGCGCCTGATGAACACACCGCCCGGTCGATCGATGAGTCCCGCTTCGCTCGACGCCATCGTCGTCGACAGCACCTCATCGTGCAGCTCCTGCATGTAGCTCATTGGATGCATGTTGAGAATCACGAGGTCGCAGGTGATTCCCTTCAGTCGCCAGAAGTGGTGCGTCCGGAGGAGCTGTCTGATGCTTGGCATTCCCACCGGGCTCTCGATCGTTGCCAGCAGAATGGGCCAGTCACCGGAAATTCCGAGCGCCCACAATGCCTGCTGTCCGAGCTTGTTCTCTTCCACAGCACTCTGCGCCGGACGGAAGCCCGGATGCGGGAAGATCAGATGTCCCGCGAGGTCCTGATAAAGTGCGGCATCCGCGGGCGCGATTCCCAGGTCGCGAAGCTCCGCTTGCGCCTGCGCCCACGAGAGATCGAGTGCGCGCCGCGCGCTGTAGGGATCGTGATACAGGTCCGCAAGCTCGATCGCGCGGTCCTTCTTCTCGGTGACGAACGTCGTGAACGCCACGTGCGCCGACGCGCCTGGCGGAATCCGAACGCGTACGCGCAGCGAGAAAATGGGATCGAGTACCGCTCCAACGGTTCCGGACAGCTCCGCGCCTTCATCCAGAGCCGATGCATTTCTCACCGAGCGTCCACGACCTACGAATTTTGCCCGATCGGTCTCGCAAGTCACATTGCCTATGACTTCCGGCCCGACAGCCACGACGTGCGCACACCAGATCGCCGCCTCGGTTGCTGAGCGCGGGCGTCTCGTCGCGAGTAGTGCCGCATTCGGCTCCAGAAATTCGGTTTGCACGAACAGATTCTGGAATGCCGGATGCGCGCGATCTGCGTCCGGAGGCGCGAGACATATCTCGGAGTAGCTGGTGAGCTCGATGTCGCGCGGCTGCGTCGACCGATTGGTGAGAATTATCCTCCTCACCTCCGCCGCATCGTCCGACGCCACCGCGATTTCGGTGACGGTATCTATGTCACCATCGCGCCTGATGAACGTGATACGATCGCTGGCGAAAAGCACCCTGTACCATTGCGGCTCGGTGCCCGATGGTTGGTGGGCCGTCGACCACACGTGTCCGGTGCCCAGATCTTTCACGTAGCACCACTGTCCGTAGTTGTCGCGCGTCGAATCGTGCCTCCAGCGCGTCACCGCGAGATTTCCGTACCTGCTGAACCCTCCGCCGGCATTCGTGATCAGCGTCGTGTACGGCACGTTGCCAAGTATGCCGATGATCGGCTGCGGCGTGTGCGGAGTCTCTATCTCTCGTACCGCCGGTTTTTCCGTCTCGCTCGGCACACGTGCGGCGTCGCTTCCCGAAACATCCTGCATCGTCAGCCGGCGCGGAATTCTCTCCTGCAGCACGAGCTCCGCCGAGCGCACGAGCGGATCGGTGTGAAAGCGACGGGGCCACACTTGCTGATTGAGGGCATTGTCCAGCGCGACGATGCTCATTCCGATGTGGTGCGCCATGTACGTCGCGACCACCGTTTTCCTGGATCCCGGAGATGGTCGCGTGTAATCCAGAGAATCGCGGAAGCCGAATGGTCCGAGCGCGCCTTCCGCTTCGAGCGTCGCGAGGTTGCGCAGCGATTGGTGCGGCTCGACTATCATCGCCAACACCGTCGCATAAGGCGCGACGACGAGCTCCTTGCTCAAGCCGCGCTTCAGAGCGAGATCCGGAACTCCGAATCCACGGTACTGGTAAGTGTGCGATCGGTCGCGGACGGCATAGGCCGACTCTGACACTCCCCACGGCACGCTCCGCTCGGTACCGTATGCTATCTGGCGCTTTACCGACCCCTTGTGCGTCTGATCGAGCAGCGTGAATGGAAATGTCTGCATCACCAGCGCGGGCATCAAATACTCGAACATGCTCCCGCTCCACGAGAGCAGCGTCCGCGTCCCGGCAGTCGCTGTCTGAGCGCGGCCAAGCCTGAACCAGTGATCGACCGAGACATCGTCCTTGGCGATCGCCACGAACGAAGCGAGTCGTGATTCCGAGGCAAGCAGATCGTAGTACGAGTTGTCGACCGTGTTGCTGCCGATGTGATACCCAATCGTGAACAGCTTGCGCTTCTGGTCGTAGAGAAAGCGGAAATCCATCTCCACCGCGTAAGCATGCGCACGTTCGGCGATCGCCTTCAGGCGACGACCATCGACTTCGGGACACGTCGGATCCTTGAGCAGCTCGTAACAGGCCTGCTTGAGCGCAAGCAGATGCCCGGCGAAATTTCCGCTGTCGACCGTCGATACATACGCCGGCTCCAGCACGCGCAGCTCGTTGAGATCGTACCAGTTGAAGAAATGCCCGTGAAAACGTCGCATGCGCTCGAGCGAGCGAAAAACTTTCTCCACCCGGTCGATCATGTCCGAGCGCGTGATGAAGCCAAGGTCCGCCGCACTGACCGTCGATAGCAGCTGAAGACCGATATTGGTTGGCGATGTTCGAAGAGCCATCACCGGCTCGGGATCTTCCTGGAAATTGTCCGGAGCGAGCCAGAAAGTCTCCTCGGTCACGAACTTCTCGAAGTACGCCCAGTGAAGCTTCGCGTACCGGAGAGAAGCGAGACGCTCTGCTTCCGTCAGGTGGACCTCGCCAAGAATCGCCGACATGCTGAGCGCCGCGGCGATGCTCGGGCTCGCGAACCAGACGAGCACGAGCGGCAGCGTTCCCATGATGAAAAGGAATCGATCATTCGGATCGGCGGCTCGTCCCAACGTAACGTGCAGTCCGATTGCGATTCCGAGGACGAGGCAGAACACCGTGACCGGCCACATTTTGCGCCACTGCTCGCGTTGCGAACCCGCGCCGAGCGATCGTTCCACCTGGGAGGCGGTTTGCCACTCGAGAAGTTTTCGGTGGCTGATGAGCATTCGGAACAGCGTGCGTCCGATCGCATCGGCCGATACGGCTGCCTGATGCGGCAGGAATACGACGGCCAGCAGAAACTGCTGCGCGTTCGTCATCGCATCTCGACCGACCGCGAGGTAGTACGCGAGCCATGATTGATCGCGCGGCGGCTGAGCCAGCGATATGGCCAGCGAGAAAAGCCACGGGAACGCAATCGCTACCAACACGAGCACGGTCCAGCCAACCGCAAATCGGGGAAGCAACGCCCACCCGACTACGAGCGTTATCAGTTGCGCGATTTCGACGAGACTCCGACGGAGATTGTCGAAGATTTTCCAGCGCGAAATTGCGGAGAGTCTGTTGGGTATCGGTCCGTCGGGGCCTGGCACCGTACCCCGCAACCACCCAACGAGCTGCCAGTCGCCGCGAATCCAGCGGTGTTTGCGGCGCGTGAAAGCCAGATACCGCGCCGGATAATCGTCGTAGACTTCGATGTCCGTCGCGAGGCCAGCGCGAGCGTACGTTCCTTCGATCAGATCATGACTTAGAAGCGTGTTCTCCGGAAATCTCCCGTGGGTCGCATCCTCGAACCCATCGACGTCGTAGATGCCTTTTCCGGTGAAGCTTCCTTCGCCGAAGAGATCCTGATAGACGTCCGAGACCGCCGTGGTGTACGGGTCTACGCCGGGATGGCCCGAATGGATCGCTGCGAAGAACGAGCGGTGCGCGCTCGTGAGGGAGACACCAACCCGAGGCTGGATTATCCCATAGCCTTCGACAATCCGGCCAACGGTTGCATCGTAGCGAGCCCGATTGAGCGGGTGCGCGATGCTCCCCACGAGCAGTTGCGCCGCGTCTCTCGGCAGAACCGTGTCGGAATCGAGCGTGATTACGTAGCGCACGAATGGCAGGCGGCTCGTATCTCCGACGACGGTGCTGAACGCGTCCTTCGCCCCGCCGCGCAGAAATTTGTTGAACTGCGCCAGCTTGCCACGCTTGCGCTCCCATCCCATCCACACACCTTGTTTGGGATTGAAAAGCCGTTGGCGATGGAAAAGAAGGAACACATCTCCGTCGCCATTTCTGTATTTCGAGTTGAGCGCGCGGATCCCCGAGCTCGCGGCGTTCAGAATCTCATCGTCGTCCTCTCGATGCTCGGTTGGTGAATCCGTAAAGTCGCTGAGTATCGCGAACTGAAGGTTGGGATCGCGGTTCGCGAGATACTGCACTTCGATGTGCTCGAGTGCCTCCTCCACTCCGTGAACGCTGCTCAGAAGCGTCGGGACGACGACGGCCGTCATGTATTCTTCTGGAATGCCGTCATCCCGCAGCTCGAGCTTCGGAAGGATGCGCGGCGGCATCAGCAGAGTGATCAGCTGGTTGATGACGCTGATCCCCATCTCGCTCGCCGGAATCAGTGCGACGAGCCCGATGAGGAGCCGGACTGCCGGCGGTGCCCGTTCCGCGATCTCGAGTATCACCGCCAGCGCGAGTGTTGTGAACACGCTGATGCCGCCGAAGTAAAGCGTGTTAGGGTGTCGCTGCGTCTGACGGTACACCCATTCGCCCGGCGGCGGAGTGTACCCGACCTTTTGCTCGAGGACAGCACGCCCTTTGTCGACGAGGAAGTATCCAACGTGCGCGTGGCGCGCGTCGTTCGGATCGGCGGCGCTTGCCAGCGCGATGACTTCTTCCGCGATCTCCTCCTCTGGTCGTTTCACCCTCTTGGCAACGTTCTCGACGACGTGACGGTAGTGATCGCGCGTCCCGAAAGTCATCGAGGCGTAGTGACCGCTAGGATCCTGGCGCAGAAGTCTTTCCGTTGCACTCTGCGACTCGAAAAAATCCTTCCAGTCGAGTCGCGATATCGTGCGAAGGCTCGTGATGCTGTTGGCGACAGTGACTTGTGTGAGCGCCACTCTCCGGTTCGAGCGCGTCGCTGCTTCTTCAGCGCTGGGCCCGTCCTCCGCGATCCATTGCTCGAGCCAGATCAGTGGAGTGAAATTCGTCTGGTAGGAGCGGACCTGCTGCAGAAAGCGCGCGACCCAGGTCGGCGTGAACGGAGGATGATCGTCGACGAAAGCAGCGAGCGCCGCGGCGAGCACCTGTGGAGATTCTTCGCTCGCCTCGCGCAGCACCGCCGCTGAATTGTCCGCTGACTCTACTTCCTTGAGACGCGCCGCAACCCGGAGTGCCATTCGGCGAATGTTCTCGACGAGCCCAAGCCTGAGCATCGTCGGTATCGCCCACAGCTCGCCCATGCGCAGGGCGGTCACTGTCTGATACTCGCGCACGAACAACGTGATGTTGTCGATGTCGAGGTGCCCCTCGGTGTGCGCGATCAGCTCGATCGCGACCTCGTACGCGCGGGGATATCCGGCGAGCGAGCCCGTCGCGAGCTTGGGCAGCTCTTCGTAGTAGCCTTTGGGGAGGCTGGTTCGAATTTCCCGGATGTGCTCCTGGACGATGTAGAAGTTGTCCAGCAGCCAGTCGCCGGCTGGACTGATGTCGAGTCCGGCTTCGGCGCCCTGGTTCAGCTCCTGGTAAACCCGGTCGAGTACCGCTTTGGTGTCATCGAGCCGGAGGAGCAGCGGCCCCGAGCCACGCTGCTTTTGCGCCGGCAACAGGTGATGCCCGCGCGCGACTGCTCGCGCCCTCTCACCAAGGCGATCGGCGCCAAGCACCTCCCCGCGAATCGGTCCGACCAGCTCTTCGCCATCGCGAGAACGGCCGAACAGGCGACTCAGAATTGTTGTAGGACTTTTGGGGGGGATTGCTGTTGCCACGTCACAAACTCAACGCCAAAGATGTGCCGCTCCCGAGTGGAGCGTTCCCGCAAAATATCCCCGTTATCAATCGGGCGTAGTGGGGCGACGGCGGCTTTTCTTCCCTTTTTGCGGGATGAGGTTTGGCTCTTCCTCACTCTGCTTCAGGTGCCGCTTGTCCTGTTCGTGGATATGCTCGTCGTCCACCCGGTTCTTTTGATCGGTCGTAATCGCGTCTTTCTGGTGCTGCGAGTTTGTTTTCATCGAGGCCCTCTCTCTCTAAGCCGTGCGATGCAGCACGGTACAGAAACCGTGCCCGGGTACGGGATACCGGGTACCGCTTTCCCGCCTCCCGCCTCCCGCCTCCCGCTTCCCGCTTCCCGCTTCCCGCTTCCCGCTTCCCGCTTCCCGCTAAAGGATGTGAATCCCACCCATTAGCCGGAACAGCGTCGCGTCAGCCGGCACCGAGTATATCTGGGCTCCGACGTCAAAGATTTGCCTTACCGACGCCGTGATTCCCCCGAAGACGGTAGGTCGCACCACCGGCGATGTCAGTTGCACCTGCGTCTGATCGACGTGGCCAGTTCCATCGGTGAACCCAACCTGGAAATGCGGGTCGATCCTCGTCGCGCCCGCGCCGGCGTAGAACGATATGCCCCGCGTCTCTGGAGCGAATCCGGCCGCGACTTCTCCGCCCAACATGTCGGGGTGAAAAGTGTCCTTCGAAGGGTTCGTTCCGAAGCACGGGGCCGTGGACGACGTCTGCTGGAGCTGTGACTTCGGGCACGTGATTGGGCCTTTCACATTCCCGAATGTTCCGTGGAGGCGGAGCATCAGAGTCGTCCCGGTCGAGACGGGACCGACGGCGAAATGGTGCGCTTGCGAAACACCGAAGCTGAACAAGTTGGGCGTCGCGTTCGCTATCGTGACAGGCGGAAGATATGCCGCTTCGAGCGCGAAGCCGAATGGCCCACCGACCGTGATTCTCGGTCTTCCGAAGACCGGAGAGAGCGATGTGTGCTCGCTCTTTTTTGTAAAGCAGAGTCCGGTCTGCTCGATGGCAGGATTTGGCTTGGGTATGTACTCGCCCTCCGCACCAATTCGCAGCGACGCCGGTCTCATGACTTCTGGAGCCGTCGCCATCGAGAACACGATGGGCGCCGTGTAAAAAGCGAGGAGCCTTCCCTCGTTAGTGCTTACGCCGACCTTGCACTGAGCTCCTGCCTGATGCTGCAGGGCAACAAGACTTACTGCGACGACAAGAGCCGGACGCATTCGGATCCTCCAACAAGTGAGACCTCTCGAGTGGTGACAAACTACGAGCGATGGCGGAGCGGTGCGACGATCCAGCGGTAAGCGCAATCATCGGCGCTGTCAATGTATTCGAGGGCGGGGTGGGGGTCGGCGGCGAAGAGGGAGCGGCGGTACGTGAACGGCGGTACCGGGTACCTGATGCAAAACGCAAAAGGCCTAGGATGCGACTGTTAGATTACTACTTAACGCGGTGGGTAGGCTCTGAGCCAAGCTGCTGCATAGCTCTCGGCCGCCCGCTTATGTATTCGATGGGGTAGTGAGCGATCGGAGCTCGACGCCGAGAAAAGCTGCTCAGCTAAACAAGCTGCTCAGCTAAACTCGGCGTCGAAGCACAGATCGTTAGTCTCTTATCTTACGCTGGTCAGACCTTAACCGCCTCGACCTCGATCGAGATCTTGATGTCGTTCCCCACCACGACTCCCCCCGTCTCGAGCGCCTGATTCCACGTAAGTCCGAAATCCCGCCTGTCGATCTTCCCGGACGCGCTGAACCCCACTCTCTCCCCACCCCACGGATCCTTGGTCCGTCCCTCGTAAGTCACGTCCAGCATGATAGGCCTCGTCGCCTCACGGATCGTAAGATCGCCCGTCAGTTTGAAATGCTCCTTCTCACCTTCGATGCGCGTGCTCCTGAACTTGATGTCCGGAAATTTCTCGACGTGCAGAAAATCCGCCGAGCGAAGATGCTGATCGCGCTGATCGGTTCTCGTATCGATGCTGGCGGCCTTGAGTGTCGCCTCCACCGAAGACTTTTCTGGATTCTTCTCGTCAGTGTAAATCGTTCCCTCAACGTCCGTGATGCGTCCCTTCACGGTCGTGATCATCAGATGCTTTGCGGAGAATTCGACGAGTGTGTGCGAAGGATCCAGTTTCCACGCGGTTCTCGCTCCCGCCGTGGGCGCTGCTGCAGTTGCCGGGGTCATACCTTCCTCTGTGTCTGGGGGTGTCGTCTAACCAGCCCTGCGACTCGCGTCCTGGGACTGGACTTATTAATAGTAGGCTAGTATACTTTAGTAAGTAGCTTGTGTCAAGCCGTCAACTTTCTGATTTTTCTTCATGCCCCGTAGCCGCCCCTCTCCGCCCCCAACTGTCTGCTCGAAATTCCATCGAGCCGTCGAGCTCATCGGCGGTCGATGGACAGGCGCGATCATCCAGACTCTTCTTCAGGGAAGGACCCGCTACGCATCGATCAAAAGCGCCATACCCGACATCACGGACCGCATGCTCTCCGAGCGGCTCCGGTCACTCGAAGCCGAAGACCTCGTAGTCCGAAGAGTCGTTCCCGATAGCCCCGTTCGCGTCGAGTATGAGCTCACCGCAAAAGGGCGCTCCCTCGAGAGCTCTTTGCACGAGATAAGTGCCTGGGCAGACCGATGGATCCACCTCGAGGCGGCAGAGCCCAACAAGAACAAACGCAAAGCTGCCGGCTGACTACGCCCCCGCTGACGAGGGTTATCTTTTGCGGATGACCACGACACCAACCGGTCTTCTTCGCGCGATAGTCTGCGCTGCTCTCCTCATCCCGTCTCTCTCGTTCGCCCAGACAGTTGGACGCGTGACAGGGACCGTCACCGATGCCACCACCGGCAGTCCACTTTCCGGAGTTCGGATTTCCGCGTCCGGGTCTGATCGCGGAGCAGTCACCGACCAGAACGGCCGATACCAGCTCGAACTCCCCGACCGGTTGGACTACACCATCAGCGCATCGCTGCTCGGCAAAGAACCGGCTCGAACGACGGTTCACTTGACCGCCGCGGCCAGCGCGGTCGCAGACTTCGCGCTCAAGCCCGGTTCCGTTCTGCTCCCCGACGTCGTTGTCAGCGCGTCACGCGCACCCGAATCCCCACGCGATGTAGCCGCCACCGTTAACGTCATGTCGCACGAACAAGTGCGAACCAACCCCGCGCGCACCACCGACGATCTTCTGCGCGAGATGCCCGGTGTCGAGCTCCCTCGAACATCGAGCACCGCTTCAGGACCCGAAGAGATCGTGTCAATTCGCGGCGCCGACGAAGGACGCACACTCGTGCTGCTCGACAACGTCCCGCTCAACGACCCCTGGGGCGAATGGATCCAGTGGAACAGAGCGCCTCGCTTCCAGCTCGATCGCGCTGAAGTTCTCGAGGGCGGTGGCTCCAGCCTCTACGGCAATTACGCGATGGGCGGCGTCATCTCCCTCTTCACTCAGCCGATCCTGAGCCGGGCATACTCCCTGATGGCGAGCGGCGGAAGCAGAGGTTCCGGCGACTTCTCTCTCTATGGTAGCGACATACGCGGCCCACTCGGCGCGTCCCTGAGCGCGGATTATGGAACAGGCGGCGGGTACAATGTCCTTCGCCCCGATCAGCGCGGTACGATTGATCAGCCGAGTATCGTTACCCGGCGCAACGTCAACGGTCGTGCGGAGTACTCGGTCGGCAGCCTCGGCAGCGTCTTCGTCACCGGGAATTACTTCGACGACGATCGGAGTCTCGGAACGCCCCTCACCGAGCCGAACACCCGACACATCTCGAGTGGCGTGCTCGGCGGAAATTTCGCCACACCATTCGGCGGCGCACT
>JBOHTB010000114.1:0-10689 GCA_050733435.1 Gemmatimonadaceae bacterium | reverse complement strand
CGGGATCTGGGCCATTCACTTCAACAACGTGTTACCAGCAACGTTTGATGAACGCGATTACATCATCAGAGGCTAACAGAAAGTGTTACCAATCCTGCTGGACTACTTCGTTACCCATCATCCCGGCTGCTCAACTAACGTAGGAATCCGAGTTGGAGAACGATAGCCCCGCCAGCATTACGAGAACGACTGCCGCCTGTCCAGAATACAGCAGCGCCTATTCCAACAACTTCAGCGAGTGCGAAGCTAAGTTCCGCGTGAGCAGCCGGAGCATATTCAGGTTCAATCGGAGTTGTGGTACCAGACTGTTCACCATTGCTCAATTCTCCCGTCGTGTGAGAAATTCCGGCGGCACCAACAAGGAGCATCCGGCCAGCCACGAGACGACGGCCAAGAAGTACGGAGCGATCTATAAGTTCGTCCACGTTTATCCCGGGATCTGAGTCGATAGGTCGTACGCCGAGGGATATGCCTTTGTAATCGAGCCAACCGGCGACGAGAACGCTCGGAAGCGAGCTGAATGTGCTTGAGCCCAACCCACCAGTGACCCACGCATGGATGGGGATGGATTTCGTTTGACTCCGTAGCTCACACGTTGCGACAGTCAATAGTAGTCCCGCGATCAGTGGCGCAGCAGATCGATGCGGCCAGGTCAGAACATTCAGCATATTCCTCCGCCTAACACTCCTGTTCAGTTGCAAGCACACGTAAATAATCGCGCGAAGCGCGCCTCGATAAGTGCTTTTTCAACCGCAACGTACGTTAGGTAGCAGAGGGAAGATCATCATCAGGTATGTCGGCCCAGCCACGTCCGCTGGGCGGCGTTGGATTGATGTCGACAGCAAGATCGTCCCAGTCGAACCTTGCCTTGGAGTCTCGGAAGGCTGCTTGGGCGCAACGGATATGAAGGCAGATGTGAGAACTCATCCCGCCGCGAGACGTGAAAACGATTGGAACCATGCGCGCTTCGTACGGCTCGAAGCAGTATGCGCAGGCTAGGCCAGTTGTCACGGGCACACGCATATTGGTTGTCTAGCTAACGGGTTCGTTAGATAGCATGGGCGGAGTTGCCGGTGCGGCGCAAGCCGACGACGCTCAAGGCTCCAGCAATGAGCTGGAGAGTCGCGAGAGCAAGCCCGAGCACGGTTGAAGCCACACTGCTGCTCGCTGCCAGCGTGGTGGGAAGGCTTACCGCGATGTTGACCACGACATAGAGCGCAAGCAACAGGGCGATAAAGAAACCCGGGCGCGAATCAGGACGAATCTTCACCACGAGAATTGCAGCGACTAGAGTAGTGCCGAGAAAATGAAGCCAGACCGGGAGGAGAGTTCCGGCGGGCGGCCACGGCAGCGAGAGCAGCAAAAAGAGAGAAACCGCAGCGAATACTCCTTCCGCCCACCGCAGGATTCCTATGTCAGCACGATGACTCATGAATGCTATCTAACGCCTTAAGTTCAGCTGCAAGCACAGCTAACAATGCGCGCGAAGCGCGCAATCCAAAAGTGCTCGGGATCTTGCACCAGTTTCGTTGACATCAGAGTTCTATGCTGCTCGGCGTTCAAAGGCAACCGGTGACTGGTATCCGAGCGCCGAATGCATGCGCTGCGTGTTGTAGTAGCGAACGTACTGCTGGAGCGCGGTCCGAAGCGATCGGTCGTCGGGAAAGCTGACGCCGCGCGTGAGTTCCGCCTTGCACGAGTGGAAGAACGATTCCGCGTGCGGATTGTCGCCGGGACCGCGGACGCTCGCGCTCTGCACGAGTCCACGCCGCGCGAGCGCGGTGCAGAAGGGCGCCCCCAGGTACTCCGAGCCGCGATCGCTGTGAAAGATCACGCCGGGCGCCGGCCGCCGCCGCTGCACGGCCAACGCGAGCACGGCGCACGTGACGGACGCAGTTCGGCGCCGCGTGAGCGTCCAGGCGAGAATGCGACGCGAGTACTGGTCCATGACGATTGCGAAGTAGCGCCACCCACCATCCACGCGGAGATACGTGATATCGCCGACCCACACCTGATCGGGCCGCGTGACCGTCATCGTCCACAGGCGATTGGGATGCTGCGCGTAGCGCGTGCGGATGCTCGCCTTCGCGCGATAGCCCCGCACCGCTCTCGCCCGCAAGCTGGCGGCGCGCATTAGCCGCGCTACACGACGGCGACTCACCCGCCAGCCGCCATTCACCATCTCACGATGAATCCGTGGACTGCCGTAGCGCTCGTGATGCCGCGCGAAGCGTCGCACAATCTCCGCAGTCAAGTCACGGTCCTGTTTCGCGTGCGCGCTTTCGTCCCGCCGCTGCCAGGCGTAGAACCCGCCGCGCGTGACGCCGTAGCGGCGGCAGAGCGCGGCGAGCGGGCGCCCGTCGCGGAGGGTCGCGATGAAGGCGAAGCGCTCGGCTTTCGTGCGGAACAGAACCGAATGGCTTTTTTTAAGAGATCATGCTCCTCTTGCAGCTCCGCGTACTTCCGCTCGAGCGCTTGCAGCTGGGCGATCTCGCGCGCCGGCCCAGCGGGTGGTGCCTTCGGGGCTCGCCCGCGCAACCGACCATCCTTCGCGTCCTTCCGCCACTTCGAGAGCATGAAGGGATGAATCGCGAGCGCCATCGCGACGGTGTGCACGTGAATCCCGGCCTGCTGACTCAAGCGAACCGCGGCCCACTTAAACTCGTCGCTGTACCGATGAACTTTGCGGGGTCCAGCTCGTGGCATGACACCCTCCTCGTTAGGTGAAAGTGTTCACGAAACTGGTGCAACTTCCCCTCTCAGCTGGAACGTTCGTTAGATCGCTCGCGAGTAGAAACTCGGTCCCAGATATTCCCGTCGGAACGCTTCGTTACGGATCGCAATCAACGGCGAGCCGAGCTCGTAGGTCGTACCGCTCGTACACCAGGTGACGTGATCGGCCGCTTCGAGTAGAGCGGGCGCTTCATTGCCGGCAATAACTACAGCGACACCGCTGCCGCAAAGCGCTCTAAAGGTTCTAGTCAGATCCTCGGCGTCTCGCGGTGGGATTCCTCGATACGGTTCGTCGGCAAGCAGGCATCGCGGCCGACGGACGATGGCTGCGGCGAGTTCTGCACGACGTCTTTCGCCAGCAGAGAGCTGGAATGGCTTCTTGTCGAGTTGGTCGGCGACGCCCATCAGACCCGCTGCTTCTTCCGGATGTGCGCCGCTGAACTGGCGTCGGATCATCTCGAGCTGGCGCCTGACCGTGAACGCGCTCGACAACAGGTGATGATCGGGCAGATAAAACAGACCTTGCGCCGCCAATGTGCGTAGGGGCACGGATAAGTAGGCGCGACCGTCGAATTGAACCGAGCCATTGTCCGGTGCGATGCAGCCAGCCGCAATCTTGAGCAGTGTCGACTTCCCAATCCCATTTCGACCGAGCAAGACGCGCAGTTCTCCCGGCACGGCTCTCAGTGACGCCGACGATAGTACCCGACGGTTTCCTAACGATTTCGCGACGCACTCCACTGCGAGGAGCGGCTTCATGCGAAGACCGAAGACGCTGCTCGGAGTACGATCTCACCGCACACAGCCGGAGCCGCGTAACAACTGGTGATGAGTAACGGCGATAAGGCGAGATTGCCGAGCAGCGTCAGTTCACGGCTACGCCATGTTGCGATCCATCCCAACCCGACTACCAGAAGGATGACGGCAGCCGCAGCAACCACGGAAAGCCTGATCACTGTGGCGCTAGCGAGAAAAAGAAAGAAAGAAACCGTCAATCTCGTGACAGCCCAAAGCAAAGCTCCTCGAAAGAGGTAGGTGCGAAAGATCAGCGAATCAGGACGCATTGCTCAGGTTTCGGACCGTATGCGTGTAGATAGATACCGTCTCACGATACGCTCGTTAGTTGAATCGCGGTAATATGCCAACGACCGTTCTCGCGCTGGAAATTAAAACGACGAAGCCACTTGGCTTCTCATTACGCCGCCGCCCTCATCAAGCGTGACACCCGAGGACTGCGACCGCAGCCCCAATACCTGAAAGCAACGGAGCAGCGGCAGTGATTGCTGAAGCCGAAGAAGAGTAGTTGCCAGAGCGATTCCCAATGATCAGCGCACCGGGCGTCGATCCGACGGCAGCTCCGATCATTGCTCGCCATATCGCGGTTCCGCGAGGACAACCCCGCTTCTCGGCTACTCGAGCTGCCCCAAACGTGGCACCCACAACGGCGCCGCCGAACCAGCCGGCGGCGGCCCCGTCACCGGTGTAGAGGAAACAAGGTCCGAATAGGAAGCTCTCCTCACCACGATGATGCCGTTTGCAGTAGGCGCCATCCACATCGAGCCCGAAGACGCCGCCCATGATAGATCCGTAAGCCGACCAACCGACACTTTTTGCGGTCAACTGGAAGTCAGAGGGACGCGTATCGCCGACCTCGGCGTAGTCGGGAGTCTTAACGCCAGCTTCGATCAGTTGCAACTGCTGACAGCGCGCGGGTCGTGCCGAGAAGATTGCGATACCCAGAGCGAGCGTGAATCCGGTGCGTGACCACATCATAGTTGTCTCCTGTGGAATTCACAGGAGATGTTGGGCGTGCGCTGGCTCGAGAGCTATACGACAAATGACGTAGTCTTTAGCTGCGGACCAACGCCCAAGTCCAACCCACGCGACACATTCTTGCGTGCATCTCCAACATGGGTGCGAAGAAGATCGCGCGCCATCGCGCTAGCGTCGCAACACCGTCTCTCCCGTTCGCGGGTTTGTCAAAGTGACGTTTTCGAGCGCCTGGATTCGCCAACTCCCGTCCCGGCGCGTGACAACGGCCATGATCAGCGTATCTACGTCGTGCGGGCCCGCAGGGTGAGCGGAACCAGTGCGCAGACGGCTCCAGAAATGGATGACGGTCGCGTCATCACCAACGGCGGTGACGTCGATCAGCTCGTTCTCGACGGTCGAATCGCGATAGATCGTCGCATGGATAGGCTGGTGGAGCGCGACGATCTCATCGACACCGTGCACGTAGTGCGCAAATCGGTTTACGAAAGTTGCATCCCGATGAAATAAGGCGCCAAAGGCAATCATATCATGCGCATTCCAGGCGGCCTCAAATGCCGCTGGCGTATCCTCGGGCCGCTCAATCGGCGTCATCGCTTTTTCGCAGGCTGATTCGGCTCGTTGCTGTCTGAGCCGAGAGAAAGTGCGCGCGGAGACAACCTCAGTCCACTCGGCCAACCGCCTGCGGGGCAGCACGAAGCAGACTGACATTGTTGTTGGCGTCGCGAAGCTGGATCACTGCGGTCACGAGGCCGCCGATCGGCCACTCGGGCCCACCGCGAGACATGTACTCGACGCTGTTTGGCGTAGAAGCAGGGCCTACCTGCGGTATGGAAATCCAGGCTTCATCACCGAGAATCAGCCAGGCCTTTTCGATTTTAAGACCGGAAGGCACCAGACCGCCAGCGGGTGACTCTACTCGTAGTTGCGCAAAAAGTCGCGTGTCGGGTGACGAGCTGGGTTGGAAATTTCGCCAGAGAGAAGTGGTGAGTCGAAGTGCAGTTGTTCCGACGACAATCTCAGTCGGCGCAGAGGGGATTTCCGGCGGTACAGGAATGACCGGCGCCGAAGGGTTGCGATTGCACGCAACAGTCACAAGGGCAACGACAACCAGGGAAATGATGCCTGAGTTTTGTTTTTTCATGAAAGGCCTCTTTGACTGACCGACGCCCAAGTTCAGGCAAGCACGCGCCTACTCACAGAGACGGAGCGACGGTCCATTGGATTGACCACTTGGTGAAGCCGCGCCCACGCAATATCGCTGCAAGTCGGCACTACCGAACACCGGGCCCGAGAAATACTTCGCCACGCCGGCGAGATATTTGGCCGGGTCGGTCGGGTCCCAGTGATACAACAGCACCGACTTCACGTGAGCCTTTGCTGCCATTTGGCCCACGTCCTTGATGTCGAGGTGCTCTTTGGTCAAGTGTGCCCAAAAGAGATTGCGTCGCTCCGGCGACCAGTTATGCTGCTGCGCCATGTGATCGGCGAACCCGCTCAACTCCGCAAAGTCCGAGACCTCCGAGACAAACACGTCGGCGCCCTCGGCGAGTCGGACGACCGCGTCGCTCGGTCCCGTGTCGCCGGTGAACACGATCGTGCCGTGCGGCGTCTCGATGCGGTACGAATACGACTTCATCACGGCACGTGAGCTCTCCGGCATCAAGATGTAGTGGGTATTCTCTACCGCGACGACCTTGATTTTGTCGTCCGCGTACACGACTCCCACACCGATCTCATGAACCGGAAACGGCGTCGCCGCTGGCAGGCCGCCGCCGCCCGGGCCACCGCCTTCTGCCGCGAACACCGCATACGGAATGCTGATGAAACGATACGCGGCGTCGACGAGCATCTTTGTCTGCGGCGGTCCGTAAATGCTGACGGTGTGTTCAGCGTCGGCAGCGCTGCGCTGCTGAAAATCATTCGCCAACACGTCGGCGAGGCCGAGCGTGTGGTCGGGGTGCAGGTGCGTGAAAAAAATGGTGCCGATCGTCTCCGATGGGATGCCGGCTTGCACGAGACGTCGCGCCGTGCCAATTCCGCAGTCGATCAGATAGCGCCTACCGTCGACGATGAGCAGCGTGGCCGGTTCCGATCTTTCGGCACGTAGCGGTGGCCCGGCAGCGGTGCCAAGAAAGAGAATCTGCGTCCCAGTCGCAAGGTGACTTGGCACGGACGGTTGGCTAGTCAGCTTCCCAGTAGCGACCATACACGCCAGCACTGTGAGTATCGCGACGAACCGGGTTGACTTGGTCATAAGCGCCTCCGCGAAGCTTCCCATTCTAGCACGTGAAGAGACTCAGGGGCAAAGACCATCGCGCCGCAACCGCATCTCGACGCCGCATCCTCCTCACGCCGACGGCATAGCGTAGCGCGGGAGCGCGATGTCGTCCCGCATTTGGCGGCCCATCGCCAGGTCCGCAATGAACGGCACTCGCATCAGTCGTGTGACCTGATTGCGGAACAGAATCCCGACCGAAGTCTTCGGCGCAAACGACGAAGCGAACTTCGCCGCCGACTCCTGCTTCTTTCCAAGAAACGGCATCAGCCGCTGCTCATACCGAGCGAAAGCTGTCGCAAAGTCACCGCGGCACGCGTGCAGCTCGCCCGCGAGCACATACGCCTCGGCGATTGCCAGGCCCGTTCCTTCGCCGGCCATCAGGGAAACGCAGGCCGCGGCGTCGCCGATGAGCGCGGTTCGACCCTTGGTCCAATGATTCATCCGGATCTGACTGACGGTGTCGAAGTAGATGTCGGTGGCGCGCTCGAGCTGCGCGTCGATCTGGGGCCATTCCCAACCGGAACCGCCGAAGACGCCGCGCAACACGGACTTCGGTTCCTTGTGCGCGGGGTCCATGAGCTCGTCCCGAAAGACGAACAGGAAGAGCGTCCTGTCGTCGCGCATCGAGAAACGCGAGATCTGCCGGCCCGGGAGGCTATGACCCATGAAGATGAGCTCGTCGCGCTTCGGGTAACCGTGCGCCTCGAACGCAGCGACATGATAGCCGAGCGAGGTTTCGAAATCCGATTCGGGCCCGAACACGAGAGAGCGGACGCGCGAATGCAGACCGTCAGCGCCGATTACGAGATCGACCTCTCGCTCCCTCGCGTGATCGAACCAAACGCGCACACGGTTTCCATCATCGTCGATTTTGGAAACGGAATCGCCGAAGATCGCCTCGACCTTTCCCTCGATGGCGCGGTAGATCGTCGCCGAAATGTCGGAGCGTCGCACGCTCGTGAAGCGGCCGTTGGTCATCCGGCCGAAGACGTCGACGTTGAAGCCGCCTCGCTTCCGACCCCTTCGATCGACGATACGGACCTCGCGCACTTGATACCCGAGCGCGCGGATCTCGCCGATGATCCCCATCTGCTCGGCGATGTCGTATCCGATACCCCAGAAGTCGATGATATAGCCGGCGGTGCGAAGCCGAGGTGCCTCTTCGACGAGCAGCACTTCATGACCGGACCGGCTCAGCCAAAAGGCGAGAGCTGGACCGGCGACGCCGATGCCGTTGATCACGATTCGCATGAGGCCGCCGCTTTAATCCGAAGCCTAGTGGCACCACAGTACACTGCAGATTTGTCGTCGAGGATGGGCTCGATCATTTCCCAATTTACCGTCAGCATGACTCATCCGAGAAGTGTTGAGTCATCTATCCAAGACCTTAGTTCAGTTGACCTGGCCGCTTACCAGACGGGCCTATTGTATGCAATTTTTTGCTGGTCAGTGTGCACTCTTGCGCGCCACGCCTACTGCCCAGGAGAATCCATGAAGAGACTGACATTGGTCTGTACGACCGTGGTCGTCGCGGGTGTGATGGGCTGTTCGTTGCCCGTGATCGGGGGCGGTTCTTCTGCTACAACGCCCGTGACTCAGGCTGGAGACACCGCTAAGGCTTCGGTCACATCGGCCGACGAAGCTGACGTCGGAAGTCCGGTCGTTCAGGTGCGCGCGTTCCCGGGTTCGTCAGTCATCTCGATCGTCGCCTGGAACTCGGACGATCCGGAGTTCGGTCTACGTACCTCGGTGAGCCGGACCGGAGAATTGGTCGGGGGCCTTCGGCTTGGCGACCACCGGATCTACATGACGCCCTTTTACGCGCACACCATGGGCGGTTTCAAGTACGCCTCCGTCAGGCCGAACCAGCTTCTGTTGCGAACTGGCCGGCAGGGCGATTCTTACTCGTGCTTCTACGGTGATGAGTGCTCGCCGATGGCGACGGTCGGAGTCCGCATACCGGATTCGCTTCTGCGAGCTAATCGGGATAGCCTCGTCGTGACATTCTATCCGAAGATCCAGGACTCGTGGACGATCACGTTTCGGCGGGACTTGATTGACGCGTACTTGAGCGAGGTCGATTCGGTTGTCGCGGGGTTGAGAAAGAACGAAGGGATGTAGCAAGCCGACTGAGCGCCTATCCCGTCCCTACGCGAGAACCTCTTACCTGAGCTCCTCGGCGAGCCCGATGAGAATTCCTTCAGGGCCGCGGATGTAGCAGAGCCGATACGATTCTTCGTACTGAACCACGTCACCAACGAGCTCCGCACCGTGCTTGCCGAGCCTGGCGAGCGTATCGTCGATGTCCGTCACTGCAAACATCACACGTAAGTAGCCGAGTGCGTTCACGGGGGCGTTCCGATGGTCGGCGATTACGGGCGGAGCGAGGAATCGCGAAAGCTCGAGTCGACTGTGGCCGTCTGGCGTTACCATCATGGCGATCTCGACGCGCTGGTCTCCCAGCCCGGTGATGCGCCCGGCCCATTCGCCTTCGACCATGGCTCGCCCTTCGAGGCGTAGGCCAAGTTCGGTGAAAAATGGGATGACGGCATCGAGGGATTCTACCACTATGCCGACGTTGTCCATCCGCTTAATAGTCATATCACGTCGTTTCGTTCTAGACCAGCCGACTCACCGGATCCATGTTCCGAGGCGCCGCCACCGGATCGCGGTAATGGCTCGAAAGTAGTCGAGGCCCGAGTCGGGATCGTACGAGTAGTAGACGAACATCGGTCTTCCACGCAGGTTGGCGCGCGGCACGGGTCCGTAGTAGCGACTATCGACTGAATTGTCCCGATTGTCGCCCATCATGAAGTATGTGCCATCTGGCACAATGACCGGCCCCCATTCATGCAAGCTTGGAGATGCTATGGGAGGGCCGAAGCGTGAGTCGCGGATCTCAATCTCGTGTTGCCATGCGAAAATAGGCTGCGGCTGATCCACGACTGCTTCTGGAAGAACGAATGAGTTGGGTGACGGGACTCGGACACCGTTGACGAGTAGCTGGCCGTGGCGCATGAGCAGCGTATCGCCGGCGACACCGACGATGCGCTTCACGAGGGTCGGCGTAACCTCATCCCAAGAGATTCGGATCGCAGGATCTTGCGGTGGGGAGATGAAGACGGCGACGTCTCCACGCCTCGGCGAGGCGTAGCCGGGCAGGGACGACTGGGTGAATGGGATATGCGGTCCGTACCGGAGCTTGTTGACGAAGAGCCAATCTCCGACGAGCAGCGTCGGCTCCATACTCCCGCTTGGAATACGGAAGGCTTCCGCGAGCAGCTGACGCGTACCGAAGAAGATCGCGATCACGGGCAGGAGTCCGATGATTTGCGAACGGATGCGGACGGCGAGGGAAGGCCGAGGTGCCGCTACTCGCGGGCTGCGAACACGCGCAGCAACATTTGATTTCCGAGGTTTACCCATCGTGATACCTCCTGTCGAGAACCACCTTCAGCGTAAGTGGGCTGTCCGAAAGAATTTCGTTCGACGCATAACGCCTTTAGCTAAGCTGCAAGCGAATAAAATAATTTGCGAGCGCAGCTAGCTTCATTGAATCGGTTGTCAGCTTCAGCGTGTGTTAGGTATCAGGGGGCTGGGGATGACTTTTTTCCGCCAGGCTGCTGCGAAACCAATTCGCCCTGGGACAGGTTCGATCAAACCGCGATCTCGTAGCCGATAGAAGACGTTCTTCATCGAGTTTTCCGAGGCAATGCCAGTGATTTCCCTTCCGATGCGGTTGACAATCTCCTCGTGGTTCTCGAGGTATTCCATTACCGCTTCTTCGGGTGACGCTAACGCTTCGTGGCGGATAACCACGACGACCGAGTTCTCCCGCTCGACTATGAGTGGCGGCTTCAGCCGCAGCTTGTCCATAGCTGCAAATGCTGTGTTGAGCCCTTCAC
>JBOHTB010000113.1:0-3324 GCA_050733435.1 Gemmatimonadaceae bacterium | reverse complement strand
GGCCCTCACCCCGCCTACCGTCTTCCCCGCACTGGGGCATGACGTCAGCAAAGTTTGTCGGACCCACTCGAAGGACTTGTTGGCTCAAAAAGTGAGTTCTCCGCCCCAACGATGATGCCGAAAATTCTTTTTGTTGCAGGTGTCCTACTGACTGGTTGAACTTATCCATCGTCACATTCAAGGTCAACGAAATTCCCAATGGATTTAGGCATAATCGCGGCAATAGTGATGCTTGTGGTCTGGGCATTCGTGGCGTTCGCCACTTCGGCTCCGGGATGGATTCACATCCTTCTCACGATGGGCATGTTCCTCCTCATGTACCGCATCGTGGTTCGCGGCACACGAGGTCGCGAGACGCCGCCACGAGAGTGATCCTTAGTCGCGGGGTTGATGGATAACCGCGGACCCTACTCGTACGAGAGCGAAGGGCCCGGCACCGCTGTCGCCGAGCAGCCTCTCCCGTACTCGGCGGACAAGAAAAAACCGGTACTTGTAACCGGAGCAGCCGGCCTCGTCGGCATCCATACATGCCGAGAGCTGACAAAAAGCGGCTGGCAGGTGAGGGCGCTGATAAGAGATCCGGCGCGAGCGGCGATGGCGCTGGGACAGCTGCCGGTGGAATTCCGCGTCGGCGACGTGCGCGATGCTACAGCGCTCAGAAACTCGCTCGGCGGCTGTGGGGCGGTAGTCCATCTCGCGGCGATCGCCATCGAGAAGAAGGGCCAGACGTACCGCGAGACAAACACGGCCGCGACAGAGCGTCTAATCTCGGCGGCGCGGGCCCAGAACATCCGCAGAATCATCTTCATGTCGCAGAACGGCGCCGACAGCAGGTCACCGTATCCGTTTCTTCACAGCAAGGGGGTGGCGCAGGATTCGGTGAAAACGAGCGGACTGGCGTGGACGATTCTCCGTCCGTCGGTGATTTTCGGGCCTGAAGACCAGTTCGTGAACGTGCTCGCCAGACTGATCCGTCTGACACCGAAGATCTTTCCAATGCCCGGCGGCGGAACGGCGCGGTTCCAGCCAGTTGCCGTCGATGATGTAGCGAGAGTGGTGCGGCTGTCACTTGAGAAAAAGGATACCGTGCACCAGACCTACGACCTGGGCGGAGCGGTACCGCTCACCCTCAGGCAAATGACCGAGAGAATTCTTACAGCGATGGGCACAACGAGACGGCTCGTGCCTGTGCCCGTTGGTGTTCTGCGGCCGGTGGTCGCCATCGTTCAGCGGGTACTGCCGAATCCGCCAGTGACGTCGAGCCTGCTGGATCTGCTTGCGGTCGACAATACGATCGCCAACAACGCGCTGACGGAGAAATTCAAGATCGTGCCGGTTCCATTCGCGGGTGATGAACTGCAGTATCTGCGACGGATCACCGCGAAGAGCGCGTTCAGGTCGCTATTCGAGGGGTAGCGGGAAGCGGGAAGCGGGAAGCGGGACGCGGGAAGCGGGACGCGGGAAGCGGGAAGGGGGAAGCGGACCGAGGACTCGGACTAACGGCATCGACGATCGCGGACTGATTCCGGATCGAGGACCCGGACTAACTGAGGACTGAGAACTCACAGCGTGCGAGCCGACGGCGTCTCGATGGCGCACTGAACTACTTCGCTGTCCGCTTTACGCTGGTAGCCAAGCGCTGGAACGGGCAGCTCCTGTCGCGCGACGGCGAACGCAATTGCCCATGCCCTACGCCAACGGATGTGTCAAGAACCTTTGCCGAGAGCGCGCAGTACTAGCTGACAGCCCGCACAAGTGAGTGAGGGCAGTTGCACTTAGCAGTTAGTCCGGACTCCTCGGGTAGTCCGAGTCCTCGATCCTCAATCAGTCCGCAATCGTCGATGCCGTTAGTCCGAGTCCTCGGTCAGCAGGCCGTTCCGCTTCCCTCTTCCCTCTTCCCGCTTCCCGCTACGCGATCCCACGCGCACTCCCGATCGTCGGTCGTGGCGTCGCGAGATTCGGCGCGTATCCATCGAAGAAAAGTTTTGCGATGAGCGCTTTGCGTCCGCGAACGCCGAGTTTGTCGCAGGCGCGCTGGATGTGCTCGTTGACGGTGTGGGGCGATACGCCCAGCCCGTTCGCGATCGATTTCGTTGCCTCTCCACGCGCGACCGCGGCTACAACTTCGCGTTCCCGCTCCGACAGCGCGTACAGTCGCGTGAGGAGCTTCGCGATTTCCTGAGGCATCGCCGGCCGTATTACCACGACGACCGCGCTTTCCCCCACGACGTTCGGCTCCGACAGCGATGCCCGAAGCATGTACCAGCGACCGGATCGGCCACGAGCGCGGAGAGTTGGCTCGAACCCGATATGGTTGGTCCGCTCACGGAGCTGGGATGCGAGGCCGAGAATCGAGAGCGGAATGTCTTCTGGGCAGCCCATCCCAACATCAGCGAGATCGTCGAGCCAGCCACCGACCATCGCGGTACGAAGTGTCGGCCGATTGGCCGAATCGAGCACGATGACACCGGGCGCTTTCTCGCTTGAAGTCAGGACCTCGGCCATGCCGCGGTCGATGAGAGCCGCGGTTTGCAGCCCGCGCGCGAGGTGTGGCGCGAGACGTCGGAGAAAAACGTAGTCGCGGCTCGTGGTCGCGATGGAAAGGCTCCCGCGCATCAGACACCATGTTCCCCACAGCTTTCCGGCGTCAGAAATAGCGACGTGCATTTGCTGGCGTATGCCGAATGAATTCATCACCAATCGCGCACGGGGCGATTGCTCGAGCATCGAGAAGATGTTGACGCCTTTCTTCGGCATGTCCATCGAAAGCAGCGCCAGATCCTCCGGATAGAGATGCTGCACGTACACCTTCGCCAGACCGGCAGGAATTCCATCGCCGACGGTGTGGGTGGTGAGACCGGTGTCGGGATCACATGTGCTGAAGGCGTGCGCGTCGAACTGCACTGCCTCCGAGACTCTGTCCGCTACCTCTCGGCGAAGCGAGACTGAATCCAGTCCCGCATAGCAGGCGCGTTTGGCGCAGTTGAAGGCTGCTTCCAAGGGGAAAACCCTCCCTTCCTCCTGACTTGTCCTGTTTTTTGGGGACAGCGGAGGTTTCGTTCGATGACAATATTGGCTATGACCGCCCTTCGGCGGCTCACGTCGCATACTCGCATTTTGCGCGACGGTGCGCAAGCAGAGCCGCGTCACCGTACGTGTCAGTGCTTTCCACTAGAAAAAGAGGAGTTCCTGAATGATCACGCACCACTCCGCCATTGTTATCGCGTTCACGATCGGACTGACTGGAATGATGGGAGGCGCCGGTCCACACACTGCCCGAGCGACGAACGCGACCCCGCGACCCGTGACCGCAATCGCCACGGA
>JBOHTB010000112.1:0-10891 GCA_050733435.1 Gemmatimonadaceae bacterium | reverse complement strand
CGTGGAAGCAGCTCACCAATGGTTTTCCAGACGTCATCGAGGCGAACATCGCGATCGCGCCGAGCAACACGAAGGTTATCTATGCGCTCACAGCGACGGCGACACCGACCAACAGTGTTACGGGCGTGGTGAATCTCTACAAGACCACCGACGGCGGCGAGCACTGGGCCGAGGTCACCCGCGATTCGACTCGCGGCCTGGATCAGCGCCCGCTCGCGCGCATCGGCGGCGGAGACCTCCCGACAGTTACCGTCGATCCGAAAAACGAGAACGTGATCTATAGCGCATCGGTCGTCATGTGGCGCTCTGACAACGGCGGCGTCACCTGGACCGCCGTGCGTGGCTCGCCGGGAGGCGATGACTACCAGCGGGTGTGGGTCAATCCGAACAACACCGACATCATCCTCGCAGTCTCCGATCAGGGCGGCGTGATCTCGGCCAACCACGGCGTGTCGTGGAGCAACTGGTACACCCAGCCGACGGCGGCGATGTATCACGTCTCGACGGACAACACTTTCGCGTATCGCGTGTGCGGCGGACAACAGGACTCGGGATCGGCCTGCGTGGACAGCCGCTCACCCGACGGGGAGATAACCTTTCACGACTGGCACCCGGTGAACATCCAGGAGTACGGAATCGCGGCGCCCGACCCGAAGGATCCCGACCTCGTCTACGGAAGCGCGCGCACCGGTGTCTCGCTCTACAACCGGAAGACATCGCAGACAACGTCCGTCGGTCCCGACATGAGCGCAAAGGGTCCGAACGGCGAGAGCTACAATCGCAACGTTCGCACGATGCCGATCAACTGGTCGCCGCTCGATCCGAACACTTTGTACTACGTCTCCAACGCCGTATGGAAGACGACCGATGGCGGCAAAAGCTGGACGCGCATCAGTCCCGATCTCGCTCGGCAGACCTGGGACGTTCCCGCCACCGCAGGCAAGTACGCGAGCACCGTCAAGCCCGCGCCACTCGGCACCATCACGGCTCTCTCTCCATCGCCGAGGGACATCAACGTCATCTGGGCGGGGACGGATGACGGCAACATTCAGGTGACGACCGACGGCGGCGCGAAGTGGACGAATGTCACGCCGGCGCAGATCAAGCCGTGGACGCGCATCTTCAACATTGAAGCGGGGCACTTCGACACGAACACGGCGTACGCAGCCGCGAATTCGATGCGAGTCGACGACATGAATCCACACTTGTGGCGCACGCACGACGGCGGGCGTACGTGGACGGAGATCGACAACGGCATCGCCACGGGCTCTGTCACGAACTCGATCCGCGAAGATCCGGAGGTCAAAGGCCTACTATATGGAAGCACCGACACCCAGGTGTGGGTCTCCTACGACGATGGCGACCATTGGCAATCGCTTCGCATCAACATGCCGGCGATCTCGGTGCGCGATCTCCAGTTGAAGGACGACGCCGCGTGCCTCTGTTCGGATCTCATCGCCGCGACACACGGGAGAGGTTTCTGGATACTCGACGACGTGACCCCGTTGCGGGCACGGACGACCGCGGGCAACGCGCCATCGTCATCGTATCTGGTGAAGCCCGCAACAGCGGTGCGCGTCCGCTTCGCTGAAAACGATCCAACCCCGTGGCCGCCCGAGGTTCCAGCGGGCGAGAATCCGCCGGCCGGTGCGGTCATCGACTATTTCCTGCGGGCAAATGCCGGCAAGGTGGATCTCCAGATCGTGGATGCGGGTGGGAAAATCATTCGCACTTACTCGAGCACCGACACGATTTCCGGGCCCGATCCAGCGTTGCAATCGGCGGAGTACAACAAGATTTGCCAGCGAAATACCAGCGCGCCGCACTGTTCTGTTCCGCTTTACTGGGCAGCTCCGAATGCTGCGCTCTCGTCGCGCGCGGGAATGCATCGATTCATTTGGGACATGCGCTACGATCCGATCCAGGGCACTAGTCCGTCGGAGACCGGAGCGGTTCCGCATCGAACGTACCTGGTTCCGAACACTCCGTGGGCGGCGCCCGGTTCGTACACCGTGCGACTCGTTGCTGACGGCAAGACATACACGCAGCCGCTCGAGCTCGTGCTCGATCCTCGGGTGAAGACTCCCGCTTCAGCGATAGCGCAGGTGTCGACTCTTTCGCGCGAGATGTACGATGGAGCTGTCGCTCTTCGCGCGGCGTATTTGGCAGCGCGCAAGATGTCCGACCGGCTGACGAGCCCGAGCAACGCCGCGTTGAAGTCGCAGATCGACTCGATCGCGCCGCCTGCCGTCCGAGTGACGAGGCGGGGATTCGGCTTCCGCCAGGCGCCGAGCGGGCCACCGACTTTGGAGAATGTGCAAGCGGAGATGATGGCAGCGGCGATGGCAATGCAGGGAGCGGATGTCGCTCCAACCGCGAGAGAGCTCGATGACGTGGCGAAGGCGAGAGCGCAGTACAACAATGTCATGGCACGATGGAGCGTGCTGGCCGCCAAGCGGGGTTCGCAATGAGCAGACAAATGACTGAGGGGTTTGCCATGAGCCACTGCATACACCCGTCCGCTTTGCTCGCTCTCATAGCGTTGCCTTTGCTCGCCGTTGCCTGCAGGGACAAAACACCTCCGGTTCCCCCGCGTGCGACGGCCCTGCCAGCTGCGGGCCCTTCCCCATCTGATGCGGCGTCTCCTGATTCGTTTCGGGTGAAGTTCCAGACCACCAAGGGCGATTTTACGATTCAAGTCACGCGCGCATGGGCGCCCAAAGGCGCGGACCGATTCTATCGTTTGGTGACCCAGGGCTACTTCAAGGACATCCGCTTCTTCCGTGTGTTGCCGGGGTTCATGGCGCAGTTTGGCATGAGCGGCGATCCCGCGATCAACGCAAGAATGGACAGCCTCCGAATTCCCGATGATCCGGTAGCTCAGAGCAACAAGCGCGGAATGGTCACGTTCGCTACGTCGGGGCCAAATACGAGGTCGAACCAGTTTTTCATCAACTACGGTGACAATGCGTCACTCGACGCACAGGGTTTTTCTCCGTTTGGGAAAGTGGTCGACGGAATGAAAGCAGTTGATGCGCTGTACGGCGGGTACGGCGAGGGTGCCCCGAACGGCTCGGGGCCGAGCCAGGATTCGATCGCGCAAGAGGGGAACGAGTATCTGCAACGCGCGTTTCCCAAACTCGACTACATCAAGTCGGCCACGATCGTGAAGTAGCGCTACTTATTGCAATGGCAGCTCGACGACGAAGCGGCTACCTCGTGGCTCTACGTCTTCGACCCAGATCTTCCCGCCATGCACGGCAGCCGCAAGCTTACAGAACGCGAGGCCAAGTCCGACGGAATGAGTTCCTGCAGGTGTGTTAATCCCCATTGCGGAATACCGTTCGAAGATCCGATCCCGTGACTGGTTCGGAACCCCCGGCCCGTCGTCCTGCACCGCGATGTGCACGCACGCTGGCTCCGACGACACTTCGACGAGGATGTGGCCACCACGGGCAGTGTGCTTAATCGCATTGCTGACCAGATTTTCGATGATGCGTCGCACCAGATCCGTGTCGCACTCACATACCACGGGCATGCGTGCGCGCACTTCGATTTGACGAGTGGGATCCAGCGCAGCCAAAGCGCGCGTCACATTTCGCGCTACCTGGGTGACATCCGTCGACGTGCGCTGCAGCGGGAGCCGCGCTGCCTCGAGTCGGCTGATGTCGAGCAGATTATTCGCCATCGTGTTGACGCGAATCGTCTCCGCCAGAGCCGCGTCGGCGTGTTCCGCGAATTCAGGGTGCTCTGCCACGTCCTCTTGCAGCATGGTGAGATTCGCCATTATCACCATGAGTGGTGAGCGCATGTCGTGAACGAACATGTTCACGATATCATCTCTCGCGAGACCTTCCGCCTGGCGCAGCAGCAGCGTTAGACAGAGCAGCGTGACTGAAAGAGCCAACACCACGGCGATGTATGCTTCCGCGGGTGAGACTGCGACACGAGACGGGATGATCCAGCCTGCAATCTCGGCACCGACGAGGAACGTCGCACTCGAAATACAGGCCAACGCGACAACGATGCTTCCCCTGACACCGAGCAGGCCGCCGGCCATCAGCACGAACAGGACGTAGAACAATGCGACGGGAGCGTGCACTCCTCCCGTGTTCCACGCGCGTTGAGTGAGAATGAGTGTCAGGCCCAGCACCAGAATCCAACTCGCCAGGGCTGTCCGTCCAGTGCGGTTGAGAACATGGAGAAGCAGCACGAGGGCACCCACTGCGCCAATGGACACAGCGCGCCTCATGAGGCTCGAGGGCGTGACGACGCTCCCGACGAGGAGGATGACTGTTAGGAACCCAAAGAAGGACCAGGAAATGAGCCACAACGCGCGCGCTCGCCGGGTGGACTCCGGAGAGGCCAAGAGTGGCGGGCCGAGCCAGCTGACGATCGGAGATTCCAGACTGGTCACCATGAAAGGGCCTCCTGTTCGCGCGCGTGCCGGGAGGCGAGTCTCCACGCGGATGCCTCAATGCGCTTGATTCTCGCGGCGGGGACATCGAGCGCAGCGAGCGACCAGCGTACCATGAACGTAGCCGCATCCTTTATGTCCATCATGAGGACGTCGCGCGCAATGCGCTCGACGATGGAACGATTTACGCCCCATATTGCGGCGGCGATCATTGGCAATTGATGTGACGGGCGATCGGGGAACGAGGATGACAGTATGCCGATCCAGCGCTCGACCGCGATGTCGCCCATTCGTTGGATGATCCCCATCCGCGAATCCGCGACGAGGACCCGCAGCATCTCGCGTCGGGTGGTGAGAAAAGTCGTCGTGTTGACGGCAATAAGTGTCCCGATGCGTTCCGGCCCCTCAGGTACACGCCGGACACGCTCCTCGGCCGCATCGAACATCGTGTTGAACGATGATTCGACCAGCGCCCGCATGAGCATTTCCTTGTTCTGGAAATAGAAATACGCATTGCCGATCGACGTGTCGGCTTCCCTGACAATGTCCTGCATTGTTGTAGCGTCGTACCCCTTGCTCATGAATAACTTGCCCGCGGCGCTCAGTATGCGGGCTTGTACCGCTGCCCGAACTGCCTCGCCGCGTTCCGTTCGGCGATAGACCATCCTCCCCCCAAGCATAGAATGAGGTTCTAGCCAATATAGAATGGCATTCTATGCTTGTCAACGATTATGTGGAGATCGTGGTGTAATGGCATAGTTTGCTACCTTACACAATCGACCGTGGGAACTCCTAGGTAAATGCGACCTCACCGGTATTCCATCGACGTCACATTGGACGGGTGGACATGAGAAGTCGAACCTTTCTCCGAGCGAGTGGGCTGCTGGGACTGCTTGTCTCCCAGTCGTTCACGTATCCGCCCAGAGAGAATACCGATCCCGACTTCGGCCCGAACGTCACGATCTTCGATCCGACGACGCCTCCCGCCGCTATCCAGGCAAAGCTCGATTCCGTTTTCAAATCGCAGGAGTCGAACGAATTTGGTCCAGAGCGGTTCGCGCTCGTGTTCAAGCCCGGGACGTACACCGTCAATGCGCGAGTGGGCTACTACACTCAGATCTCCGGCCTCGGTCTGTCACCCGACCAGGTCGTCATCAACGGCGGGATACGCGCCGACGCGCGCTGGAGGAAAGGGAATGCGACTGTGAACTTCTGGCGAATCGCCGAAAACATGTCGGTGAATCCCACCGGTGGATTCGACCAATGGGCCGTGTCGCAGGCTGCGCCAATGCGCCGCATGCACATTCGCGGTGACCTCGTCCTCGATGACGGCGGCTGGTCGAGCGGCGGCTTCCTCGGCGATTCCAAAGTCGACGGACAGGTGAGATCCGGCAGCCAGCAACAATGGCTCACGCTCAACAGCAGTCTCGGAAGCTGGGCGGGATCGAACTGGAACATGGTTTTCGTCGGCACCGTGAATGCTCCGCCGACCAGCTTCCCGACTCCGCCCTACACGACGATCGGTTTGTCGCCGGTGATCCGCGAGAAACCCTTTCTCTACGTCGACGCTCGCGGCGAATGGAAAGTCTTCGTGCCCGCCCTGCGGTCGAACGCCAGCGGAACGACGTGGGAGTCCGGCAAGGCGCCGGGCGTGGCACACTCGATAAGCGAGTTCTCGATCGTGAAGCCGGGCGCGTCCGCAAGGGCGATGAACGACGCGCTCGCCCGCAACAAGAACCTCATCATCACGCCTGGCATCTACCACCTCGACGCTCCGCTACATATCACGCGCGCGAACACGGTGGTGCTCGGCCTCGGGCTCGCGACACTCGTCCCGGACAACGGCGTCAGCGCAATCACTGTGGATGATGTGGACGGCGTGACCATCGCCGGTCTTCTGATCGACGCGGGCGCAATCAACTCGCCAGTTCTCGTGCAGGTTGGACCTCCAGGCTCGTCGAAAAACCACTCGTCCAATCCATCGCTGCTCAGTGATGTTTTCTTTCGCATCGGTGGCGCCGGTGTTGGTAAAGCGACGCAGTCGCTCGTGATCAACAGCAACGACGTGATCGGAGATCACATGTGGCTGTGGAGGGCCGATCATGGCAAAGGTGTCAGTTGGACATCCAACACCGCGGCGAATGGCCTCGTGGTGAATGGCAGCAACGTGACGATGTACGGACTCTTCGTGGAGCATTACCAGCAGTACCAGGTCCAATGGAACGGCAACGGCGGGCGGACTTATTTCTTTCAGAACGAGATGCCGTACGACGTGCCCACTCAGGCTGAGTGGATGAGTGGAACCACGCGAGGCTTTTCCGCGTATCGCGTCGGACCCGCAGTAACGAGCCACGAGGCGTGGGGACTTGGGAGCTACTGCTTTTTCTACAAGAATCCCGCCGTCGTCGCGGATCACGCGTTCGAGGCACCTGTCCCTCCGAACGTTCGGTTCCACGACATGGTCACGGTCTCACTCGGCGGCGGTAAGGGCACTATCGCCCACGTCATCAACGACACGGGCGCCGCGGCAAGCGCGGGCGCGACTGTCCAGAAGCTCGCCAGCGGTCCAGATCTTCGCCGAGCGCTGGCAGTGAATCGGCTGGATGGATCGACCATCACGACGTCCTATGTGGACAGCGTGGTTAGTCACCTCATGGACTCTGCCCATGTCACCGGCGCCGGCATCGCGCTCTTTCGCCGCGGCGAGATCGCGTATCTCAAGACCTACGGCTACCGCGATGTCGGGCACAATTTGCCGCTCACCACGAACTCGGTGATGTCGGCGGCGTCGCTGACGAAGGCCGCATTCGCGACAGTCGTGATGGAGCTCGTGCAGCGAGGCACGCTCGATCTCGACAAGCCGATCGCCCAATATCTTCCCAAACCGCTTCCTGACTACGCGAAATACTCCGATTT
Source organism: Gemmatimonadaceae bacterium (assembly GCA_050733435.1). Classification (GTDB taxonomy): domain Bacteria; phylum Gemmatimonadota; class Gemmatimonadetes; order Gemmatimonadales; family Gemmatimonadaceae; genus UBA4720. Next base: position 3,558 of record JBOHTB010000112.1, on the reverse strand, counting down.
AAGAGGCGACGATCGGTACAAAACGATCACGCTTCGAATGTTGCTGGATCATTCCAGCGGATTCGCGAATTGGCGCTGGTTCGAAAAGGACCGGCACCTCGCCATTCATTTTCAACCGGGCTCTCGCTACGCCTACTCTGGCGAAGGGATGGATCTTGCTCAAATGGTCGTGGAGACCGTGACCGGTAAGACAGTGTCCGTCCTTATGCGCGAGTTGCTTTTCCAACCGCTCGGCATGACCCGCACGAGTATGATCTGGGAGCCGAAGTTCGAGGAGGACCTGGCGAACGGCTACGACGAGAAAGAGACCTCGCTCGAGCGTTCAAAGCCAACACAGGCCAACGTGGCTGGGTCGATGCAGACGACTATGCACGACTATGCCGTTTTTCTGGGCGGTGTTCTGCGCCATCGCCTTCTCGACGCCAGAACGACCTCCGAGATGCTGCGTCGCCAACTCACGATCAATTCGGCGCACCAGTTTCCGACGCTCGCTCCCGACACGACGACGGAGAATGCCGCCATCGGACTCGGGTATGGCCTCGGCTGGGGACTGTATAAGTCTCCCGCGGGTCCTGCGTTCTTCAAGGAAGGCCACGATGACGGATGGAGACATCTCGCGCTGCTGTTCGAGAATACGGGAGACGGAATTCTCGTCATGACGAACAGCTCCAACGGTGAAGCCATCTTCAAACCGCTAATCGACTCACTGTTGGGTCCCACGGCGTTTCCGTTCCAATGGGAGGGCTACACTACGTAGGCTCGTGCGAACGCTGCGAGCGGCCCGGATCGCTAGTCGGTTCAAAAATTGGACTTGCCCGGCATTCGGGCCGATCCCACCTTCAAAGCCATGACCACCTACGGCCAGTTTTGTCCCGTGGCCCTCGGTGCCGAGATCTTCGCCGAGCGCTGGACGCCGCTCATTCTGCGCGAGCTGCTGATGGGCGGGCGACGATTCTCCGACATCCAGCGCGGCGTCCCGCGGATGTCGAAGAATCTCCTCACGCAGCGCCTGCACGCCCTGCAGCGCAGCGGCATTATCGAGCAGCGGCCCGCACAAGATGGACATCACGAATACCATCTCACAGTTGGTGGCCGCGAGCTTGGTGCGGTGATCGATGCCTTGGGTACCTGGGGCTATCGATGGGCGAGCAAGGATCTCGCCGACAAAAACCTCGATCCCGACTTCCTCATGTGGTCGCTGCGAAGGTTGGTTCGCATCGACGCTATCCCCGATAAACGCGTCGTTCTCCAGTTTCGTTTTCGCGGACATAAGGACCGGCTTTTCTGGCTCGTGCTGGAACGCCCGAATGTCGATCTCTGTCTCTTCGATCCGGGCTACGAGGTAAACCTTGAAATCGAAGCGGAGGTCCAGTCGCTCGCTCGCGTGTGTCTCGGTCACCTCGCGCTGCTACAGGCGATGCGCGACGGCGGCGTCGAGGTGCACGGCGCTCCCCATTATCGCAACGCGTTGCCAAACTGGCTCGGCGTCACGCGCTTCGCCGCCCTGGCGCAAACCGCGAGCGCTACCCCGCCCTAAGCTTCGGCACTGGTAGAGTTAGATAAGAAAGATGGTCGAAAGTGAGGGGACGGTTGTATCTTGAGATCACCGGAGCCTCGCGATGCGGAACCTCATAGGTGTGCTGGTTGTATTGCTGGTCGGCTTTATTTTGGGCAGCACATTGTACGTGATAGGCTGGATGCCATTGGTTCTCGCAGTTGACTGGTTGAAGGAGCGAACGGGACTGTACTAGAGCCGTAAGCTTCCCGACGGTTCACTTTTTGGTCTGTTCGCCATCGAGTGGGCATACCTACTCTCCTCTCCTCGGATTTCCGCACAATCATCATCGGGGAGGAGCACATGAGCGCAAACACCGAGAAATTTCTGCCCCCGCCTGGTCATCACGGGCCGCGGCGCACGATGTGGAGATACATCCACGTGTCAGGTGGTGCCGTAATCGGACTGGTGGTCGCCGCCTGCGCCGATAATCCTGCAGCGCCGGTCGCGGGACCGGAGGCGACAGCCAGAAGTCAAACCGGGATCCACGGCCCATCCACTGCTGCTGATTTCGATCCCGGCGTTCCGCTCGCCTACTATCAGCGCTCGCTCACCTACACCAAGCAGACGGCAGGCTTCACACCGCCCGTGCAGGCGCGCGCGTTCGGGTACATGGGCCTCGCTCTCTATGAGTCGGTCATCAAGGGCATGCCAGACCACCGGTCCGTCGCGAGTCAATTGAACGGCGTAGGTGCACTTCCTCAAGCGAACGGCATTCCGTACAACTGGGCGCTCGTCGCGAACGCTGCGATGGCAGAGGTGATGCGCGGACTGTGGGGCGATCAGACGAATAAGGCGGCGGCGAACACCGCTGACCTGAGCGCGCTCGAGGATAGCCTCGCGTCCGTGTACAGCGTGGGTGTACCACCCGGAATCGCGAAGCTCTCGAGCGACTTCGGTCGCTCTGTCGGTGCAGCGGTGTTCGCGACGTCGCGCGACGACGGCGGAGATCGAAGCTACCTGACGAACTTCCCCACGTCCTACACGCCTCCGGTTGGTCCGGGATTCTGGGTGCCAGCCCCATCGACACAGGTGGCAATGCAGCCATACTGGGCGACCACGGTCGGAACGCTCGCTCTATCCAATGCGGCACAGTGTAGCCCGGGACCACCGCCGGCGTATTCCGAGGACCACAACTCGCAGTTCTACAGCGAGGCGAACTACGATTACCAGTTGTCGCAGAATCTTACGCAGGAGCAGAGAACGATCGCGCAATATTGGGCGGATGGTCCCGGGACGATCTCCGGGCCCGGTCACGCACTCGCGATTGTCGGTGAGATCGTGATGCAACAACACGCGAACCTGGCCCAGGCCGCGGAAGCGTACGCGCGCGCTGGAATCGCTGACGCCGATGCGCTCACTGGTATCTGGCAGACGAAATATCAGTACAACCTGATTCGCCCCATCACGTACATCCAGAGAGTGATCGATCAGAGCTGGAGTCCTCTGCTCCCGACGCCCCCGTTTCCCGAGTACGTGTCGGCGCATTCTGGTCAGTCGGCTGCGGTCGCGGCGACACTCGAGGCTTTGTTCGGGACCAACGTCCCCTTCGTCGATCACGCTCACGACGCGGACGGTTTCGCTTCACGTTCGTTCGACCATATCTTCGCTGCGGCCGAGGAAGCGGGAATTTCGCGCTTGTACGCTGGGATCCACTTTCAGTCGGGAAATCTCAACGGCCGCGCGCTCGGGCAATGCGTCGCAGCGAGGGTGAACTCATTGAACTGGAGGCGTTGAGTCGGTAGTCGGTGCCGCCTAAGTAGAGATCGAAGCGAGCCAGAACCGGGCGGTGTATCGAGCCTGGTTCTGGCTCCTTGCGAGTGCCGCCGCGCTGAAACAAGTTGGCGCCATAACAGGAGAAGGTTATGGCGAGGAAGCAGGCGCGAAAGAAATCGACGAAGAAACGGGCGCGAGGGAGATCGACGAAGAAGAGCGCGACATCTCGGCGTTCGCCACTCAAACACAAGCCGACGCCTGGACTTTACGGCTGGATCACGCACACC
>JBOHTB010000111.1:0-8140 GCA_050733435.1 Gemmatimonadaceae bacterium | reverse complement strand
CGCGATCGACATTCGTCGATCGCGCCTTCACCGGTACGCATAACGAAATCGCCCCCGCATCCGGGGGGAGTGCGGGGGCGAGATTTTCGGTTGACAAATGCACTAACCTCTTCGCCGCCGCGCTCCGCGCATCGAGCACCCGCCGTTGAGGCGGTTGCCGCGAATTGCGTTGAAGGAGCGGTGCGTGAATACGGTCATTGTTTTTCCAAAGTCAGTCGAGCGTCGCTCTGCTAATGCGACGTGTTGAGTGCAACCTATGAATGCACCAGGACGATGTCAACTTTCCGATAGTCACATCTGCGTCACGCCGACACGGCGTGTTGCATAGTGTCGGAACTCAAAGCAAGAGCAATTTTGCGGGGCAGCAACAACCACTATAGTAGCGTCAGAGCGGCGGCGCGCTCCTGTTGAACCGGATCTCCATGCCCAGCGAGTCGACGAGCGCTTTCTTGTTCACGCGTGCTGCGGCCACGGACACTTCGGCCGCACCGTAGTAAAGCACGAGATCTTCGCCTTTTTCGACCAGGCCTGAGGGGAATACGACCCGGACGCCCGTCTTGAAATTCGCCATGTCCACCTGCGGGACGGGATTCTGCTGAATCTCATACGGCGCGGTCGGTGGCAGTGCCGGCGCTTCCGAGACGTAGAGAACCTTTTCAGGATTATCTGTTGCGAGAACGCACCATCCCATGGAGTAGACGTTCCCCTCTTCGATCGTCGTCGCGCCATAAATGGGCACGAGCCATCCGATGTCGCTGGCGATTGGCGGGGCGCCGGCGCCGACCCGCGAGCTCCGCCAGGTATTGGGCTGCGGTCCGACCAGCTGCGTACCTTCCGCCGGCCATAAGTCCTCCAGGGCTTTGACCTTTATCAGCTCGATGCGCGTCGTTGGACGATGGAGTACCACGTAGAAGCCGCCGACTTTCTGCGGAAGAATGACGCAATTGGTGTTGTCGCCGAGGATGCGCGGCCCGTGACGCTGGTAGCGCTCGGGCTTGAGAAGATCATCGGTTGTGATCAGGCAAACACGAGGGCCTTTCTCGGACCGTGCCGTATAGGTGATCGCGTAGATGTCCTGATCCTTGAGATACGTGATTCGGGGATCTTCGACTCCCCATTCTTCGTAGGGGGATTCGCGCGAAACGGCGGGCCGGGCCAGGACTTCGTCGACGCGCTGTCCGTCCGAAGAAATAGCCAGCGCCAGACAGGAGCGTTGCGTCTCTTCCTCGAACACGCGGACGAGGAGCACCACGCGCCCACTCGCGTGATCGATCGCAGCGGCCGGATTGTACGCGCCCGTAGATCGGGTGAAAGCGATTTGCGAGGGACGCACCATCGGGTTAGTGACGAATCGTTCGAGTGGCGGAATCAAGCGCGCGTCTCTCGTGGCCTCACTGCCGTCATGCCTCGCTTGGTTTTGCCGCCAATCTGTGTGCCGTTCGGAGCGGCTGTCAAGCAAGGATTTGGGTTATGTCTCGGGCTTCGCAAGACCGACGGCTCGGAGCAACCGCTGCATGGTCAGACCCTCGACGAGGATCGAGAGGAGTACTACGCCGAAGGTAAGGGTGATCAGCAGGTCGCGGTTTGGAAAACCGTAAGGGAGGGACAGCGCCAGAACCATCGACAGTGCACCGCGCAAGCCACCCCATGTCATCACTGAGAGCCAGCCCATTGGCAGACGCTCCCTGGTGCGACCAAGCAAAGCTCCTACTCCGAACACAACTGCGGCCCGCGCCGCGATCACGACCACGAACGCCACGAGAATCTCCGCCCACTCGGCGAGCACCGCTGATGTCGAGACCTCGAAACCTATGAGAAGGAAGACAATGGAATTGAGCGCGAACGCGATGTAGTCCCAGAACGCGGAGAGCGCCATGCGGGTTCTTCGGGACATCTCTTCTTCCCACGCGTACTTTCCGCAGTACATCCCCGCCACAACCGTGGCAATGACACCGGAAAATCCCGCCTGCTCCGCGAACGCAAACGTCCCGTAAGCGGTGATCACCGTGATCGTGATCTCGATGACTGCGTCGTCGATTCTTGCGATCAGCCGCGAGGCAAATGTCCCGGCGGCGAATCCGACGAACGCGCCTCCGCCGACGATCAGGATGAATTGAAGAGCGAGATGGCCCATTCCGGTGGTCTGGCCGGACACAGCGGCCAGAAGAAGCGAGAACAACACAATCGACGTTCCGTCGTTGAGAAGGCTCTCGCCCTCGACGAGCGTCGCGAGTCGCGCTGGCACGCGCAGCTCCCTGAAAATCGCGACTACAGCTATTGGATCAGTCGCCGCGACGAGAGCTCCGAATACCAGACCCTCCTTGAGTGTGAGAGTGGGATGCGTCGACAGCGGCGCGATTGCCCACGCCGTGCCGGCCCCGGCGAGCACTATCGCTACTACGACGCCGGGAATCGCGAGCGACGTAATCGCCATTTTGTTCTTGAGAAAGAGTCCGACGTCGATGTTGAACGCGGCCTCGAACAGCAGCCCGGGCAGGATGACGCCGAACAACAGGTCGTGGGTGAGCCGCGGCGGATCCACGAGGTGCAGAGCGCCGAGGATTATCCCGGCCACGACGAGGACCGCGGTGTAGGGGATCTTGGCCAATCGCGCCGCGATCGCTGCCGCTGTAGCTACGGAGAACAGGATTACGAGTGTAGTCTCGATCGGCATGTCGGGTTCGAGTTCTCTTCAGGGTGTGGAACAGCAACCGAACACTACACGCGACCGGCTGATCGCGTCCGGCTCCGCGCTCCCCGCTTGGCTCCTAGGTCCTGCAGGCAGCGATCAGCGCGAAGCGATCAGCCGGCCGCGTGTAGTCGTCTGTTCTAGTTGTTCAGAGGTCCGCACGTGAGTCAATAAGCTTGATCCCACTCCGCCGACAACCGAATCGCAGAGTCGATGATCCCGACCATGCTGTAGGTCTGCACGAAGTTGCCCCACAACTCGCCCGTCCGCGGATCGATGTCCTCTGAAAGAAGCCCGTGCGGATTGCAGTGCGACAGAACCTTCTCGAACAACCGGCGCGCCTCGTCGCGGCGTCCCAACGCAGCGAGCGCGTTTATATACCAGAACGTGCACACCAGGAAGGCGTTATCCGGTGTCCCGAAATCGTCGCGCTCAGTATACCTGAAAATGAAATCGCCGCGCTTGAGACCGCGCTCGATCGCGTCCACCGTCTGCGCGAAGCGCGGATCGTCAGCGCTAAGGAATCCAACTTCCTGAAGCCGCAAAAGACTCGCGTCCAGCGTGTCTCCATCCATAGTTCCCACAAAAGAACGCAGCTTCTCGTTCCACGATCTCTTCGAGATCACCGCGTGCATCCGATCCGCGTGCGCCCTCCAGTATTTCGCCCGGTCTGCCAGCCCCAGGTGCTGCGCAATTCTGGCCAGACGGTCGCATCCGGCCCAGCACATCACGCTCGAGAAAGTGTGGACGCGGAGCTTGCCGCGAAGCTCCCAGATTCCAGCGTCGGGTTTATCGAACAGCTTTGCAGCCTGTTCGCCCAGTGCCTCGAGTCTCGGAAAGAGAGTTTCGTCTTCACGCCGCACCAGCCTGCGATCGAAGAACACGTGCGGCGCCGCCAGTATCGCCGATCCGTAAACGTCGTGCTGGACTTGCCGCTGCGCCTGATTTCCAATTCGGACTGGTCCCATCCCGCGATACCCGGTCAGGCATTCGGCGTCGTGCTCCTCTACGACAGAGCGCCCGTTGATTCCGTACAGCGGGCGCAGCACTCCTTCCTCCGCGCCCGCGACGATGTTGAGGATGAACGCGAGGTAGCGCTCCATCGTGCGCGTTGCGCCGAGTCGGTTGAGCGCGTTGACGACGAAATAGGCATCCCGGATCCAGCAGTAGCGGTAATCCCACGTCCGTTCGGTGTTCGGGGCCTCGGGAATGGACGTCGTCACGGCCGCGATAATGGCGCCGGTATCCTCGAATACGTTGAGCTGGAGCGTGATCGCCGCGCGAATGACCTGGTCCTGCCATTCGAACGGAATCGCGAGCATGCGCACCCAGTCGCGCCAGTGCCACGCCGTCTCATCGATGAAGTTGCGCGCTATTTCATTGGGGGCGCCGCTCACCGTCTCGTCCGGACCCAGAAGAAGCGTGATCGTATCCTCGAGAAAGAACGGATTTTCGTCGAGCACCGATGTCGTCGGGGCATCCGTCGTCAGGCGCAGGACCACCTCGCCACCGTAATAGCGAATGTGGTTGCTGCCGATGGTCGTTCGCGGTCGGTCACATCCGTAGTCGCGAGTCGGGCGCAGCTTGATCTGGATGCGCGGACTGCCCGAAAGCCGCCGCACCTGCCGCACGATCATCATCGGGCAAAATAGTCTTCCGAACTGCCTGAACCGCGGCGCAAAATCCGTGATCTCTACCGCCGCGCCCTCAGCGTCGTAGGACCGCGTGATGAGTATCGGCGTGTTCATCATGTACTCCTGCTCGGTCCGCACCGATCCGCAGAGCTCGATACTGAAAAGACCGGCCTCGTCTTCACGGGGCTTGCCGCCGCGCAGCAAAGAACAAAACGCCGGATCGCCATCGAGTCGCGGGAAACACGCCCATTTGATTTCGGCGGCGGAATCGATGAGTGCCGCGATCGTACCGTTTCCGATCAGCGCGAGGTCGAGCGATTCGGCTTTCCGTGAAATCATTCGGTGTCCCGTCGCTCGAGCCACGACTGTACTGCGCGCACATTCGCGAGGCGCCACCGTGCCGCGGACGGACCGCCGCCGACTTTGATCGAATGTCCGCCCATTGAGTTCACGACGACGAAACCGTGCTCGTCCGTCACGTCGTCACCGACGAACACCGGGATACGTCCGCTGAATGGCTCTTCCCGCATGAAGTCGCGTACGGCGTCGCCCTTGTCCTTTCCACTGGGCTTGAGCTCGACGACCCGCTTTCCCGATTGCAGGGCGAAATCAGGCCCCAATGCCGCCAGAATGCCGCGCATGGTGCGATGGGCAAACGAGGCGAGCGAAGGTGCGGACCGGTAATGAAGTGCGAGCGTCAATCCCTTGTCCTCCAGAAGTAGCTCCGGATGCGTCGCAATCGCCTCGGCGATTCGCGCGCGCGCGAAGTCGAGCTTTTCCGACGTCATGGCGTGGCGGGTAATCTTCCCCGTCGAGCTCCTTCGCTCAAGGCCGTGCTGGCCTGCGACCGGAAGACTGCCGTCGCCGAAAATGGTGTCGACATCCGAAATGGACCTGCCGCTGATCAGCGCGAGGGCGCCTCCACTTGCGTCGTACAGCTCGCGAATGCACGCCTGCAGTGCCCTCTCCAGGACGATCTCCGACGGCGACGGCGCGATGTCCACGAGGGTTCCATCGATGTCGAAGAAGTACGCCCAGGAGCTCGAGGGCGCGGGAATCCGGGTCGCGCCGGCCGCAGCACGATTCCGGCGCTGAGCGGGAGCTTTCACTGGAAGGGTCGGGGGACTGGCTCCGAGGAAATCGCCGATTCGCTGTCCGTTACCCGGGTCAGTCTGCTAATTCCGAGCGGTCGACCGAGGATGTTGCGGCGCCGTCTCATCCTCGCGGCGTCGAGCAGCATTCGACCCGCCCAGCGGTAGACGTTGAACTCCTTGATGAGTCCACGCATCAATCGCATCCGCATCCGCTGCGTGCGAAGCGACATCGTCAGCGCCACATTGAGAGCCGCGGCGCACTGGTCCGCGTCATACGGATTCACAATGAGCGCCTCGGGCAGCTCCCGCGCTGCGCCAGTGAACTGGCTCAGTATCAGAACCCCACGGTCGTCCTCACGCGCCGCGACGAATTCCTTCGCCACCAGATTCATCCCGTCGTGCAGACTGCTCACGAAACAGAGGTCGGTGCCGCGATAATACTCCCACACCTGTTCCGGCTCATGGTGGCTTGCCTCGAGAATGATAGGCGGGTATTCGCTCACGTTCGAGAATCGCGAGTTGATCCGCTCTGCGATTGCGCGAACCCGTTCCTGGTAATTGTGGTACTGCTCGATGCTCGCCCGCGTCGGAGCGGCAATCTGGACGAAGCTGAATTTGCCAAGCCACTCGGGATGGAGCTCCATCAGCCTTTCCACGGCGTGAAAGCGTTCCTCGAGACCTTTAGTGTAGTCGAGCCGGTCGACGCCAAGTCCGAGATGATGGCCGGGCGGAAGGCCGTGTCGCTCGCGAACGCGGGCGCGCGACGTCTCGATCGATTCCGAGACCAGCGTCCTCGACGGCGGCCATTCGACGGAGATCGGGTAACGCTTGATTGCGGTCGTCTGCCCTTTGTAGGTGACGCTGAAGGTTTCGCGATCGACGCGCGCCTCGAGCTGTCGGTCCACGGTGTCGACAAAATTGTTGCAGTGGAACTGGGTGTGAAAGCCGAGGATGCTGCTGCCGAGGAGTCCATCGAGGAGCTGGTGCCTCCAGGGACAGATGGCAAACGCTTCCGGATTGGGCCACGGGATATGCCAGAAGGCAATTATCGTCGCGGCCGGAAGCTCGTCGCGGACCATCCTCGGCACCAGCGCCAGGTGGTAGTCCTGAACGAGTACGATCGGATCGGGCGATTTGGATTCTTCTATGACCGCATCCGCGAATTTCCGGTTCACGCGCTCGTACTGGATCCAGTCGGAGCTGCGAAAAATCGGTCGCACGTGCGCGATGTGGCAGAGCGGCCACAGTCCCTCATTCGAGAATCCGTAGTAATAGCCCTGTTCTTCCTCGTCGGTGAGCCAGACGCGTCGCAGCTGATACGACGGGTCGTCGACCGGAATCTCGATCCGGTCGTGTCGATCGACGACTTCGCGATCCGCGGAGCCGCTGCCGTGCGCTATCCACGTTCCGGAACAGGCCCGCATGATCGGCTCGATGGCGGTGACGAGCCCGCTCGCCGGCCTTCTTATCGCGATCGCACCGTTCTGATGGACGTGAATGTAGGGCTCCCGGTTGGACACTACGATCACGTGCTGTCCGCGCAGCTCACGATCGAGAATTCCGCGCAGAGTGTCGGGCGTCCACGCGATCTGCTCTTCGTCGCGCAATCGGTGCTCGGTCTCGATGTCGCGGATCAGCGTACGTAAATCGTCGGCGATTGGCTGCAGCTCACCAGCATCTGATTCACTCGGCCTCAGCAGACCCTCGCCGCGCATCAACGCCTGGAGGCCGCGCACCCAACCGCGCCAGCTCAGTTGCGCGACGGCTACGGTGATGAGGGAGATCACCACCGCCAGTCCGACGAAAAAATAAAACAGATATTGTTTGGTCTCTTTCGACCGGCGGACGACGAAGCTCATGTCGTGCACCATTACGACCGTGCCGACCGTGTCGCCCAGTGGTGCGACGGGCTTGGTCGACACCAGCAGCGGTCCCTGCGCTTCGGTAAGAACCTTTCCGGTCGGCTGAGAAAACTGATCGAGATTAGAGCACTTGATTTCCTTGGGCAGGCTGGGCGTCGCGATCGCCTTCGCATCGGGCGAGCTGCAGAACGCCATCGCGAAGAGTCGTTCGTCCTGGGTTATGCGCGCAAAAAAACGGCGGATTCCCGGAACGTCGTTGGCGATCACGAGGCTGTACAACGGCTCGTCGACGGCGTTGGCCACGAGGGTGGATCTCAGATCCAGGTCTTTCACGAACCACTGAACTGTGAGCCGGTCCACTAGGGGCATCACCGCATACGCGAGCGCGGTCAGGACGAGCACCAGCGGAACGACGAAGCGGAGGGACAGCCTCACTGCGTTGGCGGAAGCATACCTTCGTAGAATAGTCCCGAGGCGCACGTGGAACAACCGCGGCAGGCCTATTGACGCGAGGCCCAATCAGGCCGTACGCTCTCACAGTCACGGAGGTCCGATCAACCACATGACGAAAGCTGAAATGCATGCTGTCCGAGGGCCCCGCAATGATTGAAGTAGCGACGAAGCGCGCGCCCGCGTTCTGGCTCACCGCGATGTTGGCTCTCCTCGCTGGGGTCACATCCGCAAGAGCTCTCGCCCAGACGCGCACCGTCGCGCCGGTTCTGGCTTTTCCCGAGGTCGGGCTCGACGATCCCGCCGCTTATCCTGGCTATCAGACGCGCTTTTTCCGCGACACCAAAGGCAACGTCGTCCAGATCTATCTCGATGCGCGCAGCGGCAGAGTCGTCAATCTTCTCGCCGACG
>JBOHTB010000110.1:0-7127 GCA_050733435.1 Gemmatimonadaceae bacterium | reverse complement strand
AGGTAGCAGAGCACCAGGCTTACGACGACGATGATCCAGTCGAGCGATGTCAGCTGCATTGCGGGAAGCGGGAAGCGGGACGCGGGAAGCGGGAAAGCGGGAGGCAGGACGCGGGAAGCGAGAAGCGGGAAGAGGGAAGCGGGATGGTGGAACCAAGAGGCAGCGCGGACACCATTCGACTAAACCACGCTTCCCATTTCGCCGCGCCCGCCTCCCGCTTCCCGCGTCCCGCCTCCCGCCTCCAGCGTCAACACCTCGAATGGCGCGAGATGTATCTCTCGCTCTTCGCCAGCGCGAAATTGAACTGGCGCGCGTCCGCGGTCCGCGACCCACGGACTCCTCGCCAAATAATCGCGATGCGCACCGGCAGGCAGCTCGAACACGCGCTCGACGTCGATCGCGATCTTCTGCGGCACGTTGCTCGGATTCCGCAGAGTGACAATTCCTTTCCTCTGCGACCACGACGCCCAGCCGTACGGCTCCAGTCGGAGCGGATCACCGCCGACCCAGTGCGTATCGACGAGGGTGTCGGCATTGGCGCGCGACCATCGCGCCGATTCCGCGATTGTGTCCCAGTTGTCGCGCGAGAGCAGTGCCGGCGTGATGTACATCTCCTGAAGCTGCGTGCCAGTCCCAAAGTAGGAGTGCACCTCCGACGGAAAATCATTTCCCGGATCGGTCATCAGATTGTGCGCGGCTCGCGCATAGATCATCCCGTGGAGCATCAGCGAATTGAGCGGATACAACGCTCCCGCGCGCACCACGTGCTCATACGTATCCGCGTCGCGATACGTGATCCAGCGCTGTCGACTGCTGCCGATGCCCGCGAATTCGTGATCCTCACCGCCGCGCCAGATCGAGTCGGCGTAGCGGAGCCAGAACGGCGACGGATAAGTGCCCGTCGTGAGATTCACGTACAGATCGGGTTTCTCCACTCGCAATTCGTCGATGAGATGAATCGCCGCGTCGAAATCGCTGTCGAATGGGCTGCCCGGAAAAGTGCTCGACGAGTCTCCGGTGCCATCGAACTTGAACTGATTCACGCCGTAGCGGCGAATCATGTCGAGGCACGTGTCGCGAAAGTGCTTGTAATACACTGGGCCGGACAGCGCGAAACCGTTTTCGTTCGTCTCGAAGCCTTGCGCCTTCCCATAGGCAAGGCGTTGTTCGCGCGGTTCGCCGTACCCGCCCCACGGCGACATCCAAATCCCCGGTGCGGCGCCGTAACGTTGCGTCGCTCGCGCTACGCTCGCGAACCCGTTCGGGAACCCAGCGTTGAAGTGCCACAGTGTTTTTGGATCGTCCCAGCCGTCATCGAACAGAAACGAGCTGAGCGTGACGCCGCGCTTCTCGTGCAGCTCGGTTCCGAATCCCGCGATCGCTGCGAGTGCCGCCGGCTCATCGTACCTGTTGAAGTAGCCGATGTCGTACCAGGAGTTGTAATGGAGAAAGGTGCGATACGGATGCGCGCGTTCGCGCTCCACGTACGCGAGGAAATCGCGCCGCATCTGCCCGGCGCGCGCGACGCCCGTGACAGAGCTTACCGCGAGCGCGGTGCCCGGCCGGAGCGGCAGCGTGCGCGACATGCGACAGCGCACACGATCGCCGTCCACGCCGTTGTTGGCGAGTGGATGCTCTAACCCGAAGAACGCATTCGCGACGACGATCGGTGTGCCGCGCACGGTGCCTGTGACTACTGCATTCGCCGCGTTGAAATCCAGCAGCGTGATGTCGCGCAGCGGAAGTTCGGCGCCGAGGGAACGCAGGGTCACCTGCTGTCGAATGTAGTGTGAGCCATCGCGGAGGATTCCGCGCCACTCCGCCTCTATGCGCCCCGCGCTATCCTGGAGCGTCACCGTGATGCTTCGACCAGCGAGCCGCTCGGCCATCCGTGACGCGCGCGGATTTGCGGCGAGCATCTCCATGCGAGGCGGCGCCGTGATCCGCATGTCACCCGCCGCAATCGCGGTCTTGTCGGCAAGCGTCAGGGTGAATGCCTGAGCAGAAACGGGAAGGGCTGAGCGATTCACTCCATCGGAAAGGCTAACGGGTCGGAACACACCTCCCGAGATGCTCCACACCGCGGTGATTGAATCGTTGCCCAGCGAGATATCGTCGAGTGTGCGGGTGGCAGAGGCGACATTCTCGCGCTCGGGGCGTCCGGGTTGATCAACGAACGCGAATCGACCGAGACCTGAGTTCAGTGCGCCAAGACCGAAAGCCAGATGCGCGGTGTCAGCGAGAAATTCGCGGCGCGTAGTCATATGCGGGAAGGAGCTACTTCCAGTTGCGGGCGCCGTCAATACGTCGTGCGTGCAAGTGCAACTTAAAAACTGCCGGCAGGCGAACTGCAACTGGAACTGAAAAACTGCCGGCAGGCGAACTGCAACTGCAACATAAAAACTACCGGCGGGCGGCTTCGGGCCGAACCGGCCAGTGGCTACGGGCTCTTCTGGGTGGCGTTTGTGGAACTGCGTTTGGGTTTCGTGGGCGTCAGGCGCTTGATCAGGGTGTAGAGCATCTTGCGCACAGAGATCGTTTGGGCAGCGACCGTCGCGAACTCATGCTCGGAGATAATGCCGGTGTCGCGCGCAACGATGAGATGGTACTCGAGCTCTGACGCCGAGTTGAGGGCGTAACCCAGGTACCGGGTGAACTGGGCGTCAGAGGCCTGCCGTCTTCCTTCGGCAATATTCGCGGGGATCGACATCGCAGCTCTGAAAGCCTGGCTGCGCAGCGACGCGAATTGGGGATTCCGAATGCGAGTTGCTAAGCGGTGCACATGAAGCGAGAGGGCGTGAGCGGTCTGCCACACGCGCAGTTTCTTGAAATCCGACATACTTCATTCTGCGAAGTCTCACGAACCGGGCGACCATCCTTTTTCTCCGACCGCCACCCCGAAGAGCCCGTAGCCACTGGCCGGTTCGGCCAAAAGCCGCCTGCCGGTAGTTTTTATGTTGCAGTTGCAGTTTGCATTTCGCCTGCCGTTTATTCATACCTCACCGGGTCGATCGGAGTCACCGCAGCATTCTTACTCGTCGACACCTTATTGATCATGGAGATCCACGATGCTTCGATCCACACTAGTCTTCGCGACTGTGGCCATCGCGTCGATACGAGGCTGCGCCACTAAGCCTCCGATCACAACCCCGCCAACCACAGCTATCGGGAGATCACGCGTGATATTCGGACTTCTCCCCGCTCAACTACTCGCGCGTTATACGACAGTAAAGCTCGTCGCGGATGAATCGAAGCTGACGCCGAGGGAGCTTCAGATGCTGCCACTGCTCATCGACGCCGTGCGGCCGATGAACGACATCTACTGGGTGGAGTCGTACGGAAATCGCGATTCTCTTATGCGCATGATCAAGGATCGAGTGGTACGTAAGCTCCTCGACATCAACTTCGGCCCCTGGGACAGGCTCGACAACAACGCGCCGCTCGTCAATTTCGGCGCGGTGTGCACAGCCGGAATGGTTTCAGAAGGCCTCGTCGGGCATGTAGTTCCAGACGGTCTCGTCGGGAAACCAGACACCACTGCACACGTGCTTTCTCCGGCTCACGTTACCGTGATATCTGGTCCGTGCGGCGCACCCAAGCCTGACGGAGCGAACTACTATCCGCGCGACATGACGAAAGCCGAGTTCGAATCCGCCGTCGCTGCCGGCGGTGCGAGAGCCGATTCGCTAAAGAGTCTCTACACCATGGTCCGGCGCGACTCCTCAGGGAGACTTTACGCGATCCCGTTCCACGAATTCTTTGCCGCGCAGAACAAGCTCGCCGCATCGAAGCTCCGACAGGCCGCCGCGCTCGCCGAGGATCCCGGGCTCAAGAACTATCTGACGCTCCGCGCCGAGGCTCTTCTCACCGACAATTATCAGCCGAGCGATTTCGCGTGGATGGACATGAAGAACAACACTCTCGACATCGTCATCGGCCCGATCGAGACGTACGAGGATGCGCTCTTCGGCTACAAGGCGGCTCACGAGGGATTCGTTCTAATCAAAGATCGCGAGTGGAGCGACAGGCTGGCCAAGTACGCCACGTTTCTGCCGGCGCTGCAGCGCGGGATCCCGGTCGACGAACAATACAAACGCGAGACGCCGGGCGGCGCGTCCGATCTCAACGCCTACGACGTCGTCTTCGTCTCCGGACAGGCGAACACCGGCGCCAAGACCATCGCCATCAACCTTCCGAACGACGAAGAAGTCCAGCTCAAAAAAGGTGCGCGTCGCATCCAGCTCAAGAACGCGGTGCGCGCCAAGTTCGATCGCATCCTGATGCCGATCGCGCAGGAGCTGATCGTGCCCGACCAGCTGCACAACGTCACGTTCGACGCGTTCTTCGGCAACGTCATGTTCCACGAAGTCTCGCACGGACTCGGCATCAAGAACACGATCAACGGCAAAGGTCTTGTCCGCACGGCGCTCAAGGAGCGCTACTCGGCGCTCGAGGAAGGGAAGGCCGACATCCTCGCGATGTACATGATCCGCGCTCTCAACGCGCTGGGACAACAGGCGACGCCGACCATTGACGACAATTACGTCACACTTCTCGCCAGCATGTTCCGCTCGGTTCGCTTTGGCGCGACCGACTCGCACGGCCGAGCGAACGTGGTGGCGTTCAATTTTCTGCAGAAGTTCGGCGCGTTCACGAGGGAGCCGAGCGGGAAGTACCGCGTCGACATGGCGAAGATGCGGGACGGCGCGGACTCATTGTCCGCCCGCATCTTGAGAATCCAGGGTAACGGAGACTACGAGGGAGCGGGCGCGTTCAACGCCGAATTCGGAACGATCGGCCCCGTTCTGCAGGGAGATCTGGATCGCCTCGGCGCGAAAGCCATTCCCGTCGACATTGTTTACGACCAGTAATTCGCGAACGGGACTCCATAATCCGTCAATGAACGCAGGTTGTTTTGGCTCCGCTTCCGCTCTCCCAAGGAACGTTTCACGACGCAAGATATGACAAGCTTGCGTCAGCTCACGCGAGCTTGATCGCCGCCGCGAATCGAGGCCAGAACGAACAGCGACTGGATTTGCAGCTGTTGATCGCACGGAATGCATCGTGCGATAACGGCGGCGTCACTTAACGGAAGCGACGCCTTGGCTGCGACAACTGAACATGATCCCCGCCCGATGCTGAACAAGGTCCCGGAAGTCTTCCTCGTTTTCTGGATTCTCAAAATCCTGGCTACGACAGTGGGTGAGACCGCGGCGGATGTACTGTCGACGACATTTGGACTGGGCACCGTCAACACGTCGTATGTCATGGGCGTGTTGCTCCTCATCTCGATCTTCTTCCAGTTCCGGGCGCGCAGGTACGAGCCGCCCATCTATTGGCTCGTCGTCGTCTTCATCAGCGTCGTCGGTACTCTCATCTCCGACAATCTGGTCGACAACCTCGGTGTCAGCCTTGTTACCACGACGATCATTTTCACGATTGCCTTGATCGCCGTTTTCGTGATCTGGTATGCGACGGAGAAGACGCTGTCGGTGCACACGATTTACACTTTCGGGCGCGAATTCTACTACTGGCTGGCGATTCTCTTCACGTTCTCGCTAGGCACCTCGGGCGGCGACCTGCTCTCCGAGCGACTCGGCCTTGGCTACGCGCTGTCGGGGGTGATGTTCGCTGCGGCTATCGCCGTGATCTACGGGCTGTATCGGGCGCGCGTGATCGGCGAAGTGCTTGCGTTCTGGCTCGCCTACATCCTGACGCGTCCCCTCGGTGCGTCCATTGGTGACCTGCTGACGCAGGCGCCGAATGATGGCGGGCTCGGACTTGGTACAATTCAAGTGAGTGCGCTCTTTCTATTGGTGATCCTGGCCCTTGTCGTCAAGCTCACCCGCGACGAGAAGCGGAGACTGGCGACGACGGGTACGCCCGGTCATTGATGAAGCGCCAGGTTTCTGGAGGCCATGACCTTTCGTCGCACGACGGCGATCAGCCGCCGGTATCGCTCAGATCGATGTTGTCGGCCTCGTCCTTCTTCACGCGGCCGAAGAGCCACGTCGCGTTGAGCTGAATTCCGCGCTGCACGCGCCGGCGGTCCGAGACCTGATAGAAGGTTGGATCGATCGTCGTGTTTCGCTCCAGTGCAGTGTTGAAGGGATCGATCACGCGCAGCGTCAGATTCATCTGATCGTTCATCAGCTTCTTGCGGATCGCAACGCTCACGCGCATGCGCGCGCCGTTCTGTCCTTGCTCCACCGTCATCGGTGCCCGATAGGAGATCAGCGCCTGCATGTCGACTGTCGGCGACAGCCGAATCATCGCGTTGGTTCGTGCGTCCCAGCCGAAAGTCGCCGCCGATAGGCCTGGCGACAGATTGGCGGCGTCGCTCACCTGACGGAATCCACTCGCGCTCGCGAATCCGCTCAATTTGCTGCCGGTCATCGAGACCGTAACGTCGGTGCCGTAAGCGTTGGTCGATGCAACGTTGGCAAATATTCTCGTCGACACTCCAGCGGTGTCGAGTGTCCGGAGCGTTCTGATTGCATTCAGCGTATGTCGGTAGAAGGGCGTCACCTGCACCGTCGTGTGATCGTCGGAGCGCTGATAGCCCAGCTCGAGCGACCGGATGTACTCAGGCTGCAAATGTGGATTCCCGACCGAGATGTTGAGCGGATCGAGCTGGTGCGGCGTCGGATCGAGCTGATCGACATCGTCAGGCCGCCTTATGCGCGTCGAGTAACTGAGCTTCACCTGATGCGCATCATCGATGTGGTAGGCGATGAGTCCGCTCGGGAAGAAGCTGTTGTAGGGATTGTCGTACGACGCGCCGGTGCTGGCGATGCCGAATCGCGTCGTGGCTCGTTCGGCGCGCAGGCCCGCCTGATACTGGAATTGTCCGCCCTCGCCACCAAGCTGCGCGTAACCCGCGTTCACCAGCTGCCGATAAACAAAGTCGCTGGTGCGCGTCGGATCGACGATATAGACCGCCTGCGCTGTGTCGAAGACATCGGTGTCGAGAGTCGTGTGGATGCGCAGCAGTGATCCTTTGTATCCGGTCTCGAAAACCATTCCGTTCGAAAGCGGCCGCACGTAATCGGTCTTGAAGTAATAATCCCACGGACGCTCCCACGGCGTCTGATGCTCGCGCGCGGTGGTGTCGATCGGCTGACCGT
>JBOHTB010000109.1:0-6486 GCA_050733435.1 Gemmatimonadaceae bacterium | reverse complement strand
GTGCACCCTCTCGAGCGGCCGCCGCAGGTATGCGCCCGTCGCGGACTTGGGCATGCGCACCAGCTCTTCCGGCGTGCCCTCCGCGATCACGTAGCCGCCCTTCTCACCACCCTCGGGTCCGAGGTCGATGAGCCAGTCGGCGGTCTTCAGCACGTCGAGGTTGTGCTCGATGACGACGACGGTGTTGCCGGCGTCGACGAGGCGGTGCAGCACGTCGAGAAGCCGCTCCACGTCCGCGAAGTGCAGACCGGTCGTCGGCTCGTCGAGGATGTAAAACGTTCGGCCCGTATCGCGCTTCGACAACTCCGCGGCCAGCTTCACTCGCTGCGCCTCTCCGCCAGAGAGCGTCGTCGCAGATTGACCGAGGTGGATATAGCCCAGCCCGACATCGAACAACGTCTGAAGTTTTTGCCGCACGCGAGGCTGGTTCTCGAAGAATGCCAACGCGTCCTCGACGGTCTGCTCGAGAACGTCGGCGATGCTCAGACCGCGGAACCGGACCTCGAGGGTTTCGCGATTGTATCGCTTGCCCTTGCAGACATCGCATGGCACGTAGACGTCGGGCAAGAAATGCATCTCGATCTTGACGAGCCCGTCACCTTCGCATGCTTCGCAGCGACCGCCCTTCACGTTGAACGAAAATCTTCCCGGACCGTAGCCGCGAATCTTCGCTTCAGGCAGCTCGGCGAAGAGCTCTCTTATCGGCGTGAACAGTCCAGTGTACGTCGCCGGGTTTGAGCGCGGGGTACGCCCGATCGGACTCTGGTCGATGTCGATGACTTTGTCGAGGTGCTCGAATCCGGTGATGCGCTTGAACGCGCCCGGGATGACTCGTGCGCGATAGAAATGCCGCGCCATCGCGGTGTGAAGGATGTCCTCGATGAGCGTCGACTTCCCACTACCAGACACTCCCGTGACCGCGACGAACAGCCCCAGCGGAATCTCCACGTCGAGGTCGCGGAGGTTGTGCTGGCGGGCGCCCTCGATGCGAATGACTCGGTCCGGATCCATGCGGCGGCGCATCTCCGGAATCGGGATTTCGGTTTCACCACGCAGGTACTGTCCCGTGATCGAATCCGGATTGTCGCGTACTTCGTCGACCGTGCCCTCCGCGATGACGAGTCCTCCGTGCTTGCCGGCGCCCGGACCGAGGTCTATCAAATGATCCGCTGCTTCCATCGTCTCCTCGTCGTGCTCGACCACGATGACCGTGTTGCCGAGGTCGCGGAGCTGTCGCAGCGTGTTGAGAAGACGCGCGTTGTCGCGCTGATGCAGACCGATCGACGGCTCGTCGAGGATGTAGAGCACGCCAACGAGCCGCGAACCGATCTGCGTCGCGAGCCGGATTCGCTGGGCTTCGCCGCCTGAGAGAGATTCGGCAGATCTTCCGAGAGTTAGATACTCGAGGCCGACATCATTCAGAAAGCGTAGACGTTCGCGCACCTCCTTGAGGATCGGCGCGGCTATCTCCGGATCGAGTCCCGGCTTGCCATTGTTCCGCACGGGAACGTTCTCAAAAAACGTGAGCGCGTCCGTGATGGAGAGCTGCACGAGGTCGCCGAGATTTTGTCCCGCCACGGTGACGGCGAGTGATTCGGGCTTGAGTCTCCGACCGCCGCACGTCGTGCAGGGCTTCTCGGTCATGAACTCGTCGAGCTCCATCCGTACAGAGTCGGAATCCGTCTCGTCGTAGCGGCGCTGGATGTTGGAAAGGATTCCTTCCCAGTGGGTGCCCGTTACATCCACGCGCTGGCCGGACTTGCCGCCAGTACCATAGAGTAGCTTGTCGCGCACTTCCGGACTGAGCTTCCCCCAGGGCGTATTGAGGTTGAAGCCGAACTGCGTGGCGAGACCCGGCAGAATCACCTTCTTCAGGTAGCCGTCGGGCTCGCCCCATGGCAGGACGACACCCTCGAGGATCGTGATGCTCGGATCGCCGAGTATGAGTTCTTCGCTCACCTCGCGTCGTGAGCCGAGTCCGCCGCAGGCGGGACAGGCGCCGAAGGGCGAATTGAAGGAAAAATGCCGCGGCTCGAGCTCGGGAAGTGAGATGCCGCACGTGGGGCATCCGTATTTCTCCGAGAAGAGGTGCTCGGTGTGGTCGTCGTGGCGCTGCACTTCGACCAGTCCTTCAGCGAGCTTGAGGGCCGTCTCCAGTGAATCGCTTAGGCGGCCGCGGTCCTCGGCGCGCACGACCAGTCGGTCAACGATCACGGAGATGTTGTGGTTCATCCGTCTATTGAGCTTCGGCGGGTTGGCGACTTCGATCAGCTCGCCGTCGACTATTGCGCGGACGAATCCCTGTTTGCGTGCCGCCTCGAACAGCTCACGAAACTCGCCTTTGCGTCCGCGAACGAGTGGCGCGAGGATCTCGATTCGCGAGCCTTCGGGCCAGGCGAGGATCGAATCAGCTATCTGGCCAGCGCTCTGACGCTCCACGGGCCGGCCGCAATTCGGGCAGTGCGGGGTGCCGGCGCGCGCATAGAGAAGCCTGAGGTAGTCGTAGATCTCGGTGACGGTGCCGACGGTCGACCGCGGGTTGTGACCGGCGCTCTTCTGCTCGATAGAGATGGCCGGGGACAATCCTTCGATGGAGTCGACGTCGGGCTTCTCCATGAGTCCCAGGAACTGGCGGGCGTACGCGGAGAGCGACTCGACGTACCGGCGCTGCCCCTCTGCGTAGATGGTGTCGAACGCCAGCGACGATTTTCCCGAGCCGGACAGACCGGTAATTACGGTCAGGCGGTCGCGCGGAATCGTGACGTCGATATTCCTGAGATTGTGTTCACGGGCGCCGCGGATGATCAGAGATTCTTCGGGCATAGCCTTGTAAAGTCGCCAGTTGCACGCACAGACTCAAGCCGACCCTTACAGCACGCTTACAGCGCCGAGCGAATGCTGCGACCGGATGACGGGCGCCCATTTTGCACTTGAGGTCGCCATGCCTGTTCTAAGACAGCTAATCGACGTCATCACGATGAAGTCGGATCGGCCGATGAGGCGCCTGATGGCGTACTACGGGATCCTGGCAATCGTGGTTCTGCTGCTAGCGTACTTCTTCCCGGACGCCATCCGTCGGATTGCGGCGAAAGGGCTCGGGGAAGTTTCGGAGGGGCCAACGGTCCTTACCGATGCGCTCAATGGCTCCGGAGCCGCCACGACTTCGCCGTTTGCGGCCGGAACCCTCGGCGGCATCTCGGTGACGATGATCCTGATCCTGGTCGGAGCTCTCGCGCTGATGCTGCCGGTGACGTGGGTCTACATGTCGGCGCGACCGGTTCCGGGACACAATCAGAATGTCGTGCAAACCCTGATCATCCTTCCGCTGGTGGTCGCGGGCATCGTTTACCTCGTTCAGAACAGCCTCGCACTCGCGTTCAGCCTGGCCGGCGTCGTGGGCGCGGTGAGGTTCAGGACGACGCTGCGGGACACGCGAGATCTGGTCTACATCTTTTTGAGCATCGTCATCGGGTTTGCTGCCGGGGTACAGTCGTTGGCCGTTGGCGCACTCATCTCGATCGTGTTCAACCTCGTGCTGTTGATCACCTGGCAGTACGACTACGGCCGGAACGTGCTTACTCCGACGGCGTCATCGCAATGGGCCGGACCGCTAGCGACGCTCGCGAGTCACACCGGCGATCACGAGATCCCGGACCGCGACCTCGTGCTGTCACTCACCCCAGAGAAAGCTGATGCGCTCGCCGAACGTTTCGGACGTGTGCGCAAAGTCATCGGAAAGAAGAAGAAGAAGAAACCCCGCTACGATTCGGTGCTCACCGTCACAACCGACAAGGTCCCCGAGGCGCAGCGGCAGATCGAGGAAGTGCTCGAGCGCATGACCAAGCGCTGGGCTCTGGACGAGGTCGTCACGAATACCGGTAAGCCGTGCGAGGTCTACTATCTCACGCGCCTCAAGAAATCCATTCCGCGCGATGTGCTTCTCACTGCCATTCATGAGAACGCGAACGGCATCATCGAGTCAGCCGACCTCGAGACCGGCCAGCAGGTCGACGACAAAGACACCACAAAAGGATGAGGATCGGCCGTAGCCTCGTGCTGGCGGTCGGTCTGCTGCCGTCGGTCACCGCTTGCCGCAGAACCCAGGAGGTTAAAGCGGCGGAGCTGCGCAACGTGGAGCGCTCGCGATCGGAGGAACTCGCTCGCCGCATGGCCCAGGCCGACGCGAACCCCACCAAGAGTGAGCCGATCGCGATGTGGATCATGCCGCCAGGACTCAACGAGATATCCGGCCTGGCTCTCACAACGCGCGGGACAGTCCTGACCCACGACGACAACGTCGGAAGGATCTCCGAGATCGACCCAAAGACGGGCGTTCTGCTAAAGAGCTTCTCGCTGCTGGGAAATCCGAAAGGCGATTTCGAGGCGATCACGATCGCCGGCAACGACATCTACCTGATGACGAGCGACGCAAAGCTTTTTCGCTTCAGGGAGGGTGCGGACGGAACTCAGGTTCCTTACTCGATCTACGACACTGGCCTCGGAAAGCAATGCGAGTTCGAGAGTCTCACCTATGAAGCAGACAGCTCGCGATTGGTGATGGTCTGCAAGAGGTTCCTGGACAAGCAGGAGCCACACGCACTCGTGATTTATCGATTGCCGCTCCCGCTCAACCGATCGACGATATCGACGGTGAGAATTCCCATTCAGGAAGTCGCGGACACGAACCACTGGAAGAATTTTCGCGCTTCCGACATCAACATCGATCCGTTTACAAAGAACTACGTGATAATCGCATCTCGTGAAAAAGGACTGATCGAGGTGACGCCAGACGGCGACGTCGTTCGTTCGGAGCCGCTTCCCGGAGATCACCGACAGCCCGAGGGAGTAGCTATCACCAAAGACAGCATTCTGCTGGTTAGCGACGAAGCCAACGTGAAGCCGCCGGCCATCACGCTTTACCGCTGGCGGCCCTGACCCCTTACAAAGTATGACGAACAACACTCTCACTGGCCGAGCGCTCGCGTCGCTGGCCCTTATGGCGGCGCTCACTGGCACCCAGGCGCGAATCGCGATCGCGCAAAATCCCGGCTCGATGTACGTCGGAAGCGACAGCGTGGTCGTCGTTCCGGGCGAGGTCTTCGAGGCCGGCGACCTTCAGCGGTGGCTCCTCGGCGACAACTATCGCGCGGAGTGGACGACGCCGATCAAGGTGCCCGTGCTCGACCTCAAGAATTTTCACGGCGGGTTGAAGCCGACGAAAATTGGCGGAGGCGCGCAGACGATATCTCTGCGGTTCGATGCCGGCGACGGCTCGAAGTGGGTGTTCCGCTCGGTCAGGAAACGGTTGGGCATTCTTTCCTCACAGTACAACGGGACCATCATCTACTACATCGTTCGCGATGAAGGGAGCGCGTCACATCCGTTGGGCTTTCTCGCCGCCGATCCTATTCAAACGCAGTCGGGAGTGCTCCATCCAACACCGGCGGTCGCCGTGATGCCGGACGATCCTTCGCTCGGCGAATTCCGAAAGCAGTTCGCGGGAATGCTGGGGGACTTCGAGGAACGCCCGGACACTCCGAAAAAGGGTCGCGGGTTCGCTGGTGCCCTGGAAATCATCGGGAGCGATACGCTGCTCGACCGGATCAACGCGGATGCGACGACGCAGGTTGACGCCCGGCGACTGCTCACCGCTGTCGAGATGGACATGCTGATCGGGGACAACGACCGGCATCCCGATCAATGGAAATGGGCGCATTTCGCGCAGGACGACGCAGCGCCGTGGGAGCCGATCGCAACCGACCGCGACAAGGCGTTCGTGTCCTACGGCGGAGTGTTGATGAGCATCGCGCGGCTTGCGCTGCCGAACCTCGTGACTTTCGGCAACAAATATCCCGACCCACAGGCACTCTTCTCCAATGCCGACGAGTTCGATCGGCGAATGCTCCAGAGCTTCGACCGTTCGGTGTGGGACTCCGTGGCGAACGATCTGATGGAGCGGATCACCAACCCGATCATCGACGAGGCCGTTGCAAAGCTGCCGCCGCCATACGCAAGTGGATCGCGCGCGCTCGCTGCCAAGCTCATTGCGCGCCGCGACGGACTTCGTGGCGAAGCGGATAGGTACTACAAGGAGCTATGGAGAGTTGCGGACATTCACGGGACAGACGCGGACGATCAGGTCACCGTCAACCGCGTCGCCGACGGAGTCGTGGATGTCTGGATCCAAGCAGGGAGCGGCCCTCCTTATTTCTCGCGGCGATTCGTCTCGGGCGAGACGAAGGAAATCCGCATCTACCTCCACGGCGGCAACGACAGAGCGACAGTACAGGGCAACGTCAGCCGGAGCATTCCGGTGCGGATAATCGGCGGTAACGGGACGAACA
Organism: Gemmatimonadaceae bacterium; assembly: GCA_050733435.1. Taxonomy (GTDB): domain Bacteria; phylum Gemmatimonadota; class Gemmatimonadetes; order Gemmatimonadales; family Gemmatimonadaceae; genus UBA4720. The sequence continues at coordinate 142 of JBOHTB010000109.1, read as the reverse complement.
CTTTCAGTGATTTATCGACGGTCGGCGGAAGAAGAAATCCGACTCGGTTCTACGACGTCGGTACCGTCACCAACGTGAAGTATGCGCGCGACACCGTCGACGAGAGGATCAACATCGATAACGCCTTCAATCACTATTTCAA
>JBOHTB010000108.1:0-29014 GCA_050733435.1 Gemmatimonadaceae bacterium | reverse complement strand
ATCCGGGCTCCGCGCCACCCGAGGTCAATTATCAGCTTCGACAATCGCTGATCGCAGTAGGATCGGGCCAGATCTTCGGCGTCGGCTTCGGGCGGGGAAGGCAGCAATACGGGTTTCTTCCGTTCGGCTACGACGATTTCATCGCGGGCCACATAGGTGAAGAGTGGGGATTCGTGGGAATGGCACTTCTCATCCTCGCCTTTGCGCTCTATGCCGCGCTCGGATTCAGGATAGCGCGCAAGGCCCGCAACACTTTCCTGCAGCTTGTGGCTGTCGGGATCACGGTGACGATGGTGCTGACCGCGTATCTTCATATCGGAGTGGCAACCGGATTGCTTCCGACGACCGGATTGACACTCCCATTCATTTCGTACGGGCGGTCAAACCTGATGCTATCGCTTCTCATGACGGGAATCCTTGTCAACATTGGCAGCACGCGTGAAAAGGTGTACGGCGAAGCAGCTACAGATCCGCTCGCTTTGCGTGCGCTTCCCGCGAGATGAGAGTCATATTCGCCGGTGGCGGCACCGGCGGACACCTTTATCCGGGACTGGCGATCGCGCGTGCTCTGGTGAAGGAGAACCCACGCGTCGAGCCATTTTTCATTGGCGCGCGGCGCGGCATTGAGCGCGACGTTCTACCGCAGGTCGGCTTCGCGTTCGAGCTACTCGACCTTCACCCACTCTACCGCTCGCGCCCCTGGGAGAACTGGAAGACTTTCCGCGGCGCACTCGGCGCGTGGCGACGCATCGCGGCGGAAGTCCATAGCGAGCCACCTGCGTGCATCGTTGGAACGGGCGGCTACGCATCCGGCCTCACACTAGCGTACGCGGTCGCGCACCGCATCCCGTTCGTGCTGCAGGAGCAGAACACCTATCCGGGCATTACGGCGCGTTTCTTCAGTCGATTCGCGTCGCAGATACATCTTGGTTTTCCGGAGGCGCGACGCTACCTGTCACCGTCGAAGAAAACCGAAATCTACGATTCCGGGAATCCAATCGAGCCTCCCCCGGCCGATGCGTTTCAGAAAGCTCCCTCTCGACGGAAGTGGGGCTTTCCCGACCATGGCGGCGCAGTGCTGTTGGTGTACGGTGGAAGCCAGGGATCGCAGGCGATCAACGAAGTTGTCGCCTCGTGGATCGACAGGGGACTGCCGGCCGATCTCTTCATCATCTGGGCAACCGGTAAGGGCAATTACGACAAGCTCGCTCGCTATGAAGGCAAGCGCGTAAGAGTTCGCGCCTATATTGCACCTATCTCCGAGGCATACCGGGCGGCCGATTTCGCCCTGTCGCGCGCGGGAGCAATGGCGACGGCGGAGCTCTGCGCGTGGGGGATCCCTGCGATCGTAGTTCCTCTTCCCACTGCCGCCGCTGACCACCAGACTGCAAATGCGCAGGCGCTGGCGGCGGCGGGCGCGGCGGAAATGATTGAGCAGCGCGCACTGACGACCGGGCTTCTTGCTCAGACTGTGGACTCACTGCTTTCGGATCCCACCAAGCTCGCGGCTTTGCGAGCGCGAGCCCTCGAGCGAGCGCATCCAACTGCGGCCGTGGACATCGCGCGCCACATACTCGCGCTCGCTGGCCACGAACGATCGAACGATTGAGCCGGCTGCAACCCGGGCGACGCCGTCGCAAACCAGCATGACCTCCTTCGATAACTCGGATCCGCGACCGGTCCACTTCGTCGGGATAGCCGGCGCCGGCATGCGTGCCCTGGCCGAGCTGCTCGCGCGGAGAGGAGTGCGGGTGACCGGGTGCGACGCAAATCCCGGCGACACGGATGATCTCGAGGAGCTCGGTATTGACGTTATAGCCGGACACAACCCGGAGCACGTCGTCGGTGCCAGGGAAATTGTTGTCACGTCGGCGATGGCGAAGGATCATCCCGAGCTGGCGCGCGCGCGCCAGCTCGGAATCCCGATTACACGGCGCGCCGAGGCACTCGGACGCGCAGTTGCGGACGCAAAGGTGGTCGGCATCGCTGGAACTCATGGAAAGACTACGACGACCGTTATGACGACCTCGGCGCTCGCCGCGGCGGGGCTTCGACCGACCGGTCTAGCTGGAGGTCGGGTGGCCGAGTGGAAGGGAAACCTCCATTACGACTCGGACGAGCTGTTCGTCGTCGAAGCGGATGAATACGACCGCTCCTTTCTTTCGCTCTCGCCGACAATCGCGGTCGTCACCAACATCGAGGCGGATCATCTCGACATCTATCGTGATCTCGCGGAGATCGCTTCCACGTTCTCGCGCTTCGTTCGAGGGGCGGCGGTAATAGTGCTCTGCGCGGATGATTCCGGCGCGAATGGTCTGGAGCTTCCGCCCACCGCGGAAGTAATTCGCTATGGCCTTCACTCGCCCGATGCCCGTCTCATTGCCAGCGAGATCAGGTCCATAGGGCAGTCGACGAACTTCGTCGTCTCGTACGATTCGAAAATCCTGGGCGGAGTAGCTCTTCGCGTGCCGGGCGCGCACAACGTCAGAAACGCGCTGGCGGCGATTGGGGTTGGTCTCGCGCTGGGTGCGACGCTGGAGGCGATGCGCGAGGGGTTGCTCCAATTCGGCGGCGTGGAGCGGCGATTCCAGCGTCTATGCGACGTCGGCGGCGTTACCATCGTCGACGACTACGCGCATCACCCCACGGAAATAGAAGCGACCCTTCAGGCGGCGAGGGAATCGTACCCGGGCCGACGAATCGTGGCCGCCTTTCAGCCCCATCTATTCTCGCGCACGCGTGATTTCGCCGAGGCGTTCGGCAGAGCCCTGGCGAAGGCGGACAGCGTGTTTCTGGCGGAGATCTATCCGGCGCGCGAAAAACCAATGGCGGGAATCACGTCAGACCTCGTTGCAGCGTCGATGGCGCGAGCAGGAAAACCGGCGACGTGGCAAGGAACGAGGGCCGAGCTAGCATCGGTACTCGGCGACTTCGTGAGGGATGGCGATGTCGTAATAACGATTGGCGCGGGTGACATCACGCGCACCGGCCCGGAGCTCAGACAGCGGCTCGAGGCACGCGCTCAATGATTCCTGAGAGACTCCATCGTCCCGGCTGGAAAATACTTGGCACGCTCTCGCTGATCGCGTTGGTGGTGGCGGGCGCATGGGGAGCGCGATCGGCTGCCAGGAAAATGGCGTTCTTCCGAGTACGATCCGTCGAGATTCGCGGTGTGAAATATCTTCAGCCAGGCGAAGTCCTCGGTCGCCTCAAAGTGGACACGCTGATGTCGTTATGGGACGATCTCGAGCCACTTCGCGCGAGAGTCCTGAACCATCCACAGGTATCGGACGTCAGTATCACGAGGCGAATGCCCGGGACTCTTGTCGTGACGGTCACGGAGAATCAGCCGGTTGCGCTGATCCAGACCGGGTCGGGACTTTTGCCTTACGATTCGCTCGGACACGAGCTGCCAATCGATCCATCGCGAACGAATCTGGATCTTCCAATTGTTGCGACTCATGATCCCGTTCTTCTTAAACTCGTTGGAGCGATCCGGCTCGCTGAGCCGCGGCTGTTTGCGCGACTCGAAGAAGTGAGACGGATTGGCCGGGACGAAATTCTGCTGACGCTGTCGCGCGACGTTGTCGATGGGGGTCACTCAGCGAGTCCTGGCGCGAAGTCTCACGACGAAACTCTGCGCGTGCTCGTTCCGACAGGACTGTCAGTGGGGCGCTTGGCCGATATCTTTCCCGTGGAGAACGACCTCGCTCACCGGCGGACACAAGCCGGTGAGCTCGATTTACGCTATCGCGATCAGGTGATCGCAAGGCTGCAATGAATCCGGAACGCATTATCGCTGGTCTGGACATAGGCTCCGCAAAGACGACGGCCCTGATTGCCGAGGCAGTCGGCGACCGAAAGAGCACGCCGACACTCAGAATTCTCGGCGTCGGTCAGGCGCGGACCACGGGGCTGCGCAAGGGAGTCGTATCCGACATCGAGGAAACCACCCGCTCGATAAAAAAGGCGATCGAAGATGCGGAACGAATGTCGGGAGTAAAGATCGAAGCGATCTACGCCGGCATCGCGGGCGAGCACGTGCGCGCGATGATCAGCAAGGGGATCGTTGCCGTGAACGGAGAGGAGATCTCGAAGGCCGATGTCGATCGCGCCAACGACGTTGCGCGCGCGCAGCCAGTGCCACAGGATCGCGAGCTTCTGCACGCGATACCGCAGGAATATTCCGTCGACAAGAACCAGGGCATCCGCGATCCGATCGGGATGATCGGAACGCGTTTGGAGACGGAGATGTATCTCGTCACCATCGGCGCATCGCCGGCGATGAATCTCCGGAAATCGGTTGAGAGAGCCGGCTATCGTGTTCGTGAGCTGGTGCTGGAGCCGCTGGCAAGCGCGCTCAGCGTGTTGACGGAGGACGAGAAAGAGCTAGGCGTCGCCCTGGTAGAAATGGGCGCGGGGACCACGGACATCGCTGTCTTTCACGAGGGGAAAATTCGCCATCTCGGCACCGTCAACTTTGGCGGCAACAACGTCACCAGCGACATCGTGCAGGGAATTGGCGTAACACAGGCCGATGCCGAAAGGTTGAAGGAGCGTTACGGCTGCGCGTACGAGCCGCTCGTCGATCCACACGATCTGATCCAGCTGCCGAGCACTGTGGCGCAGGGCGAGAGACACATTCCTCGCGAGGTTCTGGCCCACATAATCCACCAGCGGATGGACGAGATCTTCAACCTCGTGCTTGGCGAGATCGAGAGAGCTGGCTTCGCGCAGCGTTTGAACGGCGGAGTCGTGATCACGGGCGGGGCAGGGGCGATGCAGGGCGTCGCAGAGCTGGCGGCCGATGTCTTCGGGACTGGTGTGAGGATTGGCTCTCCTGAGGAAAACATCGGCGGCCTCGCTGATTCTGTAGATGCTCCACGCTTTGCGACAGTCGTGGGTCTCGCGATGTACGGAGCGCACCGCAGCGCCGCTGGATTCTCGCCCACCTCTAAGCACAGAGCGCTCGCCGGAGTAGGCGTCGATAAGTTCACAAAGCGCATCAAAGTCTGGCTCGAGGATTTCTTCTAGTCGCTCCTCGCTTTTGCGGGCTTCTTTAGTGTTGTGCGGGTCGGCGGGCGAGGGTGTCCTCTTCGGCGACGACGGTCGCTCTGGCGGAGCCGCTAACTACGCTCGTTCGCTCCGCTCACTCGCGCGTCTCCTTGGTCGCTCCCTTGGACGTCGCCTGCGAGGACACCCTCACCCGCCTTCCCAACCTTTCTCGAACTGCATCGACGGCACTCTAGCGTCGCGGCTTGCTGGGAAAAATCCTTAAGCCACACTTAGTCCGAGGGTGCACAATTGCACACCTACCCCGCTCGCATTTCGGACCCACTGCTCGCGCGCGGCAGCGCGCGCGGCGCTCCGCGCCGACGGCCGCGAGAGGTGAGCATCCACACTTCTTGGCCCAGCTCGGATTGACTCATCCAAGTGCAATGAGCGCGCGCTTTTTGAGATCCTGTGTCAGGGCGGTGAGGGTGTCCTCGCAGGCGCTTTCCAAAACGAGCGACCAAGGAGACCCGCGACCGAGCAGAGCGAGGGAGCGCAGTTAGGGGCTCCGCCCGAGCGAGTGTAGCGCCGAAGAGGACACCCTCACCGCCCCAGCGCAAAGAAGTCGAAGAAGCGCGCGCTCGCGGCTACGCCTATGGAAAAATCATAAAACTGCGGGCCGAAAAGCGAGTGTGGATAACTCGCTTGACACGCGATGTAGTTTTTTTCGCGTCCGCTCGTCATTGGCTATGGTACGAAATGACTAACGCGCGTATACTAGCCCCAGCTTTTTTTCCACAAACAACGTAGTGGCGGAGTTTCCCACCCGATGATATTCGAATTCGAGGAGAACACCTCACAGAACGCCCGCATGAAAGTCGTGGGGGTCGGTGGGGGTGGCGGAAACGCCGTCAATCGTATGATCGAGGAGCGCCTTGAGGGTGTCGAATTCATCTCGGTCAATACCGATGCCCAGGCGCTCCTCAATTCGAAGTCGGACGTCAAAATCCAGATCGGTAAGAAGCTAACCCGCGGGCTTGGCGCAGGCGCGCGGCCGGAGATCGGGAAGCAGGCCATCGACGAGAACAGGGAAGAAGTCGCACGCGCGATGCACAATGCCGACCTCGTTTTCGTGACCTGTGGCATGGGTGGTGGAACTGGAACGGGTGCCGCACCCGTCCTTTGCGAGCTCGCTCGTGAAGCTGGTGCCCTGACAGTGGGAATCGTCACCAAGCCATTCCTGTTCGAAGGCCGCAAGCGCATGCGTCAGGCCGAGCTTGGCATCGCCGAGATGCGGAAGAACGTCGACACGATGATCGTGGTCCCGAACGAGAGGCTGCTAGCCGTCGTCGGCAAAGGCATCCCCTTCCAGGACGCCCTCAAGAAAGCCGACGAAGTTCTTCTCCATGCGACTCAGGGAATTTCCTCGCTGATCAGCGTGACCGGTCTCGTGAACGTGGATTTCGCCGACGTCCGGACCGTGATGCAGGAAGGTGGATCGGCGCTGATGGGAACGGGCATTGGACGCGGTGACAATCGCGCCATCGAAGCCGCCCAGCAGGCGATTGCGAGCCCGCTGCTCGACAACGTATCCGTGTCAGGTGCCACTGGTGTGCTGGTTAACATCACGGGCGGCGCCGATCTAACCCTTGGCGAAGTCCATCAGATCAACGAAATCATCCACGACGCCGTCGGCGAAGACGCCGAGATCATCTTCGGCGCGGTGCACGAGCCCGCGATGCAGGGGGAAATCCGCGTCACCGTCATCGCCACCGGCTTCGATCGGCCTCAAGCAGCCCCGGTTCCGCAACCGAGCATGATCGCGACGGCGTCTCCAATCATTCGCGGCGCGCCCGTTATTCCACTGCGTCCACCGCGGGGAAATGGAGCCTCTCGCGTCGGTCCTCTCGAGCTGCCGAGGAGAAATACTCCAACCAGCAATCCGATCGTGACACCAGAGAGGGATAAATCGTCTCCTGAACAGGATCTGAGCGATATGGAGATCCCCACGTTCATTCGGAGACAGATGGATTGAAGCAGGCACGCGTAAGACCAATTGGTTATGCAGTCGTGGCAGTCCTTGCTGGACTCGCCATTTGGATCACCCCTCCGCTCGAGAAAAGGCAAGTCTTCGCGATGGAACCGGTGGTCGTCAGCCGGGCAGGCCTTGAGCCAGCAGATTTTCTCCTCTCCCCGCTCGTAGTAGAAGCGTCCAACACCGACCTGATCGATACCCTCTCGATTGCGGGTGTCATCACGTCGAGTCTCTACAATGCTCTTAACGTGAGCGGTGAAGGCGTCCTGCCGCCCTCAGCGCGGCATAAGCTCGCGTGGTCCCTGGCGGACATCTTCGAGTACAAGGTCGACATGAGTCGCGACCTGATGCAGGGCGACAAATTCCACATCCTCGTGGAGCGGCTCCAAAAGCCAAACGGCGCGATCATCGTCAACAAGATTCTGGGCGCGCGACTCGGCTTGTCGAAGGAAGACAACCCACTCGAGGCGATTCACTTCGAGGCGCCTGGTGGCGGGAGCGAGCAGTACTACGACGCGAGTGGGATGTCTCTACGGGCGGCTTTTCTGCGCGCACCAGTGGCATTCCGTCGCATCAGCAGCGTTTTTGGCATGCGGAAGCATCCGCTCTTCGGTGAATGGAGAAACCACACCGGCACCGATTACGCGGCGCCCATGGGAACTCCAGTTCGCGCTATTGGCGACGGCGTCGTGATCTTCGCCGGCAAGAAGGGCGGTTACGGCAACATGATCGACATCCGCCATCGCAACGGCATGGTCAGCCGATATGGGCACATGCGAAACTTCGCGACGAACATCAAGCCTGGGACGCACGTCAACATGGGCTCGACGATCGGTTACGTGGGAATGACTGGCTGGGCGACGGGTCCCCACCTTCATTTCGAGATTCGCGTCAACGGTGTCGCGCACGATCCCAAGCTGGCGCTCCAGAGCAAGAGTGGCGAGCCGATTCCCGCGAACGAGAGAGCGCTCTTCCAGAAGATGCGCAATCAAACCCTGGCGAGCCTGAGCGAGCCTCACCTCGCTGATACGTCCGACTGAGGACGACGCGAGCCGCATTACTTATCTTGAACCCGGACGCAATGTCCGGGTTTTTTTTTCTGCCTTGAACTCGGCCGCGTTGTCCAGGTTTTCCCCAAATCAGCTCCCTAACAAATGGCCGGCAGGATACTGAAGCGCGCGGGCGACGTTCCGTCCCGCTCGCTCTGGACAAAAATCAGGGACATCGCGCTCACCGACGTCGGTGCGCTGGCGCGCGCCGGATCGATCCAGGGCTCCCTCGAGAAGCTCGAGGAGGTTCTCCTCGAGGCTGATTTCGGCGTCGCAACCACTCTGCGGCTCGTCGCCGAGATCGAGTCGCTGGCTCGGCGCGGGCTAATAAAAACCCAGGATCAGTTCCTCTCGGCCCTCGAAAGGGCTATTGAGGACGCGCTCCGCTCCGGCAACAGCGACGCACGAGTGCTCGAGGCCGATTCTCCTCCGACCGTAATCCTCGTCATCGGAGTGAATGGCGCGGGCAAGACGACGTTCATCGGGAAATTCTCCGAGCTCCTCAAGCGCAATAAGATGTCGGCCCTGATTGGCGCGGGGGACACGTTTCGTGCAGGCGCGATCGATCAGCTGCGGGCCTGGGCCGAGCGATCCGGCGCCGACTTCGTCGGTGGCAACCCCGGTTCCGACCCCGCGTCGGTGGCTTTCGATGCCGTCGACGCAGGAATTAATCGGAGAAAGGATGTGGTGGTCGTCGACACCGCGGGCAGACTTCACACGAGCGATTCGCTGATGGAAGAAATGAAAAAGATCAATCGTGTGATCGCCAAGCGTCTTCCGGGAGCGCCCCACGAGACATTTCTCGTACTCGACGGCACCATCGGGCAGAACGCTGTCGCCCAGGCGAGAACTTTCGCCGCGGCGATCCCTATTACCGGACTTGTCGTGACGAAGATCGACGGGACGGCAAAGGGCGGGATCGTTCTCGCTGTTCACGAGGCGCTCGATGTACCGGTCAAGTTTCTTGGAGTTGGAGAGAAGGCCGCGGACCTCGTTGCTTTCGATGCAGCGGAGTTTGCGAAGGAAGTCCTCTCGGAGTGAACCGGAACGTCTACCTCGACATGCCCGTCACCTATCTCAAAGGCGTCGGGCCGGCACGCGCCGAGGCACTCAGACGACTTGGCATTCTTACGGCGCGCGATCTCCTCTTCCACATCCCCCGTCGCTACGAGGACGCGAGCACAGTCAGTCCTATCTCATCGCTCGAGCCCGGCATGGATGGAACTATCATCGGGCGCGTAATCTCAAAAGGGATAATCCCGACTCGCAAGAGTCTCAGGATCTTCCAGGCAGTTCTCAAGGACGATTCGGGAATGATAGAGGCTTCCTGGCCGGGCCAGCCGTTTCTCGATCGCTCGATCGAGAAGGGCGACATGATGCTCCTCACGGGACCCGTTCGATTCTTTCACGGCCGTCAGCTCCAGCCGCGGGAGTACATCCACCTGGGCAAAGACGACGAGGGAGTAAAAGGCGGGAGAGTGCTCGCCGTGTATCCCGCAACCGAAGGGTTGTCCTTCAAGGTTATTCGGAGCGTCATCGAAGCGCACCTCGACACGCTTCTCGTTCTTCTTCGAGAATATCTTCCAGCAGACATTCTTCAGCTCGCGGGAGTGCCGTCGCTGCGCGAAGCGATGCGAATGGTTCATCGGCCGCAATCGATTGCTGAGGGTGAACGCGGTCGCGCGCGTCTCGCGTTCGAGGAGCTGCTCTTCGTGCAAATCCTCTCGCGACGCGCGAATGCAATCGTGAGAGAGAAACGGCGGGGCATCGCCTTCGAGAACAAACGCGCGCTCACGTCAGCGCTCAAGGCGGCTCTCCCATTCAAGCTTACCGGCGCGCAAACGACCGCTCTTCGAGAAATCGTCGAGGACATGACGAGCGACAAGAAGATGCACCGCCTTCTTCAGGGCGATGTCGGCAGCGGAAAGACGGTCGTGGCCCTCTTCGCCGCGCTGCTCGCAATGGAGAACGGCTATCAGGCGGCTATCATGGCGCCCACCGAGCTTCTCGCCGAACAACACGCGCGAACGCTCACCGGTCTGCTCGCGCCGCTCGAGATCGAACCGATTCTGGTGACGGGCAGTCTCAGTGCGCGTTCGCGGAAGTCCGCGGCGACACGGCTCGCGGGTACCGAGCCATTGATCGTCGTAGGAACCCATGCCCTGGTTCAGGAAGCGGCGGTGTTCGGACGCCTCGGATTCGTGACCATCGACGAGCAGCATCGCTTCGGTGTCGAGCACAGGGCGGCGATCTCTGCAAAGGGCGATTCGCCCGACGTGCTGCTCATGAGCGCGACGCCCATCCCGCGCTCGCTGGCGCTCACGATGTACGGTGATCTCGACGTCAGCACTCTCGACGAGCGTCCCGCGGGACGCCAGCCGGTGACCACCGTGATGCGACCCGAATCCGCGCGCGAACGCGTTCTACAGTTCGTTGCGCGCGAGACGGAGAAGGGCCGGCAGGCGTACGTCGTCTATCCAGTGATCGAAGAATCGGAAAAGACGGATCTCAAAGCGGCGACAACCATGTACGAGCTGCTTTCGGCGGGCCCATTCGCCGGAAGAGTCGTCGGTCTCATACACGGGCGAGTCCCCGCGGACGAGCGCGAAACGATCATGCGCGCATTCCGGGACGGGAAAATCGACGTCCTCGTTTCCACGACGGTGATCGAGGTCGGGATCGATGTTGCCAATGCTACGGTAATGCTGATCGAGCATCCGGAAAGGTTCGGCCTGTCGCAGCTGCACCAGCTGCGAGGCCGCGTTGGCCGCGGCGCCGAGGCGTCGCACTGCATCCTACTCGGCGATGTCGGGGAAGAGGCGGCGGCACGCCTCAGAATTTTCACAGACACCGACGATGGGTTCGAAATCGCCCGCGCCGACTTGCGGCTCAGAGGGATGGGAAATCTCTTCGGTCAGGAGCAGAGTGGTGAAGCGACGTTCAGAATCGCCGATCCACTGAGGGACGAAGAGTTGAACATCAAAGCGCGGACGGGTGCCGAGCTCATACTGACGCGCGATCCGGAGCTTGTCTCGAAAGAGAACGCGGGCATCCGGAAGGTTCTGAGCTCGCGTTACTCGCGGGCGCTGGAGCTTTTCAGGGTCGGATAACGCGGGAAGCGGGATGCGGGAAGAGGGAAGCGGGAAGCCCGACGCGGGAAGAGGGACGCGGGAAGAGGGACGCGGGAAGAGGGGGCGGCGGTACGAGCTACTTCTCCGGATTCGCGAGCCGCTTCTTGATCCGGTCGAGCTCGGCGCTCACCTTCGCCAGCTCGTCCTTGCTCTTCGCCAGCTGATCCTTCAGCGAGGCGATTTCCTCATCGCGCGACTTACTGCCCACGACGACGGTGTCTTTTGTCGTCGTAGCAGTGCTCGTCACCGTCGCAGCAGGAGCAGGCGTACTATCCATGGACGCCACTCCCAGAGCGGCCGCGGCAGTGCGTCGGAGGACAATGGCCTCCGTGACGTACCGTCCAGTCGAATCCGTCGAAGCGAGATAGTTATCCAAAGCGGCGATCCCGCCGGCGAGAGAGCCGCCGGGATTGGCCGGATCTATGATGTAGGTGGCCTTCCAGAAACCGATCTCCTTCGCAGCGCGGGTGTCGGGATGGAGTCGTACGAATTCGTCGAGAAGCTTGTCGGCGGCGAAATAGTTTCCTGAATCGGCGTCGGCACGGGCGTAGTAAAGCGTCCGGTCCCAATCGTTGTGGACGACGGGATCGACCGTAACGAGTTGAGCGCACCCGCATATCACCGCTGTAGACAGCATGAATACCAGCTTTTTCATCCCACGGCCTCGAGCTTGGGCGCTGGCTGGCGCCGTCGTCTCACACCCGTCGGCTCGGCGGGCAGCACGACGACGAACGTCGTCCCCTTTCCCACTTCGCTCTGGACGGTAATGCGACCCCCATGTGCTTCGACGATTTCTTTCGCAATCGCCAGGCCTAAACCGGTCCCCTTGGTGGCAGCCTGAGCCTGGTTGTCGGCCTGATAGAACTTGTCGAAGATATGAGGCAGCTGTTCCGGCGAGATGCCGGCGCCCGTGTCGATCACCGTGATCGTGACTTTGTTGTCCTCCGCGCCAACTCGAAGAGTCACCTTGCCGCCGCGCTCAGTGAACTTGAAAGCATTCGAGAGGAGGTTGCCAAGGACCTCGTTGATGCGGTCCTCATCCCAGTACACCTTGCGTGGAAGGTTTTCTCCGTGGTTCACGCTGAACGAGATGTCGCGCTGATTCGCAAGCACGGAGAAGGAGCTTTCGAGTGTGGTGAGAAACTTCTGGAGATCGACCTCGCGGACATCCAACTTTCCCCCGCTTGCCTCGAAGCGGCTGATGTCGAGCAGGCGCTTAACCAGGCGTGTGAGGGTGTTTGCCTGTTTGGTGATCGTCTGAAGAACATCCTTCTGCGATTTCGGGAGCTCGCCGTAAATGCCTTCCTGCAGCAGCTCCAGATAGCCAATGATCACGTTGATCGGGGTCTTGAGCTCGTGCGAGGCGACACTCACGAATTCCGCGCGGAGCCGCTCCAGCTCGGCGAGTTGTCGAGCCATGGCCTGGTAGCTTGCCGCCAGGCGTCCGAATTCCTCGTTCTCGTTTGGCTTGATCTCGAGCTCGTGGCTGAGATCGCCTTCTGCTACCGCACGCATCCCTTTTTCGAGCTCGTGAACGGGCTTGCTTACCGAGCGAAGCAGCCACAGCCCAATCAGAAACGCGATGAGGAGGGCGACAGGCAACGCGCCCGCTGTCAGTCGCTCCGCGTTCAGGGTCTCGGTGGTAGCGTCGACGACACGCTGACGCGTTCGGCTCCGAAGGGTGGCGGCGCTCGCTGCCAGCGCGCTGTCGACCGACGCGATGGCGGGCCGCGTGCGCTGCTTCGAGATCAAGTCTGCAACCGGCCCGCGGCCCGCCGACGCCTGTTCGTATTCGTCGCGCGTGGCGGATCGCAGCGCGTCGAGCGAAGCCCTGATCTGGTTTGCCGAAAAACCGAGACGGTAGCGATCGAGAGAATCCGTGAGCGCTACGAGTGTATCGACCTCGCGCTGCATCCGGATCTCGCTCTTCTGGTCGTGGACGAAGATCAGAGCGTCTTCGGCCCGCCTGGTATCGTCGGTTCGCTCCCGAAAGGACGCCAGCAGCATGGACGCCGCGAACTCACGATCGCGCAGAAGTCGGCTCGTTTCATACAGGTGCTCGAGTGAGTTCAGCGAGAGTACGAGCGGAACGATCAGAACCACCGCAATGGCTAAGAGGCCCCAGCCGAGGCGGGCGCGCAAGGTCATTTGAACGGATGCCCTATGGTCGTATTGAAATCAGGATGCGTCGGGGCGAACCTGTAATAGTATCGACGGGCGGCGGTCGACGGAACCGCGATGAGACGATGCAAAAAAAAACGGCAGGCCAAGTGGCCTGCCGTTTTTTTTTCTTTGCTCCGCGATCAGTACCCTGGATTCTGCGTTAGTCCCGTAGCCACATCGATCTCGGGCTGCGGAATCGGCAACAAAGACTGCTGCGCCGTAAGACCCATTACCGAGATTACGCCCCCGGTGCGCACCAGATCCGGCCACCGGTCGCCCTCGAATGCGAGCTCCAGACGGCGCTCGCGGGCGATTGCGGCGAGTACTCCGGCCTGTGTAAGACCCACGACGGGATCGGGCGCCACTCCCGCGCGAACCCGCAACCTGTTGTATTCGTCAACCGCTTCCGGCAGACGATTGAGTTCCGCGAGAGCCTCGGCGCGAATCAGTATGACCTCGCCAAGGCGAATCACATGGATGTCTTCGTCTCCTGCTGCGTTTCTGAACTTCGCGCCATAAACCCGGCTCCCCGACTTCGTAATCGACCAGATACCGCGCGTGTCGGTTGGATGATAGTTGGCAAAATTGCCAGCCGAGGCCGGGTCAAACGCCTCGATTATGCTGCCCGCGCCGCTCGTCGGCGCGACCTCGTACCGACCCCCCAATGGCTTCGGCAAGTAATAGAATCCCACCGCATTGAACTGCGTTGGGGTGAAGGTGATCCTGAAAATGTCTTCGGGCGTGTTGTTGCCCGTCGCGTCGAAAAGATCCGCGAAGTTCGGCGCCAGAGAATAACCTTGGGCCTCCACTTCCGCGGCGGCTGCTTCCGCGCCCGCCCAATCCTTCTGGTACAGTCTCACGCGAGCCTCGAGCGCCTCCGCGGCGCCGAGCGAAGCCTGCCGGGTCTGTGATTTGTCGGCAGTGATCAGCTGCTCCGCCTTGGCTATGTCCGCCAAAATCTGAGTGTACACCGCCGGAACTGGTGAACGCGTGATGCTATTCGCGTCAGCCGGGCTCTTCACGGGCTCCAGCCGAAGCGGTGTGTCGCCCCACAGGCGCACGACGTCATGGAACGTGAGCGCGCGAAGAAAGTACGCCTCCCCGACCATTTCGTTTTTCTCGTCGTCTGCCAGGTCAGTAAGGTTTGGCACTTTCTGAATGATCTCGTTGGCGCGGTTGATTTCGTCGTACGCCGCGTTCCAGATCACGCCGTCGGCATTGTTATCCGCGCGCAGCCGATTGGCGTCGGCGTCGGCGTAGTCGTCGAATGTTCCAACGTGCTGGCTATTGTCGGACAACAGTTCCGTCCAGACGAGAAGCCTCTGGCCATAAAGACCGCCAGACTGAAGCCCCGCGTACGCGCCCGCCAGCGCGGCGCGCGCGCCTACCGCGTCGACAATCGCGGTTTCTGACGGAATCGATCCGGTGGGCACGACGTCCAGCACCGAGCTGCAGGCGGTGACGGCGGCCGCAAAAAGAAACAGCAATGATTTATTTCGCATGGGTTTGGATATCCGAAGGTTGAGGAGTCGCATGGGAATCCCGGCCTACCACTCGCCGCTCACGCCCACCATCCAGGTGCGCGCCAGGGGGTAAGCGTAGAACTCGGTGCCTAGGGAGATGTTTGATCCGGATCCATTGCTGTTCACGTCCGGGTTATAGCCCTTGAACTTGGTCCACGTGTGGAGATTGCGACCCGAAACGTACAGCCGTGAATTCTGCATGCCGGCGACACGCGAGAACGAGGCTGGAATCTTGAATCCGAGAGTCACTTCCTGCAGCCGCGTATACGCACCCGGCTCGAGGAAGCGGCTCGAGGTGATCGTGGCACCAGAGGTCCCGTCGAAGCTCGCGCGCGGCTCGTCGGTAATGTCGCCCGGCTTCTGCCAGCGACGAAGGACATCCACGAACTTGTTGTCGTAGTTGTACCCGCCGTCGTCCGCGAAGGCGCGAATACCATTGTAGATCATGTTCCCGCCGCTGAACTGCAGCGCGGTTCTGAAGTCGAAATTCCGGAAGCCGAACGAGTTTGTAAATCCACCCCAATGCGTCGGCTGTGGATTTCCGATGACTATCCGGTCGTCCGCATTGGTCACCCCGTCGTGGTTTACGTCTTCATAGACGGCGTCGCCCGTCGCCGGGTCGACTCCGGTGAAATGGAGCAAGTAGAACGCGCCGATGGGTTCTCCCTCGCGCACGGAATTGACGCCGTCGATTCCGCTCGTGAACGGTTGGTGCTTGTAGAGCGAGGTGACCTTGTTGTGATTGGTGGAATAGTTGAAGATCGCCTGCCACGAGAATCCGCCGGAACCGTTCGAGGGAATAATGTCGGCCGTGGTTTCGAATTCAATTCCGTGGTTCTCGATGTTGCCGACGTTGTCGGTATAAGAGGTGAAACCACTCGTGGCGGTAATAGGCCGCGAGACCAGAAGGTTCGACGTCTTCTTCGAGTAATAGTCGCCGACGAGACTTATGCGCCCGCCGAGTACCGCCCAATCGAAGCCGCCATCGGTCTCCTTGGTCTGCTCCCATTGCAAATCAGGATTTCCGAAGTTGGCTGGAGAAATTCCGCCGACCTTGCCGTAATTCGCCGATCCGTAGGTTGCCTGGTACGCGCCGTTGCTGATTCCCTGATTGCCCGTGACGCCATAGCTGCCGCGCAGTTTGATCGATCCAAGCCTCGAGAGGCTGTTCAAAACAGGCTCCTGGGTAATCACCCACCCAGCGGAGACGGCCGGGAAAACGCCGTAGCGATTGTTTGGACCGAACCGCGAGGAACCGTCTGCGCGCACGCTCGCCGAGAGGAGGTAGCGATCCGCAACGTTCAGGTTCGTCCTCGCGAAATACGAGACGAGGTTGTCCGCTCCGCGACCGGCGGCGTAGTTCGTCACCGTCGTAGCGTTGCCGACGTCGTGCAGTGCCGGGCTGCTGAAGCCTTGCCCTTCGAGGAAATTGGATTCGGTGCGATTTCGTTCGGTGCTGGCCCCGAGGGTTGCTGTGATCGTCCCTCTGCTGCTCGTTGCCCACGGAGATAGCGTGAAAAATCCTTCGCCGAGGAATCTGTTTCCAGTGTTGTACGAGGATGTGGCATCGCCACCGCTACCACCGTTCTCGTCGACCACGAGCGGTGACCCCCAGAGTCTCTCGTGCAGCACGAGCTGGTCGCCGGCGACGCGACCCGTGAACTGAATCCAGTTTGTGAAGTTGTAAACCCCCGAGGCGTTCGCCAGAACGCGCTGCGTCGTAGTCGGGTTGTAGTCGTACGTCGCAATCGCGACCGGGTTCGTATAAGCCAGTCCGTCGGCCGAGGTGCTGAACAGACCGGATGCATTCCGGATCGGCATGTTCGGCTGCTCGGCGATCGCGTTCGTCACTATTCCACTGATGGTGTTGTCTCCGACGATGCGATAGTTGATTTCGCGGGTGAGGGCGATTGAGGTGCTGAATTTCAGCCGATCGGTCGCGTCTACGTCGACGTTTGCGCGACCGCTCGCGCGGTTATAGGCAGATCCGATCGCGATGCCTTCCTGCCCGAAGTAGGCGCCCGAGAGGAAATACTTCACTCGTCCGGTTCCCCCGGTGAGACCAAGGCTCAGGTCTCTCACCGGAGCAGTGCGAAAGACCGCCGCCTGCCAATCGGTCGCCACCTGGTCATCGACGCCCGGTACCAAGCCGAAATTGGCCGGGTCTTCGCCATCATTGACCGCGCCCTCAGCCATGTACTGGATGTACTGCTGCGAGTTCAGCATGTGCAGCTTTCTGTCGACGTTCTGCCAACCGTTGTAGCCGCTGAACGTGATGCGGTTTGTCCCCGAGATCCCGCGCTTGGTTGTGATCAGGACCACACCGTTCGAAGCGCGTGAGCCGTAGATGCCCGCGGATGCGGCATCCTTGAGAACCGTTATGGATTCGATCTCGTCAGGATTGAGAGAGGTCACCGCGGTGAGATCCTGTCCACCGAAACCGGTTTGCGAAAAATCGTCCGTCTGAATCGCCTGTCCGTCTACTACGTAAAGCGGCTGATTTCCCGCTGTAAGAGAAGCCGAGCCTCTCACGCGAACGGAGATGCCGTTGCCGGGATTTCCTGCGTTCTGCGTTACCTGCACGCCTGCCGCCTTGCCCTGCAGCATGGCGTCAACGCCTGCTAATGGGACGTTCTTGATATCGCTCGCTGAAACCGTGGAGATCGCTCCGCTGACATCCGCGCGATTGCTCGAGCCGTACCCGACCACTACGACCTGTGACAGCGTGGCGATCACCGGTCGGAGAGCGATGTCTCCGGATGCCGTCGTGCCCGCGGTCACGTTGACGACCTTGGCTCCCTGCGCGAAGCCGATCTTCTGGATCCGCAGCGTCACCGGCCCCTCTGGCACTCCCGCGAATGTGAAGACGCCGGCCCCATCGGTCGATGTCGTCCGGTTGGTTCCGACGAGCAGCACCTGCGCCCCTGGAACGGGCTGTTGCGAGACGGAATCGACGACGACTCCGCGCACGATTCCGACCCCCTGTGCCAACGCGTGCCGCGCCGGAATGGCCGCAAAGAGCGCAGCCATTACGAGCAGCTTAAATCCCCAACTTACCTTTTTCATCATCGCTCCTCCCTGGAGTGTTCTGGATCTTGGCGGGTTTCGCCGGTCCTTCCTGGATCGCCTGCACATCAGTGCGACTTCCGAACAACTCGCTATCGCGGTAGCGAGGCCTGGCCACTTTGTGGATCGAAGGTGCTCCCTGCGGGGAGCAGCGACACGCGAACATTGGTCGCGCCAAACCGCGGATCATCTGGTGCGGTGACGCGCGCCATTCGCGCGTCGAAAACAATTACCGAACCTCTTCCCAGCACCGACCATTTCCCGTCAGGGGTGACCTTGAGTGCTGTGCCTTCATCAATGCCAACGCCTAGTAGCGAGGGCCGCTCGAGGACAACGCTGATGAGCCGATTCTCGCGCTGCCGGCGGATGAAATGCTGGTCGACGATCGCGTCGTGGAGGAATCCAAGCCCCGGAGCGATCTCGACTATGCGCCGGCCGATCCGCGAGAAGGATGGTGAATCGACCGCGGCAGTCATTCCGGGCCAATATTGATTGCCGGTAATCATCGAATCGCTCATGACAGCGGCACCAGCGGACGTGCCGCCGATGACTGCTCCAGCGCGGTAACGGTCCTGAATTGCACGGAGAGCGGCTGAGCCGCGGAGTGCTGCCGCAAGTGGAGTTTGATCGCCACCTGGAAACCAGATGCCGGTTGCACTCTCGAGCGATTTTACCACCGAATCGTCGTCCGCCTGTGCTCGGGTGATGTTGAGTACGAACGACTGCGCGCCGAGACTGTCGAGCTGCGCCTTTTTCTCGGCGCCCGTAGCTATTGCGTCCGACGTCGCCATCGGGAGAATCGCGATCCGCGCCTTCCCGGCGCCGCCAGCGAGATCGACAAACTGGCTGACCAGATCTGGCGGCTGTGTTCCGCCGCCGACGATAAGTAGAGTGCCGCGCACGCCTGTCTCTTGCCCGCTTGCGGTGGCTAAGCGAAGGGGCGCGCCCGAAGCGCAGGCGACCAATGCGAGAAGGAGCACCGCGCGGAGAATCTGCGTTGCTCTATAAGAAATGTTGCGCTTGCCGAGCATGAGGACGGGTGATCGGTCAGGCTGCGTGACGCGGCAGCTACAATGTTTCGCGGTACGAATTATGTCAAGTTGAAACACTGTCTAGGTTTCGTATGCTCGCCGAACACCAGCATTACCGTTGACACTCGTCACGAGGCTCCTCTACCTTGCCGCGCATTCTCCGATCGCAATCATGAATACCGAGTACTCCAGAATCTCAGAGCTGCCGAGGCACCCCGGTCAGAACGTTTGCGTTCGCGGGTGGGTGACCCACGTCCGGTCGTCCGGTAAAGTCGGCTTCATCGTCATGCGAGACGGAACCGGTATTCTGCAGGCCGTTCTCGTCAAAAACTCGGTACCGGCCGAGTCGTGGGCCGCGTTTGGAAAGCTCACCCAGGAGACATCGATCGAGGTGGAAGGAGAGGTTCGTCCTGACGCTCGTGCGCCTGGAGGCTTCGAGCTCGCGGTCAAGGACCTCACGGTCTACGGCCAAAGCCCGATCGACTATCCAATCCAGCCGAAAGAGCACGGCATCGATTTCCTGCTCGACAACCGTCATTTCTGGCTGAGGACGCCGAGGCAGCGAGCTATCGCGAAAATCCGGAGTGAGACCGAGCAGGCGATCCGCGATTTCTTTTACGAGCGCGAGTTCACGCTGGTGGACACTCCGATCCTTACCGCCGCAATCGGGGAGCGCAGCGGCTTGTTCGGCACGGAGTACTTCGACGAAGGCACGGCGTATCTCGCCCAGACAGGCCAGCTCTATGGCGAGGCCGCTGCAGCCGCCCTGGGCAAGATTTATTGCTTCGGTCCGACGTTTCGCGCGGAAAAATCGAAAACGCGGCGACATCTCACCGAGTTCTGGATGGTCGAGCCCGAGGTGGCGTTCAACAATTCGGACGACAACATGAAGCTGCAGGAAGATTTTGTCGCTTACATTGTCGCCCGCGTGCTGGAGCGTCGCCAGAGCGAGCTCAAGGAGCTCGAGCGCGACGTCGCGAAACTCGAGAGCATCAAGCCTCCTTTTCCCCGCATTGATTACAGCGACGCGGTAAGAATCCTGCAATCCAAGGGCAGCGCCGTAACGTGGGGCGATGACCTTGGGGCTGAAGACGAATCGCTTCTCGTCGAGGGACACGACCGACCCGTCTTCATTTACAATTATCCGAAGCAGGCGAAAGCATTCTACATGAAGGAGAATCCCGAAGATCCGCGCACAGTTTTGTGCGACGACCTGCTCGCGCCGGAGGGATATGGCGAGATCATCGGCGGGTCGCAGCGCGAGGATGACCACGACAAGCTTCTCGCGAGGATCACTGAAGAGAATCTTCCGGTCGATGCGTATAACTGGTACCTCGATCTGAGGAAATACGGGACCTTCGTGCATTCGGGCTTCGGGCTAGGCCTCGAGAGAACCGTGGGATGGATTTGCGGAATTCATCACATCAGAGAGGCCATCGCTTTTCCGAGAACGATGAACCGACTGAAGCCGTGATAACATCCGCTTCCAGAATCGCGAGAATCTGATGCCAACCGAACAGTACCACGAGCCGCCGAACGAGCTCTCGGCTAAGACGCGCACGTTTGCGCGAATGATCACTTCGCTCATCGAGGAAGCGGAGGCGATAGGCTGGTACGAGCAGCGGCTCGCGCTCGAAAAGGATCGTGAGGCGCGCGCCATCATGCGAAACGCGCAGCACGAGGAGTTCAAGCATTTCGGCATGGATCTCGAATTTCTGCTCCGTCGGAATGCGAAGTGGCAGGAGGTACTGCGCGGTATTCTCTTCCAGCCTGGAGACATCGTCGAGCACGGCGACGAGGCGGAAGAGGGGACCGAATGAGTGGCCGTCCACCTAACCCGGGCCCTTAGACATCGCAACTACAGGCTGTTCTTCAGCGGCCAGACGGTCTCGCTGGTCGGCACCTGGATCACGCGCATTGCGACAAGCTGGCTCGTCTATCGACTGACGCACTCGGTAGTTCTACTCGGCGTCGTCGGATTCTTTGGACAAATTCCCACGCTTCTGCTCGCCCCGTTCGCGGGCGTGCTCGTCGATCGATGGAATCGTCACCGTATCCTGCTGGTTACACAAGTGCTCTCGATGCTCCAATCGGTTGCGCTCGCTGTGCTCACACTGGCTGGCATCATCACGGTCGTCGACATCCTGATCCTTCAGGTGGTGCAGGGGATGATCAACGCGTTCGACACGCCGGCACGGCAGGCGTTCGTGGTCGAGATGGTTACGGATCGAGGGGACCTTCCGAACGCAATTGCGCTCAATTCGTCGATGGTAAACGCGAGCCGGATCATCGGCCCGTCGCTTGGTGGAATCATGATCGCGCTCTTCGGCGAGGGTTGGTGCTTCGCCGTTGACGCGATTTCTTATCTGGCCGTGATTGCGTCGCTCCTGGCGATGCGCCTCGAGAAACTGCCGTTGCGCTCCGCGACGACGAAAATGCTGGACGAGCTTCGAAGTGGCTTCGGCTACGTAGGGAAATTTCCACCCATTCGAGATTCGCTCCTTCTCATCGCTCTCGTCGGCACCATGGGAATGCCGTACACAGTGCTAATGCCGGCGATAGCAGCCAATGTCCTTCACGGAGGCCCGCATACGCTGGGATATCTGATGACTGCGTCGGGATGCGGAGCACTCGCGGGCGCGTTCTATCTGGCGTCGCGACGGTCCGTGCTCGGGCTTGGCCGGGTAATGGTTCTCTCCACCGGCGCTTTTGGCGCGGGACTCATCGCATTCTCGCTGTCGCGCGTGCTGTGGCTCTCTCTTCTGGTGCTACCGGTCGTTGGGGGCGGAATGATGGTGGAGATGGCGTCGACCAACACGATCCTCCAGACAATAGTTAAGGACGACATGCGGGGCAGAGTGATGTCGTATTACGCGATGGCATTTCTGGGCACCGCGCCGCTTGGGAGCCTTATGGGTGGATTCGTGGCCGATCGGATCGGTCCCATGAACACGGTTACGATCGGCGGTGTCGCCTGTATGATGGCGGCCGTGATTTTTGGAGCGCGATTGCCGCGCCTCCGCGCGCACGTCCGTCCGATTTACATCGAGCGTGGAATACTTGCGGCCGCTGAGATCGAGGGCGGCTCCAAGTCGCTCTGACGTATGTCGGATCTTGGAAAGCATCCGCATAACCCTCAAGATTGGATGCCTTAGAAACGGGCCGGCAAATGCAGAGTCGCCGATCGAGCTGACGACTCGCCAAAAATCGATCGCTGATACAGACTTAATGGTATGATGGTTCTATCCGCTCTCCGGCCGGACGCAAGTCTTCCCGAGTTTCTTGCTCATCGCGCGAAATCGTCATCCGTTCGACGCCTCGCGATCGACTTAATAGCGGGACTCGTAATCGTAGCCGGTGTCGTGTGGTGGAGGCCCTGGGCCTGGCTGGTTGTCGCCAGCGCCGCTCTTTGCGTCGCGTCGTACGGCGGCTGGGGACTCGCGGATCGCGCACGCTCGGCAGCTCTCACGCGGCACGTTGCGGTGCGGACTGGGATCGAGGTCGTGTCAGCGCTCATGGTCGCGGTCGGGGTTGTCTCTGCCGCAACGCTCCTGTACGCGGTCTGGTCGCTCGCGCTCGGAACCTGGATAAGCTGAGCGGGGCAGCTCTGCTCAGATAACCACTGAGCCCTTTTACTTCGCCTCAGGCGCGCTCGGCCCGCTTCACCTCCTCCCACAACGCGTCGAGTTTTTCAAGGCCAGCCTGTGCCACCACAATTCCGCGTTCACGAGCGAGGCGCTCGACCTCCTGAAATCTGCGCTCGAATTTCGCGTTCGCTTTGTCCAGCGCGATAGACGCATGGACGCCCGCTTTTCGGCAAAGATTGACCACGGCGAAAAGCAAATCGCCCAGCTCCGCCTCCAGAGCGTAGTGCCGGGAATCCAGACGGGGCGGTGCTCCGGGTTTGGGCGGCGGAGATGCTTGGATCTCGGCGCGCACCTCCTCTAACTCCTCAGCAACTTTCGCCGCGGGCCCGTCTACATCCGGCCAATCGAAACCGACTCCGGCGGCCCTGTCCTGTAGTCTGTGCGCGCGGTGCAGCGACGGGAGGGCCGCCGGCAAGCCGTCGCCGATGTTTTTTCGATGCCGGGACTTCATCTTCTCCCAGGGTTCTTTCGCCGCATCGCCGTAGAGGTGCGGATGGCGGCCGCGCATCTTGGTGATCAGTGCTTCAGCCACTTCCGCGAAATCAAATTCGCCACGCTCCTCAGCGAGCACCGAGTGGAAGAGCACTTGCAGCAAGACATCGCCAAGCTCTTCGCGCATTGCACTGGACTCGCCAAGCCTGATGGCGTCGTCGAGCTCGTTTGCTTCTTCGATGAGGTAGGGCCGAAGTGACTCGTGGGTTTGTGCGGCATCCCATTCGCAGCGTTTCCGCAGATCCCTCATGAGCGCGAGAGTGTCGTCGAGCGAGTGTGTTTTATTCATGAATGGCGGTGAGCGCGCGGTGCGATTTTCTTGAAGGCACTGTGTGACCCGCGTATACTACCCGCAACGCAAATGAAGCGTCAATGAAGCAGACATTAGCTCGCGCCCGGGTCGAGATCGATCTGGGCGCGTTGCATCGTAATGGAGCCGCGGTTGCCCGGCATTCGGGAGTTCCGCTGCTACCGATGGTCAAGGCCGACGCCTATGGCCTCGGCGTGAGCGCAGGGGTGCGTGCCCTCGATGGTCTGGAGCCATGGGGCTACGGGATCGCGACAGTTGCCGAAGGCGAAGAGCTTCGTGGCCTCGGAGTTACGAGACCGATCGTAATCTTTACACCGTTGCTGGAAGCCGAGCTGTCCCGCGCCAGAACGGCGAAGTTGACTCCGATTCTTGGATTTCCCCGCGAGATCGAAGCGTGGCGACGTGTCGGGGGAGGTCCATGGCACCTCTCGATCGATACCGGGATGAACCGGGCCGGAATTCCGTGGCGCGAGGTGAGCAGCATCACTCAACTTGTCGCGCTCGGACCGCCGGAGGGTGCCTTCACCCATTTTCATTCCGCCGAGCTGGATGACGGATCCCAGGAAGTGCAGGAGACGCGATTTCGAGAGGCAATCGCAAGCCTTCCTTCACGGCCAAGGATTCTTCACGCGGAGAACAGCGCGGCAATAGCGCGTCGCGGTCGGAGCGCGTGGGATCTCGTACGGCCCGGAATATTTCTTTATGGAGTCGGAAGCGGCAGAAGCGCCGCAATTCAGCCCGAGCCAGTAGTTCATCTACGAGCGCCGATCGTGGAGATCCGAACAGTGGAGGCGGGCGACACCATCAGTTATGACGGAACTGTCCGGCTCGAGCGAAGCGCACGCATTGCGACGCTCGCTGTCGGGTACGCCGACGGGTATCCGCGATCTCTCGGCAACAGCGGCGTAGTTCTGGTGGGAGGAACGATCGCGCCCATTACCGGTATGGTGACGATGGACATGACGATGATCGATGTGACTACGGTGAAGTGTGAAGTCGGCGATGTCGCGACCTTGATAGGACGGTCAGGCGACACGGTTCTCACGGTAGAGCGCGTTGCTGACGATGCGAACATGTCGCCTTACGAGCTTCTCACAGGATTGCGATCGCGCGTCGAGCGATGTTACACCGGTCCATGAACGCCAGACGACGCGCCGCGATCATAGTTCTCGATGGCGTAGGCATCGGCGCTGCGCCCGACGCTGCTGAGTACGGTGACGCGGGCAGCGACACGCTCGGAAACCTCGCCCACGCGTGCGGAGGTTTGAAACTCCCGCGTCTCGAGCGACTGGGCCTTGGAAACATCAAACCACTTCAAGGAGTGGCCTCACGCGGTGACGCGGCCGGTTCATGGGGCAAGATGCGTCCGGCGTCGGCGGGCAAGGACAGCACAACCGGTCATTGGGAAATCGCCGGAGTACATCTCGACCGTCCATTTCCTACGTACCCGCAAGGATTTCCAAGGGACATGATTGAGGCGTTTGCGCGAGCGACGGGACGTGGGGTGATTGGAAATGTCGTTGGCAGCGGCACCGCAGTGATCGAGCGATACGCCGACGAGCAGAAGTCGAGCGGAAGCTGGATCGTCTACACTTCGGCTGATTCGGTCTTCCAGATTGCCGCCGACGAAGGCGTGATTCCTCTCACCGAGTTGTACAAAGGTTGCGAGATCGCGCGCGAAATGCTTGCGCCTCCGCACGACGTGTCGCGAGTGATTGCGCGTCCCTTCATCACCGAGAACGGTGTTCGCACAAGGACGGCGAATCGCAGAGATTACTCTCTCACCCCACCGTCTGAGACACTTCTCGACGCGCTCTCAGAGGCAGGAGTTTCGTGCGATGGCGTAGGCAAGGTAGACGATCTTTTCGCTGGCCGGTCCATTCGATCGAAGCACACGGCATCGAACGCCGATGGAATTCGCGACATCAAGGCCTGGCTTTCGAGCAACGAGAGTGGGTTCCTCTTTGCCAACCTAGTAGATTTCGACCAATTGTACGGGCACCGCAACGATGTTGCGGGGTTCTATGATGCGCTGCGCGAGTTCGACGCGGCTCTGCGATCCATCACATCGCGGCTCAAAGAGGACGATCTGCTTTTCATCACTGCCGATCACGGCAACGACCCAACCACACCATCCACCGATCATGCGCGCGAGTTCGTGCCTATTCTCGCGACCGGCTTGCGCGTCGTACCGCGAGACCTTGGCGAGCGATCCACGTTCTCCGATCTGGGCGCGACGGTTGCAGAATGGTTCGGCCTTTCATTCACGGGTCGTGGCACATCGTTTCTGGCCGAGCTGATAGTCTGATGAGCACCAGGTCGGAATCCGGAGCTTCCCTCAGGGAGGCTGCGATGCGTGCGCTGGATAACGCCTACGCTCCGTACTCCAACTTCCGGGTCGGCGCGGCGTTGCGTACGACCAGCGGGAACCTCGTCACCGGCTGCAACATGGAGAATTCCGTTTACGGGCTCGCGATCTGCGCGGAAACCCTTGCGGTGGCCTCTGCTGTCTCACAAGGACTCACGGACTTCGAAGAGATTGCAATCGCGACGGACGACAGTGAGCCGACGCCTCCGTGTGGAGCCTGCAGACAGGTTCTGAACGAGTTCGCGCCACGCATCAGGATTTCCAGCTACACCCGCGATGGAAAGGAAGCCTCGTGGACTCTCGACGAGCTGCTCCCGCACGCCTTCGTGCTGACCCAATCACGTGGAAGGATGTAGTGACCCCTAGGTCTTTGTTTTTTCGCGCCATTGGTACAGCGGCGCTGCTCGCTGCTTTCGTTTCGTGCTCGGAGAATCTGGATAGCTCCGGTGCCTGCGCCGTGCTCTGTCCGCAGGTTGGCGGCGACGTGCAGAACATCACCATCGATGCGGTCATTCTCGATACCACTGTCACGGCGCTGTCCGGACTCGGTAATGAGAAGGGGCTCTTTCTCGCCTCGCGCGGTGACACTCTCGATACGCGGGTGATAATCAGGTACGACTCGCTGCCCAAGAACTTCACACCTTCCGGCGACACAGCGCAGCCGATCGCGACCGTCGATAGCGCGTACATCCAGTTCATGGTCGACACTTCATCGATAAAAGGTGCCGGCCCGGTAACGATCGAGGCCTACGACGTCGACACGACCGCGAACGATACGTCCGCGGCGGCGGTTCTCGCACTCTTCCGACCAGACCGTTTCATATCCTCGCAGACGTTTGCCCGCTCCGATCTTACCGACACGATCAAGTACCTGATCTCCGATGCCGCGGTGCTGTCAAAAATTCAGAGCTCGTCGCGCTTGCGAGTTGGTCTGCGCGCGACGTCACCGGAATCCTTCCAGATGCGTTTCTTCTCGACCGAGGCCGGATTTCCCCCGCTTCTGACTTTTCGCGCCACTCCCGACACTGCGACCGCGCGTCAAATCGTAAACCCGTTGTCCAGCACGCCGGCTGGTGCGAACCTCGCCGCTGCTCATCTTGGCGACTACACGCTGATTGCGAAGGCGCCTCCGCCCGCACCAGCCACGGATCTCGTGGTGGGCGGACTTCCCCCGCGACGCGTGTATGTACGATTCAACATCCCCGCGTCCATAATCGATTCGTCTACCGTCGTTCGCGCCACGCTTTTGCTCAATCAGATTCCAAACACCCTGCTCGATCCGACGGACACTGTTCGAATTTTGCCTGGACTCGTGTTGGCTGGCAACGCCGTGAAAGACCCCGCGAAGGCAGCTGAGATCGCTACTGACATCGCGCTCGACACCGTCTTTGTTCAGCCGGGCGGATCTGGCCTCACCCAGGTGGAGCTCGCTCGCGCTTTCGCCGTCTGGAAGACACAGTCTCCGGACACCACTGCGCGCGCAATCGTTCTCAGGTCGCTGACGGAAGGAATCTCACCGCTGGAGATTGCGTTCTCCTCGAGCGAGGCGGTTGCCGCTTTGCGACCACAACTTAGAATCAGCTATATCAACCGCGTCCCACTGGGGCTTCCGTGATGCGCGCATCAACTCTCGTTCTGCTCGCAGCGATCTGCGTTACCTCCGTCGCGGGAGCGCAAGGCGCCCTCAGCACCGAAGGACTCGGATATCCGTACGGTCAGATCAGCGCGCGCGCTGAAGGGGCCGGGGGCTCGCTGGCGGATTTCGACGCGCTCAGTCTGGTCTCTCCATCGTCCGTTGCCGGCGTTGGATCGCCGGCTCTCTTTTTTCAGTACTCGCCGGAATTCCGACGCGTAACTGCGGGCTCGGGCACCGCGAAAACGATGACTTCGCGTTTTCCGCTGGTGTCTGGTGTGCTCCCGGTTGGTCAGAACTGGGTTCTTGCCCTCAGCTCCTCGAGCTTTCTCGATCGCTCGTACGAAACGAGTCTGGTGAGACAGCAGAACGTCGGAGCGATAACCGACACCGTTGACGTGACGGAACAGAATAAGGTGCTGGGCGCGATCAACGACGTTCGCCTGGCTCTGGCGTGGGCGAGCGGTCCCATGTTTCGCTTCGGAGTGGGCGCACACGTGTTCGCGGGAAGCAATCGCGTCAGCATCTCGGAGATTTTTCCCGACAGCACCAAGTTTCTGAGCACAGTTGAAACCGACGAAATCAGCTACGCAGGTTTCGCGGCGTCAGCTGGACTCGAATTTCATCCTTCGCGCACAATTGGTTTCGCGCTGTCGGGAAGAAAGGGCGGGGACCTCCGTGCTGAAAAGGGCGACACGGCGATCGGCAAGGGAAAAATTCCGGATCACTACTCCGCGTCGATTACCTATGACGGCATAACCGGAGCGACGATTTCCGCCCGGGCAGCACACGATTCGTGGAGCTCGCTCACTCCACTGTCGTCTACGGGAATCCAGGCGTTCGACGGGTGGGACACGAGCCTCGGCGCGGAGGTGACCGGCCCACGACTGCTCCAGCGAATCATCATCGTGCGCGCCGGCGCTCGAAAGCGTACGCTGCCATTCGGATTCAATGGCCAGAAAGTATCTGAGACTTCTTTCATGGGTGGCCTGGGAGCGCCGCTTGCGCGCGATCGCGCCAGTATCGATTTCGCGTTCCAGCGCGCCTCTCGCTCCAGTGCCGGGCCGGTGAAGGAAACCGGTTACATCTTCAGCTTCGGGCTTAGGGTCACCCCCTGATGGCTGAGAGCGCGAATGCGAAGCCCGAGGTAATCCTCGTAGCTGACGACATTCCCGCCAACGTCGAGCTGCTGCTCGATCAGCTTAACAGCCTGGGCTACGACACTATCACCGCGGTCGATGGTCCGTCGGCGATTGCGTCTGCGTTCGAGAATCATCCGGACCTTTGCATCCTCGATGTGTCGATGCCTGCGGGCGACCTGGGTGTCGACGATCGCTCGACCGGGTTCGAGGTCTGTCGGCGGATAAAGCGCGATCCCCGCACTTCGCGAATTCCTGTGATCTTCGTGACAGCGCTTAACGACACGGGTGATCGCGTCCGGGGAATCGAAGCCGGTGGCGACGACTTTCTCACGAAGCCCCACAATCGTCTCGTCCTCGGCGCGCGCGTGCGTAGTCTGCTCAAGCTCAAAGCGGCGACGGACGCGCTCGAGGACAGCCTCCGCAAGCTTCGTG
>JBOHTB010000107.1:0-3252 GCA_050733435.1 Gemmatimonadaceae bacterium | reverse complement strand
TGAGCTAAACGTCGCGGTCGCTGCGTCGCGCCTTGGTGTCGCAGCGCGTTGGGTGTCGTGTCTGCCCGAAAACGCGCTTGGTCGCATGATCGCGAGTCGTGCGCGCGAGCAGGGCGTGGACACACGTGTCGATTGGATCAGGGATCATCGTACCGGCCTTTACTTCGTCGAGCTGGGCGCGGCTCCGCGCGCGAGCAGTGTGCTCTACGATCGTGCCGGGTCCGCGATCAGTCGGATAGCGCCGGGCAGCGTCGACTGGGCTGCCGTCTTCGACGGAGCGCGCTGGTTTCACGTCAGCGGCATCACACCGGCCCTTAGCGAATCCGCGGCGAAGGTCACCGCTGAGGCTTTGACGGCGGCGAAGAAAGCGGGCCTGACTGTCAGTTACGACCTCAACTATCGCAGCAAGCTCTGGAGTGGGGAAAAGGCGCGCAAAGTTCAGGAGCCGCTGATGGGGAACGTGGACATCCTCATCACCACCGAGGAAGACACACGCGTCGTCTTCGGCATCGGCGCGGCGAAGGACAGCTACGAGCACCTCGACGCGGAGCCGTACGACGAAGTGGCGCGCAGCCTGGCAAAGCGATTCGATTTCGACGCCGTGGCCATAACCCTTCGCGAAAATCCCCTCGTGCTTCTCAACGGCTGGAGCGCGATAGTTTCGGTTGACGGCGAGATCCACCGTGCGCCGCGGTACGAAGTCGAGATCGTCGATCGCATCGGAGCAGGCGACGCGTTCAGCGCGGGACTCATTGTGAGCCGTCTCGAGAATCGAGACTGGGATCACACGGTGCGTTTCGCGACCGCGACATCGGCGCTCAAGCACAGCATTCCGGGTGACTTCTGCCTCGTGACACGCGATGAAGTCGACCAATTGCTTCTCAATCCCAACCTGCGCGTCTCGCGATGACGGCCGCCGCGCATACAAGGACCTCGGTAGTCGCCACGCTCCGCGAGGTCGGAATCATTCCCGTTATCAGAGCGAAGAGTGCGGACGCCGCACAGAGCGTCGTAGAAGCTCTCGTCGCCGCGGGACTCAATATCGCCGAAATCACGATGACAGTTCCGGGCGCCATAGAAGCGATCGCATCTCTATCGAAGCGCTTTGGCGGCACACTCCTGATTGGTGCCGGAACCGTGACCGACGCCAATACCGCGAGACGCGCCGTTGACGCGGGAGCGGAGTTCATCGTTTCGCCGTGTGTCGTCCCTGACGTAATCGAAGCGTCGCGCCGCGCCGAGGTCGTGGTGATTCCGGGAGCGTTCACTCCGACCGAGGTGTTCGACGCGTTTCGATTCGGCGGCGATATGGTGAAGGTATTTCCGATCGCGAATGTCGGTGGCGCGGCCTATCTCCGCGCACTACGCGCACCGTTCCCGGACATTCCCCTCGTCCCCACCGGCGGGGTAACGCTGGAGAATCTGCGCGAGATGTTCTCCGCGGGTGCGGCGGCTGTGGGAGTTGGCAGCGAGCTGATTTCAAAGGACGCTCTCCAGAAACGGGACTACAAAGCGATCGAATCACTCGCCGGACAATTCCTCGCCGAGGCCCGAAAGGCGCGCGCGCGATGATAACCTTCCGATGGTTCGGGCCGCGCGACCCGGTTCCACTCGCGCATATCAGACAGATTTCCGCAGTTCGAGGAATCGTTGGGTCGCTCTTCGACCTCCCAGTTGGAGAGGTGTGGCCACTCCATCGCATCGAAGCGCTGCGCGAAGAGATCGAGCGAAACGGGATGTCGCTCGAAGTGATCGAGAGCATTCCCGTCCACGAAGACATCAAACTCGGCCGGCCGACGCGCGACAGACTCATCGACAACTACGGCGAAAGCGTTCGAAATCTTGGGCGCGCCGGTGTTCCGGTGTTGTGCTACAACTTCATGCCAGTCTTCGACTGGATGCGCACGGACCTGGCGCTGCGACTGGAGGACGGATCGACGGCTCTCGCTTTCGACGAGTCCGCACTCGCCACGATCGATCTCAGTCGTGGTGCAGAGGACTTACCCGGTTGGGCGAAGGCATATACGCGGGCAGAGCTGGGTAATCTTCTCGACGCGTATCGATCCGTGAACGAGGAAGGGCTCTGGAGCAACCTCTCGTATTTTCTGGAGCGCGTGGTGCCAGTTGCGGCACAGTCGGGCGTCAGGATGGCTCTTCATCCGGACGATCCACCGTGGTCAATTTTCGGACTCCCACGCATCATAACGAGCGGTGCCGCACTCGAGCGTGTAACGAATCTCGTCGACGATCCGGCAAACGGCATCACGTTTTGTGCCGGATCTCTCGCTGCCGATCCTGCAAATGATCTGGCCGCCATCGCCGATTGTCTGGCGTCGAAGGGACGAATCCACTTCGTTCACTGCCGCAACATCAAGCGGACGGGATTGCATTCGTTCCGAGAGACCGCGCATCCGACTGACAATGGTGACGTCGACGTGCGCGCAATCCTGACGGCCTTGCGCGATGCAAGGTTCGACGGCCCGGTGCGCTCCGATCACGGCCGAATGATCTGGGGAGAGAAGGGCCAGCCGGGTTACGGTCTCTTCGATCGCGCGTTGGGCGCCATGTATCTGCACGGACTCTGGGAAGGAATCGGCGGTGATCGACGCGGCCGGTGAACAGCGCGTCTCCTCCTATAGATGGACGATCTGCGCGCTCCTCTTTGTCGCGACGACGATCAATTACGTCGACCGACAGGTGCTGGGGATACTCGCGCCTACCCTGCAGCGGGAGCTGCACTGGAGCGAGACGGACTATGGCGACATCGTCTCGTGGTTCAGTTTCGCCTACGCGTTCGGGTTTCTGGTTGCGGGTCGAGTCATCGATTGGATTGGAGTGCGCAGAGGACTCGCGGCGTCTGTCGTTGCGTGGAGCGTTGCGGCTGTAGGGAACGCGTTTGCCCGCACCGCCGCCGGGTTCTCTTTCGCACGGGCAATGCTCGGCGTGAGCGAGTCGGCGATTTTCCCTGGTTCCATCAAGGCAGTGGCGGAGTGGTTTCCGCAGAAGGAGCGAGCGCTGGCGGCGGGAATTTTCAATGCTGGCACCAATATGGGCGCGATACTCACACCGCTCATCGTGCCGTGGATTGCGCTCAAGTGGGGATGGCGCTGGGCCTTCGTTGCTACGGGGGCGTTGGGATTTTTGTGGCTCTTCATCTGGATTCCCCTCTACAGAAATCCCGAGCAGGACGGCAACTCCTCGGTCGCGACAGAAAGTCCACCATGGCTCAGTTTCTTTCGACATCGCCAGACG
>JBOHTB010000106.1:0-4904 GCA_050733435.1 Gemmatimonadaceae bacterium | reverse complement strand
GGGCTGTTCATGATGCCGTTCTATTATGGATCGCGCGCGCGATCCGTCCCCGAATACCTGAAGCTGCGCTACGACGAGAAAACCCGCACGCTGAACGCAGTGTCGTTCGCGGTGATGACGATCATGTCGTCCGGTATCTCGATGTACGCGATGGGCAAGCTCTTCAACCTGCTGCTGGGATGGAGCTTCGACGTGAGCATGCTCGTCGCCGCGTTCATAGTGCTCGCCTACATCTTCCTGGGCGGACTGACAAGCGCGATTTACAACGAGGTAATCCAGTTCTTTCTAATCGTGTTTGGTTTCGCGCCGCTCGTGTTCGTCGGCTTGAGAGCCGCGGGCGGATGGAGTGGGTTGCAGGCGAAGCTGGCTGAAGTGTCGGTGCAGCGAGGATTTCAGCCCGGCGCGATGACGCACGCCTGGCGGTTCATGGGAGATGCGTCGCAGAATCCGATTGGCGTGGAGTGGTTCGGGCTCGTGATGGGACTCGGCTTCGTGCTGTCGTTCGGGTACTGGTGCACGGACTTCCTCGTGGTGCAGCGCGCGATGGCATCGGACTCGATGGCGGCAGCGCGACGCACACCCTTGATCGCGGCGCTGCCCAAGGTTCTGTTCCCGTTCCTCGTCATCCTTCCGGGTATGATCGCGCTCGGAGTTGACTGGCACGCGCCGGGCGTCGGCACCCACGCCGTGTCCACGCTTGGTCAGGGGATTATTCCGCCGAAGATAGACGCGCTCACTGGCGGACCGCTGATCGATCGAGCCGGGCACGTGGTGCTCGACTACGATCTTTCGGTGCCGATGATGCTGATACGCTTCTTTCCCTCTGGAATGCTCGGACTCGGCCTGACCGCTCTTCTCGCGTCGTTCATGTCAGGCATGGCGGGCAACGTCACCGCGTTCAACACGGTTTGGACCTACGACATCTATCAGAGTCACATCAGGAAGGGCGCGAGCGACGAGCACTACCTGTGGATGGGCCGCGCCGCGACGGTATTCGGAATCGCGTTCTCGATTGCTGCTGCATACGTGGCGGCGTCGTTCAACAACATCATGGATCTTCTCCAGCTCGTTTTTGCGTTCGTGAACGCGCCGCTGTTCGCGACTTTCGCCCTCGGCATGTTCTGGAAACGAACTACGGGCCACGGCGCGTTTATCGGCCTCATCTCGGGCACGCTCGCGGCGGCGATACATCATGGGATCTCGCTGGCTGCGGGCTCCGTACCCGGCGTGAAGGGTGGCTACTTCGGCACACACATCGTCTATCGCAGCGAGCTCGGTCAGACCTTCTGGACGGCAATTGCGGCGTGGGTAACATGCTTCGTCGTGACGATCGTGATCAGCCTCGCAACGAGGCCGCGCGAAGAGCGCGAGCTGGTCGGGCTCGTCTACAGTCTGACACCCAAACCGGCAGAGGTTGTACAGGCCTGGTACCAGAAGCCGGCGGTGCTTGCCGTCATCGTGTTGACGGTGACGTTGGCGCTCAATCTGATATTCTTCTAGGGAGGAGGCCGCATGAGCACCGACGCAAGATTCGACATTCGCCTGCCGATCGGGGCGCTCTTTCTGTTGCTGGGCGCGATCCTGACTATTTACGGCGCGGCAACACGATCGGACGTCGCGCTGTACGGAAGATCGCAGAGCATAGTGATCAATCTCTGGTGGGGCCTTGTGATGGTGGTGTTCGGAGGCCTCATGCTTTACTTCGGCTCGCGGGCGCATCGGCGGCCGCTTCACTCGGCCGCGGGCGAGGAGACCGAGATCAGGGAGCACAGGCTCGGGTTGGAGAAGGAGCCCTAGCTGGCCCGCGGCTTAGAGATTGGTCGGGGGCGACTTAGAGATCGTTTCGGGCGCGAGTTAGAGACTATCTAGCGTTGCTGGCATCCACAAAACTGAAGCAGGGAGCGGCAAGCTTTGCAGCCGTAGCCTTTGGCTTTCATACTGGCGTTCTCTTGCGCTTCGACTGGGTGGTCTGACGGGAGGTTCTTCGGAGCCAGCGAAACTGCAAGGTCAACGGAACACTACACGCTGCCGGCGAATCGCGGCCGGCTGACCGCTACTCGCTCAAGAGTCCGCGTCCTATGCTGAGAACCTATGACCGCGGGGGTTTTAAGCGAGTAGCGCGTCGCGGGTAGCGATCAGCGGGCAGCGGGTAGTGTTCCGTTGCAGTTCCCCACCAAATCCCGGCCTGGGCGAGATGCGCTCTCACGCCAAACGGAGCGATGCCATTTGATCGGTATAATCCGCCTTATCCGAATCCACCTTCCTCAGAGTGGCAGTCGAAGCGCGGTTTTGTGGATGCTAACGCTGCGCCGCGGTCTGTACGCCCATAGCAGTCAAAACGAACTGAACCGCAAGATCCGTCACGTTCCAAAGCTGCACGTCTGTGCTCGCACCGTAACGAATCGGCCTGAGAGCGCCGTCGACGATCTCGTAGCTCCAGAGCTCGTTGTGCTTGAGGCCCGATGCTTCCACCGCGGCGTTTACTCGAAGCAGCGCGTCGCGCATCTCGGCCACATAAGTCGACAGCGAGGAATCTGCTGATCTTCCGGACGCGTCGGTGGCGCCCTGAATCTGATTCGCGAGACCCAGCAGGATCAGGTTCACTTCCCTGCCCCACACGACTCGCGGCGAGTGATATGTGTCGCTCCGAAACACGTTCCACACGCTCGGCGGCGCATACGCATCGTTCGCGACGACCGGTCCGAGTCCTAATATGAAGAGACCAATCGGATACGGCCGAAGGATGGCGCGCACGTCGCGCTCGACCGCAGCGATCGCCGGCGGCGTGACATCCCGCGCGTCGCGCAACAGCAATCGCGTCGCCGGGTCGGTGTTCACCACGGGAATCGGTTTCCCAGCAGAATCGAGCGATAGAGCAAGAAATTCGAGCGGCTGATCGGAGGCGTTACTCGAAGAGAGGATTCCCTGCCAGTAGGCGCGCTCGTTTGCCGGCAGCCACTGCAGCTTCTCGTGAACGTGAGTAGCGATCTGCGCGGGAGTCAGATCGACGACGAAATGCTCCGACGCGCCGCGCCAGTTCGCGAGAGCGCGCTGCGCAAACGCCGAGTCGCGCATCAGCTCGCTTAGCGGTCTCGAGCTCGGACCGGATGTCATCCCGGCGAGCGTCACAGTCGAGAATCCAAGTGCCTGAAGCGACGTCGTGATTTCGCCAATCGCTTCGAGCGCGGCTGGTACCCAGATCGCGTTGATGTCCATCGCAAATCGACCGTTCCCGTAGCCGGCATTGCTGTCGCGCCAACTGATCGATCGCCAGTGCGTCGAGTCGAGTCGCGGCGACCCGATCAAATTCTGCACGACTGGATCTCTGGCGTAAGGAGCGGCCAGGGTTGCGACGAGGCTCAGCTCCCTCAGCATCCTGGCGAGTCGCGTCTCTCCGCCGTCAGAGGTGTCCATCAGGAATGCCCGCTTTCGCGCGTATGAAAGCGCCGGATTCGTGAGATAGCGCGCGACGACCACCGGGAGCTGAAACTCGTCGTCCCGCATGTGGTAGTTCTCCCGGACTTTCCGCAAATCGGCGAGCACCACGCGCGCGTTTTCAAGAGCGGTGTCGGCTGCTCTCCTGCTGCCGCCATCGAGCAACCTGAAATAGTTCGCGATGTGCTCGTTGTACTCGGCCGAATTTTCGCGGATGGCCTGGCCGCCCAGCGCCTCTTCGTGGCTGACATCGCCGGCGGGACCGAGTTTGCGGAGGGCGCTCGCGATGACGAACTCCGCCATGGTATCAGTCCACACAGGCTGCATCATGAGCGAAGTCATCATCATGTCACGACCGAAGTACGTCGCGTAATTCGGGAGGCCGGCCATGAGCTTCTCGCGCGAGCTGAGCAGCTCCGTTCCGCGGACATCCCGCTCCAGCTGCCGGTCGCGCGATATGGACGCGGTCGTTGCGGGTGTCTGAGCGCCACGCCCCGCCCGATCGGAGGCGGCGCGCGCGTCGGCTAGAAACCGCAGGAAAGGCGCGTTGAAGATCTGCTCGCGCGAGAGCGGAGTGAGGGCCCGCGCATCTGTCGTGACGCGAACGGTAAAACGTATCGGTCGATTGCCAACGGCAGTGAGCGAGATCGTCGGGACAGTCACGAGGATGGACGCGTCTTTCGGGTCCGCAGCAAAATCGAGCTCAAGATTTGTTTTGCCATCCAGTGAAGGCTGCGTTATCGAGACGCCGCGCTGGTCGCGAACTCCGGTCGTTATGATGTCCGGGACGAGACGCGTACGTAGCTCCGTAGAGAATTCCGCGTTGAGCATCCCGAGCTCTCGCTCCCGCTCGGCCGGTTGGAGCCGATCGATGTTCGAGATGAGCTCTTCTTCGTCGCGAACTCTGAATGTCGGCCAGTCATATGGGTCAGGCTCTCGCCCTGAGTAGCCAAGATCGCGCTCGACCCGCATCGATCCGAGGAGAATCCACCCAATGACGATGCGATGCGCATTTGCGACGAGCTGGTATTCGATGGTCCGCCTGGTGCCGGACTGCGAAACGACCGCTCCGGTAGAACCCCATTCGAGATGGATCGGCTTTCCCGCTTTTGTCTCGGTGCCCGAGTCATCGCGGACGGTGAAGCCGATGCTCTCGTCGACGGCGTCGGCGAGAAGATTGACGACTCTGCCGCTGCGCGCATCGAGATAGATCTGGACGACGTTGCCTTTGGTGTCGCGGAAAAAGCGCGTCTGATAGCCCTGATAAGCGGCGGGATCGTCTAGCCCGACCTCGGGAAAAGCAAGAACCGGCGCGACGGTACGCGTCTGGGCGAGAGCTCTTGCGGATGTGACCCCGGCGAGGAGAGGCAACACCGCCGTGAGCCAGAACGCTGGTGTGCGCTTCGTTGCTACTTCAATCATTGCGGCGCCGCCGGACAGCATGCATTTCAGCTTTCGTCATGTGGTTG
>JBOHTB010000105.1:0-4662 GCA_050733435.1 Gemmatimonadaceae bacterium | reverse complement strand
GATCAATTGCCCCTGGTGGATTCGAACCACCATTACCGGATCCAAAGACCGATGTCCTGCCATTGGACGAAGGGGCAGCGGGAACGGAAAGCTAGTCCAGAAGCTCCACTGGGACAACGCTCCACGCGGTGCGTGTGAAGATTCGTTGCGTTCCGTTCGGAATCGTCAGGGGATGGCGATCGTCTTCGGCATTCGCGAGTCCCGCTTCGAGACCGGATATTCTGAAAACCGTCGAGCCCGAGCCTGTCATTCTGTAAAACGAACCATGGCGGTCCGCATTCGCTAGAAGCGCATCGATCTCTGGTCGCCGGGGTCTAATCACCGCCTCGAAATCGTTCGCGGAGTGTCGAGCCGCTGACTCCCAGTCCCGGAACATCTCCGTCGTCAATTCGGGTCCGGCACCCACGTACTCGCCGCGCACTTCATCGAGCAGAGCGTAGGCTTCCGTAGTATCGATTCCGAACGGAGGCACGAACAGCTCAACTTCCCGCGGCGGAAGCCGCTTGAGCTCCAGGATTTTTTCTCCGCGGCCCCACGACATCGCCATAACGGCGTCACTGGCCAGAAACGGGATGTCCGATCCAAGCTGGCCCGCCATCTCCAGCAAACGAACGGGCGGTACCGGGTTGCTGGAGAGAGTGTTCAGAATTCTCAGCACGGCCGCTGCGTCGGCGCTGCCGCCACCCAGTCCGCCGCCAATCGGAACGTTCTTTACGATCTCGATCTCAAACCCTTTTGGCCATCCGGTCTCTTTCGCAAACAGCTCGGCGGCGCGATAACCCAGATTCTCCTCGGGACGGCGGTCGCGCATCTCGAAGCAGCGGATTGATTTCTGCCCTAGCGTCGTGCGCACTTCGACGTCGTCACCAAGCTCGAGCCGGAGCAACACCGTCTCAATCGAGTGATATCCATCGGGTCGCAATCCGAAGACTCGGAGAGCGAGGTTGATCTTCGACTGCGCGAGAGTGCGAGCCGCCCTTCCACTCATCCTGCTGCTTCCGCTGGGGTCTGAAGCTCGCGGAGCTTTACGCCGAGTCGCGTGAAATAGTACGCGCCGATGAGGGTGATGGGGACGAAGGTGAGCAAGTGATACCCGATGGCCCACGTCGCGGCCTGCTCTTGTCCGACGCCGTAAACCGCGAGGCCCCGGACTGCCATGTATTCAAAGACTCCAAAGAACCCCGGCAGCGCGGGGACAGCTGTACCGAGTGCGATGAAGGCCTGAAGAAAAAGCGCGGCGGAGAAGGGAGCGGTGATGCCGACAGCTTTGAACGAGAGCCAGAATCCGACACCGTTCAGCAGCCAGTGTGCGATCGACCAGCCGAATACCGCTGCGAACCTGGTGGGCCTTCGCAGGACGCTCAGTCCCTGCACGAACGTCTCGAGAACGCGGCGACCGCGCTCTTCTACCGAAGGTGAGACTCGTCTGGCAAACAGCTCATAGAGACGAAGGAGGCGGGACGGAAAAAAAACGAGCGCGTAAAGCAGGACGAGCAGAATCAGAACTATCGCCGCGCCGCCGGTGGCGAACGACGCGAGAGATCTTCCGGCCAATGTTCGCGAGGCGGAAAGAGCGGGGTCGAGCAGCGCGGTCGCAGCAAGGAGCAACAGCGCTATCGCGTCGAAGAGGCGGTCTACTGCGAGCGATGCAAGCGCCGTTGCAAACGGTACCGGAGCTTCCCTGGTGAGGGCATAGGCTCTGGCGATTTCGCCTGCGCGCGCCGGCACCACGTTGTTCACCATCATGCCGATGCAGATCGCCCGCCAGAGCGCTCCGATGGATACTCGCGGTGCTACAGGTTCGAGGATCGTCCGCCAGCGAATCGCACGGAGGACGAAAATGGCGGTAGCGCAGAAGATGGCCCCCGCAAAGAGCAGCGGGTCTGCGTGTGAGAGTCTGTTAGCTATGTCGGAGGGAGAGATTCCGTGCAGCGTCCAGTAAATGAGCGCCGCACTCAGCACGCCTCCAATCGCGGCGCGCCAGCCCGACTTCAAGTTCTACTCAGTCGACGCGAGCTCTACGAGATCGACGAGCTCGTCGACGAGCGCGCGCGTCGGATTGTTGCCGGTTTTTTTCAGCGCCCGACGAATCTCCGCGGCACGCTCGATTGCCCGCTGGCCTTTGTAAAGAAGATCCTGGATTGGAACGAGCTCGCCCACCGGTTGCTGCGGGCCAGAGTGGCGGGTCTCCAGGGAGCGCATTGTCGCGAGGCTCGAATTGAGAACGTCGCGCAGCTCCTGTCCGCGCGGTGGAGTTCTCGCGGCCGCCGCAGCTGCCTGCTGGGCGGGCGTTGGAATCCGTTTCACCTCGGGGGAGAGTGTACCCGCGCCAATCTTTCCGGTTTCCCTCAGCTGCTGCTCATAGTGCGTTTTCGGATTCGGCGCGACGTATACGATGTGTTGTCCTTCGTCGTTGTAAAAAAGCTGGGAAATGGGCAGGATCAGGTCGCCCTTCGGCTCCTCTCGCGCGGGCGCATAGCGCGCAAGCCGTCGCAGGCTCTCAGCGACACGCGCGTCCTGGTCGGCCCCCCAGTTGCGGACGGAACGGACCACGAGCTTCAGGTCTTCGATCGCGCCAATTATCGCCCGCTGAAGCTCCGCGTCCCATGCGATGCCACCTTGCACCACTCTCCCGGCAACGCGCTCAACGATATTGGCGAGGCTCGAGACGCCCACGGCCTTCGCCATCGTCGCGCTGCCACGCAATCCGCGCGCGGCGGCGGCCAACTGCAGCGCGTCGGACGGCTGGAGACCTTGCTGCGTCGCGAGCGACTCCAGGCGTGTGAGATACTCACTCGCCTCGAGTGTGAAGAAATCGAGCAGCCGGCCGGGCGTCGTCATTCAGACTTTCTCCAGATCACAGCCGGAAAGGTCGCCCCTCCGGCAGTCGTGGTCAAAGCAATCGCTCCACTATGACGACCGAGCAGCGCGCATCGCTTCGTACATCTCTTTCACGGCGCGCTCGAGCCCGACGAAAACGGCCCGGCTGACGATGGAGTGTCCGATGTTGAGCTCCTCGATCTCCGGAATCGCGGCCACCGCGCCCACGTTCCGAAGATCGAGCCCGTGCCCAGCGTGGACGGCGATGCCGAGGTCTGCCGCGCGACGAGCGGAATCGCGAAGTGCATCGAGCGTCGCGGGGGAGTCGGGCTCATGCGAATAGCTCCCGGTGTGCAGCTCGATCGCCGGAACACCGAGCCGCTTCGACTGTTCGATTGCGGCCCGAGTCGGATCGATGAACAGGCTCACGCGTATCCCCGCGTCCGACAGAGCGTCTATCGCGTTCTGAATCCGCGGCGGGTCACTCGTGATGTCGAGTCCTCCTTCGGTGGTGACTTCCTCGCGACGCTCGGGGACGAGCGTCACCTGCTCGGGCTTGATCCTGCGCGCAATCTCCAGCATCTCTGCCACGCACGCCATCTCGAGATTGAAATAGGTCCTGACCGCACGCTTGAGGTTTTCGATATCCGCGTCCTGCATGTGCCGCCTGTCTTCTCTGAGATGCGCGGTGATTCCATCGGCGCCAGCTTTCTCGCATACGATTGCCGCCTCGACCGGATCAGGTTGACGTCCGCGACGAGCCTGCCGCAGCGTCGCGACGTGATCGATATTGATATAGAGGCGTTGTTGCTTTGCCCGCATTGTCACCGTCCCTAAGTCGCAGCTCTCATTCCTGGAGAAACCTATAGTGTCGCTCAGAAAAGTCGCTGTCCTGTTCTTTCTCGCAGCCTGCACGACCGCAACCCAGACAATTCCGAACAACGGTCAACTGACCGGGGCGCCCACTCCCCAACTCGCCGTCGACCAGTTTCTCGTTGCGGTTCGAAATCGAGATCTACAGGCAATGTCGACGGTTTTCGGAACCAACAAAGGCCCCGCGCGTGAGACTCTGGACAGAAGTGAGCTCGAGAAGCGCGAGGTGATTCTTGCCTGCTACTTCAACAACGACAGCTATCGCGTGCTGGGCGAACAGTCAGGACAATCCGGACACCGCGAGGTGCGCGTGGAGCTGAAAAGAGGAAGCCTCACTCGGCAATCGACTTTTTATACGATCGAAGGGCCTGGCGGGCGCTGGTACGTCGACAACATGGACATCGCGTCCGTTAGGGATTTCTGCGGTAACCCGGGAGCTTAGGGCAACTAGTCGGAAAGCTCGACGAGGATCCCGCCCGTCGAGCGGGGGTGCAGAAAAGCGATGCGCTTGCCCTCTGCTCCAACCCGCGGAATTTCGTCAATCAGATGAATACCCGCGGCGCGGCACCGCTCCAGCGTCTCGTCGAGGTCGTCGACCGAAAAGCAAATGTGGTGAATCCCCGGACCGCGCTTCTCGACGAAGCGCGCTATCGGTGAGTCGGCGGTACTAGCCTCAAGCAGTTCGACCAGTGAGTCTCCCGCCGTGAACCCTACTATCGCGGCGCCATCGGAATCCTCTAGCGCGACCTCCTTCAAACCGAGCACATCGCGAAAAAAAGGAGCAGATTCCGCGAGAGCCCGGACAGCAATTCCGATGTGAGAGATGCGGGGCCCACGCGGGGTTGATGGGGTCATTAAATTGAATTGATGAGGGGCCTTCGCTCCAACTGAAATTAACCGACGAAGTTCCGCGGGTCATCCGTGGCTTGGAGATTACACAATGTCGAACGCGCTGGAAGTAACCGATTC
>JBOHTB010000104.1:0-8793 GCA_050733435.1 Gemmatimonadaceae bacterium | reverse complement strand
TGCCCGCACCGCCGCCGGGTTCTCTTTCGCCCGGGCAATGCTCGGCGTGAGCGAGTCTGCGATTTTCCCTGGTTCCATCAAGGCAGTGGCGGAGTGGTTTCCGCAGAAGGAGCGGGCGTTGGCGGCGGGAATTTTCAACGCGGGCACAAACATGGGCGCGATACTTACGCCGCTGATCGTGCCATGGATTGCGCTCACCTGGGGATGGCGTTGGGCCTTCGTTGCAACGGGGGCGTTGGGGTTTTTGTGGCTCTTCATCTGGATTCCCCTCTACAGAAATCCCGAGCAGGACGGCAACTCCTCGGTCGCGACAGAAAGTCCACCATGGCTCAGTTTCTTTCGACATCGCCAGACGTGGGCCTTCATCGTAGGCAAGCTGATGGCTGACCCGGTGTGGTGGTTCTACCTGTACTGGCTCCCCAAATTCCTGGACGCAAAGTACGGAGTTACGCTGGCACAGATCGCGGCGCCGATCATCGTGGTTTATCTCATTGCCGACGTTGGATCGGTCGGAGGTGGCTGGATGTCGAGTGCGCTCATCAAGCGAGGATGGTCGGTGAATCGCGCGCGCAAAGTGACGATGCTGGCGATGGCGCTCCTGATCTTGCCGACGACACAGGCGTCGCACGCGCCCGGCATGTGGGGAGCGGTGCTCATTGTGGCTGTGGCGGCGGCGGCGCATCAGGCGTGGTCGGCGAACGTGTATACGCTCGCGAGCGATATGTTTCCCAAATCCGCCGTTGGCTCCGTTGTTGGAATCGGTGCGTTCGCGGGCGCGATGGGCGGCGTGGTTTTCCAGAGGGTGACGGGCCGAGTGCTCCAGTCGAACGGGAGCGACTATACGCCGATTTTCATCGTATGCGGCCTTGCGTATGTCACGGCGTGGACGATTATACAATTGCTCGCACCGCGCCTCGAGCCGGTGCGTTTCACAAAGAGACAGTCATGACGACTTACGGCAAAACTGTTTTGGCTTGCGCTTCTCTTGCGATTGCATGCGCCCCACGTACTCCGCCGACCGTCGTCAAGAGTCCTTCGCCTTTGCTCGCCGAGAAAGTTTGTCTTTTTGAAGGCGTTCCAAACGACAGCTTGACGCCGTTCTTGACACCCTGCGAACGCGAGGACGGCTGGCGCCTGCTTTTCGACGGTAAGACGTTCAATGGTTGGCGCGGACTGGGCTACGACACAGTTCCGACCGCGCATTGGAAGATTGACCGCGGAACAATTCATAAGCTCGCCGATGGCCAG
Source organism: Gemmatimonadaceae bacterium (assembly GCA_050733435.1). Classification (GTDB taxonomy): domain Bacteria; phylum Gemmatimonadota; class Gemmatimonadetes; order Gemmatimonadales; family Gemmatimonadaceae; genus UBA4720. The sequence goes on along the minus strand of JBOHTB010000104.1, from coordinate 7,545 downwards.
GTTCCACGACTCCCCGACGGACAACCTGCCGCGGGCGGCGATCTCATGACCCGCGACGTCTACCGCGACTTCGAGCTCACCTGGGATTGGAAGATCAGTCGAGCGGGCAACAGCGGCGTCAAGTACAACGTCTCCGAAGAAATCTCCATGGCCAATGCGCCCAATCACGCGGCGCTCGGCTTCGAGTATCAGATGCTGGACGATAGTCTTCACGAAGACAACAAAATCCCCTCTCACCGCGCCGGCGCGTTGTACGATCTCATTCCCCCCGCGGCGAACAAGGTTCTGGCCCCGGTCGGCGAATGGAATTCATCCAGAATCGTTTTTCGTGGAAACCATGGCGAGCATTGGCTCAACGGTCGGAAAGTCGTCGAGTTCGAGCTGGGAACTCCGGTCATGGACTCGCTTCTCGCCGCGAGCAAGTACAAGACCATTCCACATTTCGCCGATAAGCGCGCGGGACACATCGTGCTGCAGGATCACGTCGACGAAGTGTGGTTCAGAAATATCAAGATTCGCGTCTTGCAACATGTGGAGCTGAAATGAGTGATGACTCTCTCGATCGCCGTGATTTTCTGAAGAAGGCATCCGTCGCCGGGATCGGCGCTCTCGCCGCGACTCGACGCGGCGCGCTCTCCTCGATATCGCCGGCGAGCGGCCCACTGTTGGTTCTCAACGGCTCACCGGCGGAGAAGATGGTAGTGGGCGTAATGGGATTGAACGGCCGAGGAATGGTGCACGCTGCCGGGTTCGCGCGTGGGCAAAATACCACGCTCGCTTATCTCTGCGATGTCGATTCGAAGGTGCTGGCAAAGGCGCGCAACGATGTGTCGTCGCTTCAATCACCAGCGCCGAAGACCGTCGGTGATTTCCGGCGAATGCTGGACGACAAGAGCGTTGACGCCATCGCCATCGCGACCCCGGATCACTGGCACGTGCCGGCGACGATTCTCGCGCTCGACGCTGGCAAGCACGTCTACGTCGAAAAGCCAAGCGGCCACGATCCGCGGGAAGATGAGCTGATCGTCGAGGCAGCGAGAAAGCATCCCAATCTTAAAGTCCAACTCGGCACTCAAGCTAGGTCAGGCCCGCACTTCATCGAGGCACTCCAACTCGTGCGCGATGGTCAGATCGGTACGCCGTATCTGGCGCGCGCGTGGTACGCCAACACACGCACGGGAATCGGCAGAGGCAAAGTGGTCCCGGTGCCGGCGAATCTCGATTACGAAATGTGGCAGGGACCCGCGCCGCGCACTCCGTATCGCGACAACGTCATCCACTACAACTGGCACTGGTTCACCAACTGGGGAACCGGCGAGATCTGCAACAACGGCACTCACGAGATCGATGTTGGCCGCTGGTTCCTCGGCGTCGATTATCCGACGAGTGTGACGTCGACTGGCGGGCGCTTTCACTACGACGATGACTGGCAGTTTCCTGACACCCAGGAAGCGACGTTCGTTTTCGACGGGAACAGGAGCATCATCTGGCAGGGACAGAGCTGCAACGGACTGCTGCTATACGGGCGTTCACGCGGCACGACGGTGCTCGGCACAAAGGGAAGCGTCGTCGTGGATCGCGATGGCTACGTCGTTTACGATCTCAACAACAAAGTGGTGAAGCAGGTGCAGGCCGCGCCCAAAGGAGATGCGCTCAATACGGTCGGCGACGATTGGCTGACGAAGATCCATCAGGACAATTTCACGAGCGCTGTACGCACGGGAACGAAACTCTCCGCGCCAATTGAAGACGGAGCCAAAACGGGTACCCTCTGTCACCTCGGCACAATCGCCCAGCAACTCGGTCGGAGGCTGGTCACCAATCCGTCGAACGGCCACATAATTGGGGATGCCGAGGCGTCAGCGCGCTGGTCGCGCACGTATGATCCGCGGTGGAAGCCGGTGGTGTGACGCCGCTCCACGAAGATCGCTACTTCGATCCTGATCCGGTAATTCGCCGACACGCGCGCGAGCTCTACAACGAGACTTGCACGCTCCCCATTGTATCGCCGCACGGACACGTCGATCCGGCGATTCTTGCGAAGAACGATCCGTTCGCGGATCCGGCATCGTTGATCGTGACGCCGGACCACTACATCCTCCGCATGCTGTACTCGCGCGGTGTTCCTCTCGAATCGCTCGGTGTTCGGCGACTCCATGGAAGTGCGGCCGGGATGGAAACCGATCCGAGAAAGATCTGGCAGACCTTCGCCGACAACTGGCATCTCTTTCGAGCCACGCCTACTCGGGCGTGGCTCGAGTACGAGCTGGGCGAGGTATTTCGGATAAAGGAGAATCTCGATTCGGGTACCGCTCAAAGAGTGTACGACGCGATCAACGAGCGATTGCGAAGTCCAGAATTCCGGCCGCTGGCGTTGCTCCAGAAATTCAACATCGAAGTACTCGCAACGACCGATGCACCAGCCGACAAGCTCGAGCACCACCAGGCGCTGCGGGAAATGGGGCTCGCTACGCGAGTGATCCCAACATTTCGCCCCGATCGAATCTTCGGCATCGCTGGTCCGGGTTGGCCAAGAGAACTGGAACGATTCGAGGACGTCATTGGCCACGCCATCCGGAGCGGCGCGGGGTTAGTAGAAGCGCTCGCGCGAAGACGCATTGACTTCAAGGCGATGGGGGCGACGGCAACTGACCACGCTGTCGTCAACCCGAATATCGAGCGTCTGTCCGAGAGCGACGCGGACCGTCTCTTCGCGAAAGCTTGCGACGGCAAAGCGACGACCGATGACGAGTCTCGCTTCGAGGCGAATCTTCTGATGGAAATGGCGCGGCTCTCAACAGAGGACGGACTCGTCATGCAAATCCACGCCGGCGCCGTGCGCAATCATGACCGGCGGCTGTACCACGACTTCGGTCCCGATCTCGGCGGAGACATCCCTCAGGCTACCGAGTTCACAATGAATCTTCAGCCGTTACTCAATGCTTACGGGAATGACCCGCGCTTTCGATTGATAGTTTTCACGCTGGACGAGTCAACGTATAGCCGCGAGCTCGCACCACTCGCGGGCCACTATCAATCGATGCTTCTGGGCGCGCCGTGGTGGTTCCACGACTCGGTAGAGGGAATGCGCCGATTTCGCGAGTCGACAACGGAGACGGCCGGCATCGAGAACACCGCAGGCTTCGCCGACGACACCCGTGCGTTCTGTTCGATTCCCGCGCGCCATGATCTTGCTCGTCGCCAGGACGCCAACTATCTCGGTGGCCTTGTCGCGCGACACATCATCGACGTGGCGGACGCACGGCAAATGGCGCGAGCGCTCGCGTACAATCTTGCAAAACACGCGTACCGATTGGATGAAGAGGAAAACAATGGATAGCCACGACGTACCACGCCGCACCTTTCTCAAGCTCGGCGCACTCGGCGCGGTCGGAGCTCGATTCAGTGCGCTGCGGGACAACCAAGGTCTTTTCGCGAAAGCACCCGATGATGCCAGGGTAAGGCTCGGCGTCGCCAGCTATTCGTTCCGGAACTTCTCGCGAGCCCAGGCGATCGAGATGACGAAAGCTCTGGGAACGCGGTACATAAATCTGAAATCGGTGCATCTGCCGTACGACGCCTCGCCGACAGACCTCGCCGCGGCGCGACAGGAGGTAGAGGCCGCCGGGCTCGTGATCGTTGGCGGCGGGATGATCACGTTCGAGACTGACACCGACGACGGAGTCCGTAAATATTTCGACTACGCAAAAGCAGCGGGCATGCCGCTCATAGTCGGCACTTGCAAGCCGGCTGTTTTACCGCGCGTCGAGAAGTTCGCGAAACTCTATAACATCAAGGTTGCGATCCACAATCACGGCCCGGAAGACGAGAATTTTCCTTCACCGTACGACGCGCTCAGGGCGGTGAGGAACATGGATGCGCGGATGGGCCTGTGTATCGACTGGGGGCATACTGTGCGCACAGGCACGGACATTGTGAAGGCAGTCGTGGATGCCGGGCCGCGTTTGCTCGACATGCACGCGAAGGACCTGCGAGATCTCAAAGTGGCGGAAAGCCAGTGCATCGTCGGCGAAGGAAAAATTCCAACTTCCGAGATCTTTCGACGCCTCGAAGCAATGCGATACCCGGGTTACGTCAACCTCGAGTACGAGATAGAGCCGGATAATCCTCTTCCGGGAATGAAGCAGTCATTCTCGTTCATGCGTGGTGCTCTGGCGGGTCTGGCGGCGGCGATGAGTTAGTGCCTGAGCTGTCATCAGCTAGTGCTTCAGCCGTAATCGTCTAGCACTTCAGCGGCGCAGCTTGACAGGATCGTTAGGCTTAGGAGATCGCCAGTAACGAGGAAGGTCCGTCATGCCCGTCGATGCAAGCTGCGCTCATCTCCGCGCAATAACAGCCGTCAAACAACCGAAGCGACGCGAATGCGAAGAATGCGTGAAGATCGGCGCATCTTGGGTGCATTTGCGCACGTGCCAGCAGTGCGGCACTACACAGTGCTGCGACGACTCACCGAACAAGCACGCGACGAAACACGCCCGGGCGACGAAGCACCCCGTGATCGCGTCCGCCGAGTCCGGAGAGCGGTGGCTGTACTGCTATCCCGACAATGGATTCGCCGAGTATTGAAGCGGGAGGGCGGGGATGCGGAATGAGGCGCTGGGCTTTTCGGGTTGGCGGTCGAGTGAAAATCAATGGCAATCCGGCGCGCATTACGAACGCCACCGGAAGAGCCCGTAGCCCAAAGCCGGTTCGGCCTAAAGCCGCCTGCCGGTAGTTTTTATTTGCAGTTGTTCGCAGTTAATCCTCGATCCTCAATCACTCCGCGATGAGCAATGGACTTGGTCCGAGCCGTCGGTCCTCGCGCAATTCTAATTAAATCCGCTCCCACGGCCGTTGCTCATGCCCCCATTCGACGAGCTGCGGATGAAAGAGATGCGCGAGCAGTTCCACACCTTCGATAACACGCGGTCCCGGTCGCGCGAAGTACGCATTCGCATCCACTGCATAAAGCTCCACGCCGGGTAGCTGCTTTAACTCGCGCGCCAACTCGGCTGACCGCTCGAGCCGATACCCGCACGGCGAGACGATGATCATTTCCGGATCAGCACTCACGACCTGATCCCAATCGATGCGAACGGAATCCTTGCCGGGGCGACCGAGTGGATCATCGCCCCCCGCGGCGACAATCATCTCGGGGACCCAGTGACCACCACAAAAGAGCGGATCGGTCCACTCGAGAAAAACAACCCGTCTGCGCGGCGCATTTGCGACAGCCGCACGAACCTTTGCCAGTCGCTCCTGATTCGACCGCAGCAGCGCTTCCGCTTCATCATCTCTGCCAATCGCTCGACCGACCTCCAGCACGTTGCGATCGATTTCCTCGAGCGACTGCGGAGTAAGAAACAAAACCTCAGGACGAGAGTCGAATTTGCGGACGGCGCGTGTGAGCTCGTCACCTGATGGCGCGCAGACGCGACACAGGTTCTGCGTCAGGATTACATCGGGCCTTAGCTCTCTGAGCAGAACTTCGTCGATGCGGTAAAGCGTCTCACCGCTTTCCAGTTGCTGCGCCACTGCGCGATCAATTGCGCCTGGCGAATTCTCATCGAGATCGAGCGCAGGCCGACTCACCACGGGGAGCCTGGTGACGGAAGTTGGATAGTCGCACTCATGCGACCTGCCAACCAGCTCGCTCCCCGCGCCAAGGGCGTGCACCATCTCCGTCCCGGCGGGAAGAAAAGAGACAATTCGAGGCAACTTTACTCTATGTCGCAATACATGAAACGCTCATCGCGCAAAACCTTCGAGCCAAGCTGGAACGGGATTGGTTTACTGAACTGCGGCCCATTCCAGACGAAGGTGTGGAATTCCCCACGTTCCCCGCATGGATCGACCGACGGTGGAAGATCCGACAAGAGCTCGCCATCGAAGCGACGTCCGGCGAAGGCGGGATCGAGCTGCGTCGTGTCGACGCAGACCAGATGCGCACCGAATCCGTCAGCGACAAAGCGTCGCGCCAGATCCGCGGTGTCCATCCCCCAGAGCGGAAAAACCGGCTCAAACCCAGATCCGTCTAACACTCGCTCGCGGTAAGCCCGCACGTCCTCGAGATACAAATCGCCAAAGGCGATGGAGCGAGCATCGGGCTGCGCCCTTCTGATCTTTTCCAGCGCGTCTCGAAAAGCTGCTTCGTATGCTTCGTTGGTGCATGCCGGGGAGAGAGAAATCTCGAAAAGCGGAAGCCCAAGTCGATCGACCTGAGCCTCGAGCATCGACCGTCGCACACCGTGCACGCTGATCCTGTCATAGTCGCCAGTGATGCTTGTCAGCAATCCCACGACATCGAACTCCGGATCCCGCGACAGCGCGTCGAGAGCCAACGCGCTGTCCTTCCCACCACTCCAGCTCACGATGACCGGCTTCTTCACCCTCGATCTACCGTCACGCCAGTTTCTCGAGCGCCTCCCCACTCGTCGCCGGCATTGCTCCCCTGGGAATGGGATGTTCAGCCGTGCGCCGCTTGTAGACGCCGAGCTTGGTGAACACCCATTCTCTCCACTCATCGAGGATCTCGTAGAACGTCGGGATTATCAGAAGCGTCAGCAGTGTCGAAGTGATCACACCGCCGATAACCGCCCGGCCGAGTGGCGCGCGAAACTCGGCACCTTCGCCGATGCCGAGTGCGACGGGCAACATGCCCGCGATCAGAGCAAGCGTCGTCATTATGATCGGACGCAAACGAATCGCGCCCGCCTGAATCAGCGCCTCACGCCGCGGCAGGCCGTCTTTCTCCCGTGCCCATTTCGCGAAGTCGATGAGCAGGATCGCGTTTTTCGCGACGATACCCATCAGCAGAATCACTCCGATCAGACTCAGGATGTTGATCGTCGTGTGGGTGATCATGAGCGCCAGCATCACTCCGATCAACGACAGCGGCAGTGACACCATGATCGCGAGTGGCTCGAGGAACGAGCCGAACTGCATCACGAGAATCAGGTACATAAGCATCACCGCGATGCCGAGCGCCGAGAAAATGCTCCCGAATACCTGGTTCTGGCTGTCGACCTCACCGCCCTGTGTCATTGTGACGCCCGGCGGGAAGGTGATCTTCGCAATCCTCGCGTTGACGTCTTTCATGACTTCGTTGAGCGGACGATTGGATGTGTTCGCCTGCACTGTCACGACGAGATCTGCGTCGAGGTGGCTGATCTGCGCCGGCCCGAGCGATTGTGTCACTGTGGCGATCTGGCCGAGTGGAACCGTGTGCGGCTGACCGTCTGGTCCGGTGATTACGAGTGGAAGCTGCTCGAGATCCGCCGCCCGTTGTCTGGCCTCCGGCGCGAGCCGTACAGTTACGTCGCGCGTCTCGTCAGTCGGATCAACCCAATCGCCCGCCTTGATTCCAGCGAATGCGGGCCGGAGTGATTGCGCGATCTGGCCTACGGTTACGCCGAGCGTGCCGGCCAGGCCGCGATTCAGCTCGACGTTGAGCTCTGGCTTCTGACCCTTTGTCGACAGACCAACGTCGACGGCGCCCTTAACCTGCTTGACCTGGTCCGCGATTTCTTCGGCCAGGGCCCCCAA
>JBOHTB010000103.1:0-4264 GCA_050733435.1 Gemmatimonadaceae bacterium | reverse complement strand
GACGGACCCCGACGTTGCCAGACCTGAGGCGTTGGATAATCCGTCAGCGCTTCCCGCGCTGCGTGCCGGAGCAGTCGGCGCGTTCGGTACTGCGTACGACGGAACGAGCTCGGACGAAGAGCAGGTCCAGCTGGCGGGATCGCTGGGTGACGAGCTCATAAACACCGAAACGTTTCCAACGCGCATCGAGTTCGATCAGCGCGCGCAGACCATCACGAATACGAGCCTGATCGGCACGTTCGTGGATATCAATCGCGCGAGAGGCCTGGCCCAACGAGCGATCGACGGGTTCACGAAATTCGCGAAAAACACCGGCGATAGCACCGGATTCCCCGAGGTGCTGTCCCTCGGCGGGCTTACCTACGTTCTTTTTGCTGAGAACTACTGTCCCGCGGTGCCGTTGAGTGTCGTCAATCCGGACGGCTCGTTTACGTTTGGACCCGCGCTCGATCTCAACCAGCAGCTCGATAGCGCCGTGTCCAAGTTCAACCTGGCGCTAGCGGTGCAGGGCGCTCCTCTCACGGCGACGTTCAAGCAGCTCGCGCAGGTTGGAAAGGGACGCGCCTTGCTGGATAAAGGCGACTACGCGAACGCAGCGGCCGCAGTCGCGGGTGTGTCGACAACGTTCCAGTACAACTACCAGCACTCCGAAACGACGGGAGCGCAGAACAACGGTACGTGGTCCTTGACCATCAACGTCGGCCGGTTCGGCGTGGCAGACACGAAGGGCGGAAACGGTTTGCCCTACCAAACCGACGGTGACATGAAGAATGCCACCTTCGACCCGCGGGTGGCGAACAAGCTCAACCCGGCGAACGGCGGATTTGGTTTCGACAAGGGGATTCCGGGTGGAGAATCTCAGTACCTACAGCAAAAATATCCGGTGCGGTCCTCACCGATTACGATCGCCGATGGAGTCGAGGCACGGCTGATCGAAGCCGAAGCAGCGCTCCAGACAGATCCGGTTGCAGCTCTCGCTATTCTGAACGGGCTCCGGAGCAACGCGGCGCTGCTCGCACTTCGTGGATACGCCGCAGGCTCACTGCCGCCCCTCACTCTGCAGGGCACGCCGGCCGCGCAGGTGGATCAGCTTTTCAAGGAGAGGGCGTACTGGCTGTACCTCACCTCGCATCGATTGGGCGACATGAGGCGCTTGATCCGTCAGTACGGACGGAGCGCGAACACGGTGTTTCCGGTGGGTCCGTACTTCAAGGGCGGCACATACGGGACGGACGTCAACTCGCCCGTTCCGCAGCGTGAGCAGAACAACCCCAATTACGTGCCCGGCGCGTGCAAGCAGGACCAGGCCTAGCGCCAGGTCTGAGCTCGATTAGTAGAAGAGGCGCCAGGAGATATCCTGGCGCCTCTTTGCATCCCTTAGTCAATCCTGAACTGGCTAAGTCTGGTACCGCTCGATGAGCCAGAAGCGGATAAAACAGAGCTGACTTTCTCTACGATCCTGAGCGGGTATGAATATAGATGACACCGGCGCTGGCGTTTGTTCCTTCGATGCTTGTTCCGCGGGCGCCGTTGCGCAGCTCGATCCAGTCGATTGCATCCTTCGGCATTTGTTGCAGAACGTCGACGGCCACGAGGCGCGTTCCATCTACAATTACAATTGGCGCCTCGGATCCTGCGACGGCAATGCTGCTGCGCCCGCGATGCGCACTTATCGAAACCGCGCGGCCCGCTCGATCCTCCGTGTAGTTGTAGCGTGGAACGAGCTGACGGAGCAAGTCCCACGCGTTCGGCGCGGGCTGCGCATCAATCTGGTCCGCCGTGATTACGCGATCGCCGTACTGGGAGCCGTCCTGTAGGTAGCGGGGTGCGGTCGAGACACACGCGGAGAGCGCTGCGAGATAGCACGCAGCTACAGGCATCGTGGCGAACCGGGCTTGCCGCATGTCAACCTCCGTGCGCGGCGTGGGTGCATCTACCGCAAGGATACTGCCCCGAGCTCGAGTGCGCCACAGATACGTTGTATACGGTATGCTAGGCCCCGAACCGGCCTCTCAGAAGTGCGCGGAGATCGAGCAATGGGGTCGCGCCGACTGGTACGGATTCGGTCGCGCGCTCGGGCTCCCCGACCGAAATGCGCTCCATGTTGTCGCGTACGCTGCGATCAATGAACCGGCATAACTGATCCAGCGAATAGTCCGCGCCTCGACGCGAGGAATAGGCGTTGAGCGGGTAGCTCACGCTCAGATGGTTTCGAGCCCGCGTGAGCGCGACGTACATGAGACGACGCTCTTCTTCGGTTTCTTCTTCGCTGTTCAGGCAGCGAGCCGACGGAAACCATCCGTCGACCGCCCAGATTACGAACACGGCATCCCACTCCTTGCCCTTCGCCGAATGTGCCGTGCTGAGGATCAGGCAATCGTTCTCTTCGCGTGTTCCAGTCGCCAAATCCTGTGTCGCCTGCGGCGGTTCGAGCGCGAGCGCCGACAAAAAAGTGGCGCGATCAGGATAACCAGCGGCGATCACTTGCAATTGATCGAGGTCCGCCAACCTCGGCTCGACACGATCGTAGCGCTCCCTCAGGATGTTGTCGTAGAGAAGTCTCACTCGCGCGATGTCGGCCGCAACCTGCGCCTCGTCGAGAATCGGTCCGGCGCGCAATCCCTCAAGCAACTCGACGAGCGCCGCGTGCGCTGCCCGCGCTCTGGGAGGAGGGCTGTACCGGCCGAAAGCCGTTGATTCCCATGCTGCCGCGACCATCGATTCGATCGCCGCACGCGCAGTTGCGTCGCCAATCCCAGGGAGAAGAAGAAGAAGGCGGTACCAACTGACCTCGTCGCGCGGGTTCTCGAGGATTCGGAGGAACGCGAGAACATCTTTGACGTGCGCGGCTTCGAGAAACTTGAGCCCGCCCCACTTCTCAAACGGAATCTTCCGGTTGGTGAGCTCGATCTCGAGATCGGCTGACATATAACCCGCGCGGAAAAGCACGGCGATCTCACGCAACGGTGTGCCTTCTTCGTGGAGCTCCAGGATGCGATCCACGACGAATCTCGTTTGCTGTTGCTCGTCGCGGGCAGCCACGAGCCACGGAGTCTCGCCCCCGGTTCTCTCGGTCCAGAGATTCTTGGTGAATCTTTCCGCGGCCCGGGAGATCAACGCGTTGGTGACGCTCAGAATCGGCTGCGTCGACCGATAATTCTGCTCGAGGGTGACAGTCCTCGCTCCGTCAAATTGCTTTGGGAAATCGAGGATGTTTCTGAAGTTCGCGCCGCGAAAGGAGTAAATGCTTTGTGCGTCGTCGCCGACCACCGTGATATTTCTATGCGTCGTGCACATTCCGCGAAGGATGCGAGCCTGGAGCACGTTGGTGTCCTGGTACTCATCGACAAGAACGTGATCGTACATCCCGCCAATGCGTTGGCAGAGATCGGGTGAGACCTCAAGCATCAGCGCCCAGAAGAGGAGCAAATCGTCGTAGTCGACGAGATTCCTCTCCTGCTTCCGCCGCACGTAGTCGGCGTAAATCTTTCCAAAATCCTCGAGCCAGTCTGTGAACTGCGGATATTCGTCGCGAACGATGTCGTCGACGCGAAGACCAGTATTGATGTGCCTGGAGTACACGTACTGGAGAGTCTCCTTCTTCGGGAAGCGCTTTGACTTGGCAGCGTACCCGAGCTGCGCTCGCGACAGCTGCATCAGGTCGGTGGAATCTCCCTGATCCATGATCGTGAAATCCTTCGCGAGGCCCGCAGCCGGACCGTAGCGGCGAAGGAGGCGGTGCGCGGTCGCATGGAACGTCCCGCCGTGCACCCGCTTGCTGTTGCTTCCCACCAACCGCTCGGCGCGCGACAACATTTCCTGCGCCGCCCGTCTCGTAAACGTGAGCAGCAGAATTCGCTCGGCGGCAACGCCACGGTCGATGAGGTGGGCGACGCGATACACGAGAGTGCGCGTCTTTCCGGTTCCCGCGCCGGCAATGATAAGAAGCGGACCGTCGCCGTGTGTTGCTGCTTCTGCCTGCTCCGGATTGAGCTCCGAGGTAAAATCGCGCTGAGTCCCTGACGTCTGGAGCCGCTCGCGTGGAGGATACACCTTCATCGTATCCGTCACACCACAGTCTCGAGCAGCGCGGAACGGGAAGTCATTACCGCCGTCAGGTCGAACGCCTGCGCGAATTTCGCCGAGACGCGATCTCTGACGTCCTGCGCCGAGACGTTCTCGACGCCGAGCTCGCGGGCGATGGAAGTCATCACGACGCCATCGATTCCGCAGGGAACGATCAGGTCGAAGTACGAGAGATCAG
>JBOHTB010000102.1:0-35527 GCA_050733435.1 Gemmatimonadaceae bacterium | reverse complement strand
TCGAACGGCAAGCTCGTCATCGACCGCCTGATGCTTCACGCGCCCGTCCTCGGCGACGTGCTCCGCAAATCGGCGGTGTCGCGCTTTACCCGTACGCTGGGTACGCTGATTAGCTCGGGTGTGAGTATCCTCGAGGGACTCGAGATCACGGCCAAAACCGCCGGCAACCGCGTTATTCAGGACGCGATCATGCAGTCCCGTTCATCGATTGCTGGCGGTGACACCATCGCGCAGCCTCTACAAAAGTCGAAGGTCTTCCCGCCAATGGTCATTTCGATGATCGCCGTCGGCGAGCAGACCGGTGGTCTCGACGAGATGTTGTCGAAGATCGCGGACTTCTACGACGAGGAAGTCGACGCGGCCGTAAGCAACCTGCTCTCATTGCTCGAGCCCATCATGATCGTGTTCCTCGGCGTGGTGGTCGGCGGAATGGTGGTAGCGATGTACCTGCCGATCTTCGACATGGTCAACGCGGTACAATAACCAGAAACAGTACGTAGCAATAAAAACGGCCAGACTCATCGAGTCTGGCCGTTTTTATTGTGCGCGTGACTGGCTAGAACATCACTCCGAACGTCACTGGAATGAAACTGCCAGTGCCGCCGCCGTTCGCGGCGCCACCGCTGATGGTGAAGCTGTTGTATCGCGCTTCGACAAACGTCTCGAAGCTGGAGCTCAGTGGAATCTTGACCCCGCCACCGATGTTCCAACCGAAGTCGTTCTCGGCGTTGGTGCTGCCGCCGCCGTTGAATCCCGCGCTCGGACGATAGAGTCCGACGCCACCGATGGCGTAGGGTGTAAACGACATCCCGAGGGGCAGCTCATACACCAGGTTCCCAGTGAAGGCGGGAACGTTTATGCTGCCGCCGCCACCGTTGAAACCGAACTGGTTGTAGGCGGCTTCCAGCCGCACGCCGATTGGCATCAGCTGCGACTTGTAGCCCACCGCCACCGCGACATTGTAGCCGGTGTTGGTCGTGTTACCGAGATCGCCCGTTGGAAATGCTACCCCTCCAGACGCACCAATCTGAAACGGATTGTAGCCCTGGCTCTGCGCGGAACGGTTTGGTACCGCAATCACAGCGGCCGCAAGGGCAATAGAAAGCAGAATACGCTTCATTATTCACTCCACTGTTGAGTTAGAAGTACGAGCCGCCATGGGGCAAGATGCGAACCCGCATTCCGCTTCCGCGCACTTGTGCTGCCGCAAAGCCCGAGCTCTTAAACGGCTACACGAAGCAGTGAGTCGATCTGATCCATGTCGGCGGGCCCGAGCGTCCAGGCTGGAGCCGCTGCATTCATACGCACCTGTTCGGCGGATGTTGCGCCAGCGATCACCGAAGCAACCACGGGGTGCGCGAGAAGCCACGAGAACGCCAGCTCTACCATCGTGTGATTGCGCGATTCCGCGAAGCTTGCCAGCGCTTCGACTTTGTCGAGGTTTTCTTCAGTGAGCAGCTTGTTGTAGCGCTCGTATTTCGCGATGCGTGTGTCCGGCGGAATAGGCGCTCCGTTCCGGTATTTCCCCGTCAGCAGCCCACTTTTCAGCGGGAAGAAAGGCACAAACGCGAGGGCTTCATGCGCGCATTCGTCCAGCTCTTCATCTTCCGGCTCGCGATGGAGAAGGCTGTACTCGTTCTGAACGCTCACGAAATGAGCCGAACCCTTTCGTGTGTCGCTCGCCTGCCGCGCCTCGCGGAGCTGCTCCGCCGAAAAGTTGGAGCATCCAATCTCCCGTGCCTTACCGGACTTTACGAGTTCATCGAGTGCGCCCAGGGTTTCGGCGATTGGTACCTGTGCGTCGGGAACGTGCTGTTGATACAAGTCGACGTAATCGGTGCCGAGACGTTTGAGACTCGCGTCGAGTGCGCGCTTTACATACTCGGGTCGGGCGCCACTGCCTTGGCCAGGCATCTCATTACCGAATTTCGTAGCGACCACCACATCGCGTCGTCTCTTCCCGAGAAATCGCCCGAGGAGCTCCTCGCTCTTTCCGTTCGCATACATGTCCGCGGTATCAAAAAAATTCACTCCCGCATCTATGGCCGCATCGATCACTTCTTTTGTGCGCGCTTCGTCGATGCGCTGCCCAAAGTTGTTGCACCCAACGCCGACCACCGACACTTCGAGCGATCCGATTCGTCGCGTTTGCATTATGTCCCTCTACACCGCGGCGGTTTCGCCGAGCTCGACGCGAGTGGTTTCGTCGTCCGGCTTTTCGCCGAGGAACTCGACCCACTGCTTCTTGAGCATCGGATAGTGTTTGGACGCTTCAACCAGATCGATGAAGCACTCGATCGTGCTCTCGAACCACTTCTGAAGCTTCGGATCGGCAATGCGTCCGGATGGATCGAACGCCTGGTGCGCCTGCGCGAGCGCGAACATGTCCGGGTACACACGCGCTCCGAGATGCTCCAGCGGAACGCGAAGAGCCCACAGGCCAATCTTGCCGCCAGCCATCGACGGAGAAGCGGCCATCAGAAGCGCCTGCTTCCCATTGAACGGCTGCGGTCGAAACCTCGACGTCCAGTCTATTGTGTTCTTGAGAACGCCCGGCATCGACGCGTTGTACTCGGGCGACGCGATCACGAAGCCATCGTTTGCGACCAGTCTGTCGTGCAGCTCCCGCGCTCCTGCGGGTAAGCCATCCGTCATCTCGACGTCCTGGTCATAAGGTGGACACTCGAAATCGCTCAGTGTCGCTCTCTCGACCGTCCCACCTTTTTCTTCGACGACGGTCGCCGCAAGATCCGCCAATCTGTCGTTGATGGACCCGGCTCGCATCGAGGCGCCGAAAACGAGCAGCTTAACGGAACAACGCTTGTCGTCTGTCATTTGAATGCCTGGTTGAGGTAGCTACGCCCCGGCGATTCGACTGAGGGGAGCAATTCGCGCACCTTGATGCTTCGCGTGCGCGCTCAATCCAAACGCTTCGGCTATGAATGCGTACGACGCCCTCCGCGCCTCGTGGTCGTGTGTGATCGTGACGATCATCAGCTCCTCGGCTCCGTATTCGTTGGCTACGGCCTCGAGTCCCGCTGTGACGGTGTCCTTCGTTCCGATCGTGATCCTGCGCCGGCGCGCTATTGGTAGCCCATTCGCCGGTTGGTCCAGAAACTTGAGCGCCGTATCAACTGGCGGGACTGCAATCAATTTTCCGGTCGTTCGCAATAGCGAGAACGCCATCCTGCTGCTGCTCGCCAGGCGCTCGGCATCTTCCTGAGTCTGGGCACAAAGCGCCCACGTCGCGACCATCAGCCTTGGTGCGGGAAGTCGCGATGATGGAGCGAATCGCTCGCGATAGAGCGCTGCGATGTGCGCGCCTTCGGAGTTGATGAAGTCGGCGAAGACGTACGGGAGCCCGAGCTCTCCCGCCCAGATAGCGCTCTGCGGTGACGAACCGAGAAGCCACACCTCAGGATTCTCAGGATTTCCCGGAAGGTGTGCGACACGCGCGAAAGGATGATCCGCGGGAAGAGTATCGTTCAGATAGCCGCGCAACTCTGCGAGCTGCTCTGGAAAGTCGTCGGGTGCCGCCTGCCGTCGGTCGCGCTGCAGCGCGAACATCGCCAAAGGGTCAGTGCCCGGTGCCCGTCCGATTCCAAGATCTACGCGTCCCGGAAAAAGCCCGGCGATCATGCTGAAGGTCTCCGCGACCTTGAGTGGACTGTAGTGCGGGAGCATTACCCCGCCCGAACCGATCCGCATAGTGGAGGTGTTTGCTCCGATTGCGGAGATCAACACTTCCGGACTTGGGCTCGCAAGCATTGGCGTCGCGTGGTGCTCGGCGATCCAGTAGCGATAATAGCCCAGAGACTCCGCGTGTCGCGCCAGGTCGATACTGTTTCGGAGTGCGTCACCGCCAGTAGAGCCCTCGGAGACGGGAGATTGATCGAGCACGCTCAGGCGACGCATCGCATTACTCTGGCTACTGGTGATTGTCTGTCTGCTCCGGGCTCGACGCCACTCCAGCACCTACAAGGCAAGAGGCAACGTCGGCCTGATTCTCTGACTCGCAGGCACGATGTCGCGTCGCTGCGTCCGAGAAGAATCCTCCAACCTGCATCCCCAGTCCGTCCCAACACTGTGACCTCACAGCTCCCTCCGGCAATGACTTGCAGAAGGCGATCCCGCGCGGCAGCTCGCTCGGTGCGTACGACAGATGGCGAACGGCTCCCGCGTAGCAGAACGGCATCCCCGCCGGAGACGATTGGTCGCACCTCTTCTTGATCCCGGCGTATTGGAAAGCTGACGCGCCCGACGCGTTCCGCCCGAGCCCGACATAGCAAACGCGCACAAGCTCGGGCGCGCCCGCCGCATCACACACACGCGCCGCCTTCTGGTAGTCCTGGTGCATTGCCGGGAGAATCAGGTCGGGCTGCAGCTCGTAACATTCCATCCGATACCGTGTCGGAGTGGAATCGCAGGGATAGCGAAGGTCGTTCGGCTTGAACAAGGCCACCGACGCCGATGGCATCGAATGGCGGTGCATTCCAAATTTCCCCTCGCCGAACGATTGCATGCGCGCGCCCATGTTGTATTCCATGAATACGCCGCTGTAGCAGCTCCGCTGGTCCCAATCTGCGGTGAGCCGGTCGCAGTCCTTGAGCGACGCGTTGGCGTCGTAGCTGTGATACATCATGAGCCCGTGCCCGGTACCATGCAGACAGTCGAACAGCCTGAATTGCTCGCTCGTGCCGCGCAATCCGTCGCAGGGCGCGAGGAGTACTTGCTGCGCGAGAGGCATCCCCATTCGTGCATCGAAGTATCGCTGCAGAATTCCGTGGTAACAGCCCGACTGGTAGCGATCGTCGCACTCCGACAAGAGCTTCGTTGCGGTCTTCGGTGTAGATCTCACGGCGTAACCAAGCGCATGTGCGAGTGGGTGACCGAGAAGAATCAGTGACTGATCGTGGTGGATGACGTAGTCGAGTGTGCCCATCGCGAGCGCGATATTGCCCGCGGATGAGAGCGCCGCGATTCCGTCGCCGATGCAGGTCGAATACGCGTCGATCGATCGGACAACCTGCGGATGACAGAGTTTGAGCAGGGAATCGGCAACTACCGCCGAGTCGCGTGGGAAGCGTGTGGGCGTAACGGGCGCGGTGGCGAGCGTATCGCTCAACATGCGCATCGAGGGCTGGGCTTCCGTGCGCGATCCCGTGAAAACGGTTGCGAGGATCGCCAGCAGTTTTAGGGAAGAATGGCAGCCTATTGGACGGAATTTCATCACACCGGAGTATCACCGGGTGCGTCCGTCTATTCAACCTTCGGTGTCACTCCAGACTGAGAGTCCGGTTGAGAGCGGTTGCGACGTAAACCATGTCGATGCTCTTGAGGAAGTCATGCCACGGTGGGGGAGCACGAAACGCCATCCTGCCCGATGCGTCTTCCCATACGGGGACCACTACGCCGGGCATCTCCGCTGCGGCAGCACTCCTCTGAAATGCTTCCTGGATGCGCGCCTGTTCGGCTGGCGAGCGCTTGCCGAACGACCGATCGACAGGAACGATTATCACGTCCTGACCATCGCGTCGCAGGTGAGCCACTTGAAAAGTGGGCATCGCGTCCATTCGCTTCGCAGCCGCTTCTCCCATGTATCATGGATGGTTTCATCGGCAGGCAAGATCGTCAATGTCGATTCTATATCATCGGAGTGTCTATTTTCTATCACCAGTGCGACTTAATGCCCTGTAGGCCGAAACGGTGAAAATGCGTCTCAATCTGGTTGAGATGGTCACTCTGTTATTCGCGGTGAGTGCTCTGGCGTGTTCCGATCGCGCACAATCAAGAGGTGCGACCGAGACGGGTGGCACCCTGGTGATCTCAACTACTGGCGATCCCGGTACGCTCTTTCCACCACTAATAGGCACCATACAGGGGAAGCAGATCGCGGAACAGATCTACGACTACCTCGCTGACGTGGGGCCCGCGATGAATACTCATGGCGATCAAGGCTTCATCCGTCAGCTCGCCGATGGTTGGCGCTGGTCGTCCGATTCGCTTTCGATCTCGTTTCACATCAATCCTCGCGCGCGATGGCACGACGGCAAAGCCGTAAGTGCGCAGGATGTCACGTTCACGTTCGCATTGAACAAGAATCCATCGCTCGCGGGTGACGCGCTGACCGAGCTCGCCAACATCGACTCCGTTACCGCGCCTGACTCGCTCACGGCGGTGTTCTGGTTTCACGAGCGCGAGCCGACTCAGTTCCTGGATGCCGCGGCGCAGATGCTCATTCTCCCGGCGCATCAGCTCGAGAACATTGCCGTCGGCAAGCTGCGCGAGCGGTCGCCTGCGCCGATTGGAACCGGGCGATTCAGGCTGGGAAGTTGGGACAAGGGATCTTCCGTCGAGATCGTCGCGGATTCGGCAAATTACCGCGGGCGGGCCAGGCTCGATCGAGTGATTTGGACCGTTACGCCGGAATTCACCCCTGCAGTCACACGACTCTTCGGCGGCGATGCAGATCTGTTCGACGGACTTCACGCGGAGAATTTGCCCGAGCTGCGACGTCATCCGAACCTGCACGTAGTGATGCTTCCGGGTACCGACTACTCCTTCGTTCAATTCAATCTCAGGGATCCTGCGAACAACGCGTTGCCGCATCCGTTGTTCGGGGATCGTGCGCTTCGCCGTGCGATTGCAATGGCTCTCAATCGAACCGCCCTGGTAAAGAGCGTTCTCGATAGCCTTGGATCCGTTGCGTTGGGTCCAACCGTCAGGGCATTTCCAACGACGGATCCCGCAATTCCGCAATTGGGATTCGACTCCGTGCAGGCGAGTCGATCGCTCGATTCTCTGGGATGGAGGCGGACTTCTCCAGTTGGAGTGAGAGAGAAGAATGGACGCGCGCTCGCCTTCACGCTCCTCGTTCCCACTTCGAGCGCGAACAAGATGAAAATGGCGGTTCAGATTCAGGCGCAGCTCCGACGGGCCGGAATCAAAGTGGATTTGGAGCCACTTGAGACGAACGCAATGGTCGCGCGCGAAGATGCACACAAATTCGACGCCGCCTTTGGCGGCTGGCACATGGGGTCAAGCCCGGACGGCACTCGGCAGGCATGGTCCACAAAGGGCATCGGTAAAGAAGGGGTTAACTACGGGTCATATTCGAATCCTGAGTTCGATGCCCAGCTCGATAGCGCTCTGGAGGCCGGTCCTGAAAAGGCTCGGGGGGCCTTCACCGCAGCCTACACGACTATCAACGAGGATGCCCCGGCGGTGTGGCTATACGAGCCGAAAACAGTCTTAGGTATAGACCGTCGGATCAAAATTCCGTGGCTTCGACCAGACGCATGGTGGGCGGACCTCGGAGAATGGCACATTCCGGCGGCGGAGCGCATTCCGAGGGACCTACTACTGCTGAGTCGTTAACCCCGATTTAATGGGGTTAACTACTGAGTCATGATATGAAAGTGCCCCTCCGGTGATATGAAACAGGCATTTCCATCACGGGTGAAAAGGTGCATTTTATAGCACCAAAACTCCGCGTAAACAGGGCCTTAATGATCCAGCATCAAGTCTATTTCGACACGCTTGGTTCGATGAGAGAGGGCACTCCCTCGTGGCGTTCAGTGTTCGCCGGACTGTCGGTCCTGCGATTCGTTGACGCCTACGCGGCGGCTGCATCCCCTTCGGCGCGCCCGGGTTGGACGCAACTGCACAGCGTCCGAGTCGCGATCGAGGAGATGAGCGAGGGCGACGTGATCCGCGGCGTTCTCACCAACGTGGTCGACGAGCTCACCGCGAAGGGGTGCGTGCACGACGCCGTGTGCACTTCGCTTCTTGCGTATGGTCGTGCTCTGGATTACGAGGCGAGCTGGGGGCTCGCGACCGACGTGTTCACAACCGTCGCGAAAATGGTGAAGCCTGAAAAGAATGCGCGCCTGGCGGTAGAGGCGAACGTCGCCGCTGGCGGATCCGCGCGACGCAACGGCGAGTGGGACATTTCTGCCCGCGCTTACTCGCAGGCTGCCTATATCGCTGATACCCTTGGCGACCGTCCCGGCGTGCTGACGGTCCAAATCGGCATCGCGAACACGTACTTTGCCAAGGGCAATCTTCCGCAAGCCCAGTTGATTCTGGATGACGTAATCATGCAGGCGCAGGATCAGCTGCTGCCAGACGTGCAAGGCTTGGCCCTTCACAGCCGCGCTGCGTTGACGGCGCGTCGTGGCGAGCATGCCCAAGGATTAAAATTGGCGCATGAAGCGCTCGGGCTGCTGACAAGTCCCTCCCAGAAAGAGTTTTTGCTGGCCGATATTGGCGGCATGTTCACAGAGATGGGAATGCACCAGGCCGCGCGCGATGCCCACCTCGTTTTGGCGATGACCTCACAAACCAAGTTCGTGCAGTGGTCCGCAACTTTAAATTTGATGGAGCTCGCAAGCCTGGATGGAAACGGAGAAGCATTCGACGGTTACGCGCGCGAGATGGCTCGCGCCCCGCTCGGCGCTTGGCTCCGTGCGCACTACTTGCTGATCCTGGGCGAAGGCTTTTATCGGTTCGGCCGCAGTCGCGAGGCGGTCGACGCGCTCGAAGAGGCGGTTGACTTTGCCGAAACGAACCAGCTTCACCAACTAGGATTCAAGGCGCAGGGTGCCCTTGAGACGGCGCGGTCGAAGCCAGCCATTCAGCCGGTTTTCGCACCGTCCCCAGCGTGGGTGCCCGAGGACGTCGGAAATGTCGCTCGGGCAATTTCTGAACTGCGCAAAGCTGCGGTGGCTGCCGGCTAGCTCTCGCTACCGTGGCAACCCCCGCGGAATCTTACTGCACGCAGGTTTGCGAGCCGCTGATTACCGGGCACGGCGAATCGCTCTTCGGAGCCGTCATGTCTGAGCAGGCGGCGAGGGCGATCGAAGCGATGACGGTCGAAACGATGAGAAGTTTGCGGCGGATCATTGGAGTATCTCCTGACAAGGGGTTAGAAGCGGTGAGGACCTGATAGCGCTCAACGTATAGGTTCCTTCCGATGCCGAAACGGCATTTTCTTATCAGAAAATGTCTGTTTTCTATCAAAAACAGCACTTTTCTATCAAACTCCTCTCGCGTTCGCTCGACTTGCCCACCAGTTTCATAGTCAATGAGCCCGTCCGCGCTGAGCGTTGCGGCCTTCCTGCCACCCCGCCTCCTCACCCACGTAAAGCACGTTTTTGCGGATGAGCCCGACCTTTTGGTCGCCTCATCCTGGGAAGAACTAGAGGCCTTCATCAGGCGAAAACCGGTCAGCGTCGTCATCCTAGATCCATCCGCTTCCGGCAGCCTCGATGTCGACGCAGTCGCACGGCTGATCAAGCGCTACCCATCTCTGCCGCTCGTCGCGTACGTCACGCTCCACGCGCCGACTTTCAAGGCGATTGCGCAGCTTGGGAAGCTTGGCTTGGAGGACGTAGTTCTCCACCGCTTCGACGACGCTCCGGAGCGGTTCCGCGAGCGTGTCGAGCAGGTTCAGGGTAATTCCCTAAGCCACCGCGCCGTCGAGGAATTGAGGGGCTCACTCCGACAACTGCCCAGGCCCTTGCTCGTCGCAATCGAAAACATGTTCGAGCAGCCGCATCGTTACAACCAGGCGCTCGACCTCGCGACGGCGGGCATGGCTATAGTCGGCGTATATCGGAATCTCGACGCCGCGGGACTTGGCTCGCCGAAGCGACTCGTCGTTGCGGCGAAAGTTCTGCGCGCTTTTGGATACCTTAGCGATCCGGGCTACTCGGTCCTCGACGTGTCCGTCAAGCTTGGCTACAAAACGACCAGGATCTTTTCACGCCATTGGGTGGCGGTATTTGGTGATACTCCCGCTCGAGTGCGGAATAGACTCACTGTCGATGAGGCTGTGGCTCGAGTTCTCCAGTGGATCCGTGCTGGCGGCGATGACTCGGCACTGCCAGACGAAGGGAATCCCTCGCTTACCAGATCAGGACGGCACCGCCGACACTGGAATGCCGGGCCAGGCTAATCCCACTGAAGGATGCCCTTCATGTCGTCGAGGATGGTTTCATCCGCGGTCCGAAGGAAATCCGACCAGAGATCGCCTAGCCTGACCGTGAGCGGTTCCACGGGCGAACACTCGCCTGCCCCATCCGCTACTACAGGATGGGGCTTTTCGACGTCGCCAAGGCGGTTTCGCGGAAATTTTCTGGTAGTCATTTGGATGGAGGCGGTGCGCTGTCAGGCGGGTCAAAGCGATCGAACGCGATCGCAGAGCCGCCTGCGAACGCATTTACTAATATGCGCCCATCGCCGGTCACTCGTCTAGCGGCAACCAGATGATCCGCGAACCATTTTCCGCGCCGGGTGTCGAGGTTGTCGAAGCGTACGCCCTTTCCGCTCGATGACGAGTGGATGAATCGGTGATTCCCCGCATAGATCGCAACATGGCTGATGCGGCCGCCCTGCTCAAAAAGCATCAGATCGCCGATTTCCATAGAATGCGTGGACGGTTCGACGCCGATGCCGACACCCGCCATTTGTCGAGAAGTCCGGGGGAGATCTACGCCCTCCTCGGCGTAGACATATTGCACGAACCCGGAGCAATCGAACCCCGACCGAGGAGACGTGCCACCATACCTGTACGGGACCCCGATATAGCGCTCCGCGTCAGGAACGACTCTGCGGGCGGCACCGCTCGCGGAAGTATTGCTTATCGGCCAGTGGGTTGTGACGGGACGGGACTGGCGCGGTGCCGTCGGAGGACTGCTCGAAGTTCGTCGTGGATAGGCGAGCGAGCTACGCCGAGCGCCACCAAAGTGAAACCCGATTCCCACCCGATACTCCAGCCCGTGCACAAACTCGGAATCGGCGGGACTCGCCGGAGCGGCGAGGTGACGCGATCGTATTTCCCCATTGACTGAGAGAAGCCGACCAAGTGCGAGCTGCAGCCCACCCCCATAACTCCAGGTGCGGATCGCATCGGTGAATCCCAGGGGCTCGGCGCTGCTTTCCAGGCCGAGGCCACCAAACGTGTAGGGCATGAATCCCTCGCCGAGACCGGCGTTGACGGGCCCGAGCACAAGATCCGCGTTCGTCGCCCAAACCATGCTCGAAGGTCCCTGGAATGCGCCCGGGTCCGCCGTTGGCGAAGACATTCCAAGCGCGCCGCTTCCGCGGATTCCGAGATATGGCGTTCCCACGCTGAGGGAGAGGCCGCCCAATGTCCGGGTTATCGGAGCCGAATTGTCGAGGGAGCCGTAAATCTCGACTCCTCCGGCCATCTGAGCTCCGAGGCCAACAGGGAGCACCCAATACGATAGGACTCCAGAGAGACCTACCAAGCGTCGCAGGTTCATAAGCGACTCCTGTGAAGAGGTTGGCCTTGAAAAAGCATTTGGGGTACCATCCGGTGCCGTGAGCGCAAGCTCATGTGATATAACACTTTCGCTTACTGCATTAATTGAGTAAACATCCTATTGTCACCTTTCCCGGACAGATCGCGAGGTCAGAGGAACGATCCATCTGCCGTGGGTATGACGAACGGATGCGGCGCTGCGTCGCGAGTCGTGCGATCATGAACTGGAGGGCGAATGCCGAAAATCGAATGGCGATCGATACTAGCGGTGCTCTCTGCAGCTGGGATCGTGTCGAATGGATCCGCTATCCCGGCGCCATCGATCGGCGACGCCGTCGAGTCTGCAACGGCGTCCATCGCGGCAAACATGTCCGATGGGCCGCACCTTGGCTTCGACACGTTTTCCTATCCGGGCGACGATGCAATGCGGGCCTGGCTAAACACTGACAAGCCTTACAGGTGGGTTGGCTACTATCTGAGCGCCCCTTGCCATACTGATTCTTCGTGGGAAGGGAAGCGGTCAACGCTATCGGCGATGGGTTGGGGCATGGCCGTCATATACGTCGGTCAACAAACATGGGGACGCACACCGGGCGCGCCAATTCGCGTCACGCGCTACATCACCAAGCGCGTGCGGCACGTGCACACCCGTCACGGCAGGAGAGTCGTGACCTACACAAGAGGGCGTGTGCCTGTGCGCGTGCTCGTCACTCCGCGAGCGTCGCGCAACTCGAGCTGCTCTACACAATTCGTGAGCGCCGCACGAGGGTTCGCTGACGCGAACGACGCAATCGCAAAAACGGCCGCCGAGGGGTTTGCGCCGGGCACATCCATTTTCCTCGACGTCGAGCGCATGGACGCTGTGCCGCGAGCCATGCGTGACTATTACGAGTCCTGGACGAAACGCGTCATCGAGGACGGTCGTTTCAAACCCGCCTTTTACGCGCACAGCTTCAACGCAAACATGATTTACGGCGACGTAAAAGCCGTTTTGGCTACGGCGGGTGTCTCCAGCGATCCTGCGTTCTGGATAGCCAGTGGCCGCGGCTTCGCGGAGGACAAGGATCCGTCCGAGGTCGGCCATGCGTTTGCCCAGGTGTGGCAGGGTCTTCTTGATGTCGTGGAAACCCACAATGGCGTGAAGATTCCAATCGACGTCAACGTTGCAGAGCGGCCGTCTCCGTCCGAGGATTATGAGGGAGAGTGACACATCTTCGTTCGTCGTGAACGACGACGATGCGTGTGTCGACTATTTCACGCGAATGATGAAATCTTCGCGAACCGGCGGCCGGAAGATGAGATCAACCGCGAGCCAGGTGGTCTTGGCGAAAGGATAGCAGAAGACTGCGCCGAGGATTGAAAGCACGACTCCGCCAACCTGCAGCTCTCCCCACGGCGGATTCGGCCACGTTGCGATCATGACGATCAGAAACCCCAACGCAAGAAGAGCCTCAACCGCGATGAGGTTCACGGTGTACGCACCGAGGAAATAGTCGGGCTCACCTCGGGCGAGAAGAATTCCGCAGTGCGGACACCGCTCCGGCATCGCAAAGAACCCATGAAAAAGCCCTCCTCTCCCGCAGTTGGGACAGCGGAGCAGAAGGGCTCGCCCGAGCAGTCGCCACGGTGATTGGCGAGAGATATCGGGCTGTGAATGACTCATGATGCGCGGTCCGGTCGTCGACTGCGTCGATGACGCGCATAGACCGGGCCCGCAGGTGATCAGTCTTTGTGAGGCAAGTGACGGAACCGCGAGCGAGGCAAGGGTATCACAATAATAGGCTGGCGCTGTTCAGATTGCGTCGGTCCGCTAATTTTACGCGGCGGAAGAGGCGGCCTTCTGGCCCTCCTCTTCATGGATCTGTGGGGCTAGATGCTCTTATTCAAAGAGCGCACTGGTGAGTGCGCGCATCCGGCATTTGTGTCAGTTCAGCGTGCGAGTCGCGCGGCCTCCGTGCAACTTCCGCTCGTGCTCGGGCTAATGGTGCTCCCGACTTCTCACGTGCACGCCCAAACCGTGAGCCAGGCTTTCTTCAACATGTTCTCTGGCGCACGGCTTTACGTCGATCCCGCGTCAGAGGCGAAGCGCCAGGCAGATGCGTGGAGAAAATCTCGTCCGTCAGATGCCGCATTGCTCGACAAAATCGCCAACGAGCCGGTGGCTCAGTGGATGGGCGACTGGAATCTGGACATCGGCCGTGAAGTCTCGGACGCAGTCTCGCGCATCACCGGTGCGCGGTCCCTACCCGTTTTCGTCGCCTACAATATTCCGGGCCGTGACTGCGGCGAATATTCAGCCGGCGGCGCGAATGGGAGCAATGCCTACAAAAAATGGATTCGCGCTTTCGCCAACGGACTCTCGAATCGACGGGCGGTGGTAATTCTCGAGCCCGACGCACTTGCTGGAATGAGCTGCCTCAGCCCGGCCCTTCAGCAGGAGCGTGTGGATCTCATCCACGACGCGGTGCGCGTTCTCAAGGCCAAGGGAGCCGCGGTATACATAGATGCCGGTCACGCGCGCTGGGTCGCGCCCCAGGAGATCGCCACGCGTCTCAAGCGTGCAGGCATTGCAGATGCCGACGGCTTCAGCCTCAACATCTCCAACTTTCTATCGAACACGGTGAACATCGCGTACGGGACCCAGGTCTCGCGATTGGTTGGCGGCAAGCACTTCATCATCGACACGAGCCGTAACGGACAGAACGCCTCGTCGGCCGGTAACTGGTGCAATCCCACGGGTCAGAAACTCGGCACCGCACCCACAACCCACACTGGTAACCCACTCGTCGATGCGTTCCTGTGGATCAAGACCCCAGGCGAGTCGGACGGCACGTGCGGCGGCGGCCCCGCGGCCGGCAAATGGTGGACTGAGTACGCGCTCGGGCTCGCGGGCGGGGCGTGGGACAGGCTGCTCGGGCGGAAGTAGACCAGCTATAACCAACTGCAACTGAAAGCTACCCGCGGCCCGCTGATCGCTGGCCGCGGGTAGTTTTGTGTTGCAGTTAGCCCCCAGTTTGAGCCAGAGCCAACCACCTCAACCCTTTGTGTCCAAGGGGTGTCAGAAGGTTCGACAATGCAGCTGGTTGCCAACGAGTCTCGGAGCTCGGTGAACGATATCCAACTCATCACGCGGGTGGTGGCTGGCGATGCTTCCGCCGAACGTGAGCTATACGAGACATATGTCGATCGCATTTACCGGCTGACTTTTCGTCTCGCCGGTGACGACGAGCTCGCACGTGACTTCACGCAGGCAACCTTCATTCGTGCTTTTGAAAAGATTGGAAGCTTTCGCGGTGATTCATCACTATCAACATGGCTGCACGCGATAGGACTGTCGGTGGCTTTGAATGGGCTGCGAAAGACGAAGCGCCAGAAGAATCGGGAAGCTCCAATGGAAGAGGGGATGACGATCGGGGCCACGTCACTTGAGGCTGAGCCCGATCTCAAGGAAAGAATGGCGAGGGCAATCGACTCGCTGTCGGACAAGTACAGGACGGTGTTCGTGATGCACGACGTCGAAGGTTACACGCACGAGGAGATCAGCGAGACCATGCACATTCCGATCGGAACGTCAAAGTCACACCTGTTTCATGCGCGCGCCAAGCTTCGTGCTGCACTTGCCGACTTTGCACCGGAGTGGGTGTCATGACTGAGAAGACATTCGAGGATTTTTTAAAGAAGACTGCGCAGGACTACAACGCTCCGCCCGCGCGAACTCCCAAAGAGGAAATCTGGGCC
Organism: Gemmatimonadaceae bacterium; assembly: GCA_050733435.1. Classification (GTDB taxonomy): domain Bacteria; phylum Gemmatimonadota; class Gemmatimonadetes; order Gemmatimonadales; family Gemmatimonadaceae; genus UBA4720. Next base: position 20,502 of record JBOHTB010000102.1, on the reverse strand, counting down.
GCGATCCAGGCGGAACGGTCTTCCGGACCGCGCGTTGTGTACGGCGGATCTCCGAGCGTGAACACGGAGCGCCAACCGCGAATCGGTCGGCGAGTCTGGTGGAGCGCCGCGGCTGCAGCGGTACTGCTTGTCGCGACCGGCGTCGGAATTGGCCGCTGGACTGCGAAGCCCACAACTGTCATGACCGCAGGGAAGGGCGACACGCGCGTGTCTCCCATTGTGGTCGAACCAACTCCCTCGGAAGGAGTGACGCCTGGTGAGCAGCAAACCGTTGCGTCGGCCGAGCGCGCTTCAGCGCGTGAACGCGGCGAACGGATGCTCGCACTCAGTGCTTCGCGGCCGGCGACGCACACAAGTCGCGAGAACAGATCGCCAGAGAATATCGCGGTCGCACCGAACGCGGCGTATCAGCTCGCTGCGACGCAGCATCTCAGTGAGGCGGAAGCGCTCCTCACTTCATTCCGAGCGCGTTCCGCAACGGACCAACAGATGGATGCGCAGCTCGGAGCCTGGGCTCGGCAGGTTCTGACCAACACCCGGCTCTTGCTCGATTCACCAGTGGCAAACGATCCAAAGCGCCGACCGTTGCTGGAAGACCTCGAGCTCGTGCTCGTACAGATTGTCCAGCTATCGCCCGGTAGCACGCCGGAAGACCGCGAGCTGGTGGAGAAAACGCTACAGCATGACCACGTAATGACGAGGCTGCGCACCGCGATTCCCGCGGGCGCGCAGCGTGGAAGCTGAGGACACTTCAATGACTATGAGAACATTACTCACGGCAGCAGCAATATTTTCTTCGGCGGGATTCGGATTCGCGAAATCGCCCGTCGCATCTTCTTCATACCTTCAGACGTCCGGAACCCACGTCGCTTCTGCGAGCACGGACGCTCCACGGAGCGCGAATCTCGGCTCGTTCGAAAACGAGCGTGACCAGCTTCCGCCCGAGGCATGGGCAAAGGGAGATCCGGCCGACTCGCTCTACAGACTCGCTCGCGAAGCACTTGCGCGCGGCGACTACAAGCGCGCCTCAGAGATCTTCCATCTCATCCCCGAGCGGTATCCTCAATCCGCGTACGCCGGTCAGGCTCTTTACTACGAAGCGTTCTCGCTCTACCGGAGCGGCGGCGGCGGCGATCTGAGCGCGGCACGTGACCGCCTCAACGAGCTCGAGCGACGGTACCCGTCATCCGTGGCGAGTGATCGAGCGACGCTCCTGACTCGGGTCTGCGGCGAGCTGGCCAAGCGGGGAGACCAGTCCTGCGCTGTGTCGATCGAGAAGGCGGCACAGGGAGCACCGGATCCGGCCCAGGGCGCCACAGGTGGCAATTCGCAGAGCCAGAGCTGCCCGTCGGGTGATGACGATAACGATGTCAAAATCATGGCGCTCAACGCTCTTCTCCAAATGGATGCTGACCGCGCAATACCGATTCTGCAGAAGGTTTTGGCGCGGCGAGATGCATGCTCGGCAGCCCTCCGGCGTAAAGCCGTCTTCATTCTCTCGCAAAAGCAAACAGATCAGACTGCGAACATTCTCATGAATGTTGCTCGCACCGATCCGGACCCGGAAGTTCGCGAACAGGCAGTGCAGTGGCTGTCGCAGGTGCCAGGTTCCACGGGACTCCTCGAAGGGATTCTCAAGGGCAGCGACGACGAAAACATCAAGGAGAAGGCCCTATTCGCCCTCTCTCAACAGGATGAGCCAGCGGCGCAGCAGGCTCTGAGGGATTTTGCGCTGCGCGACAGCGAGAACCCGGACCTCCGGGAGAAAGCAATCTTCTGGCTCGGTCAGAATCGTTCGAAGGACAACACCGAATTTCTGCGCAGTTTGTACTCGCGGCTCACCAATGCGGATTTGAAAGAGAAAGTTCTCTTCTCGCTCTCACAGCAGGAGGGTGCCGGGAACGAGCAGTGGCTGATGAACATCGCGGCGAACCCAAAGGAAGACATCGAGCTGCGAAAGAAGGCTTTGTTCTGGGCTGGACAGAGCGGCGTCGCGATGTCGGAGCTGGTTGGATTCTACAACCGGATGGCGGACAGCGAGATGAAGGAGCAGATGATCTTCGTCTTCTCGCAGCGCGAGAACGACACCGCCGCAATCGACAAGCTGTTCGACATCGCGAAAAACGATAAGGATCCGGAGCTGCGGAAGAAGGCGATTTTCTGGCTGGGCCAGTCGCGCGATCCGCGGGTGCAGCAGTTTCTCATGGACCTGATCAACAAATGAAAAACCTCAAACTGACTTCGTGCGCGGCGACAACGATCGCCGTCGCCGCCCTGGTCTGCCTCGCTGCTGCCGCGAGCGGGCAGAGCATCGCAAGCAAAGTTGCAAATGTCGCGAACGGAACCGTCCGTATGTCGTTCGCGGCGAGACCGGGGATTTGTGGAAGTGGGAACTCGATTAGAACTGGCGGCAGGGGTTCGATGAACTGGGGAGACAACTGGAACACATCGCGAGACGTCGAATGGGATAGCGAATGCGCTACAGGTCCCGCGCGTATCGTGCTGGATCGTCGCAACGGCGAGCTCGCGGACCTTCGGTTCTACGTCGGAGGTCGCTGGCGCCCGGCGGGATCGGACGTCGTCGACCTCGGCAATGTCCCGGCGCGAGAAGCCGCGGACTATCTCCTTTCGATTGCGCAATCGGACCGCGGACGCATGGGAGAAAAAGCAATCTTTCCGGCAACGATTGCGGATAGCGCCGACGTATGGCCGACTCTCATACGGATGGCGCGAAACACCGATTTACCTCGTCCAACCAGAACCCAGTCTGTTTTCTGGCTGGGTCAGGCGGCGGGAGAAGCAGCAACCTCCGATCTGAACACTCTCGTCCTCGATAACAGCGTTGACCGCGAAGTGCGCGAGCAGGCAGTCTTCGCACTGTCGCAACGCCCGAGGGACGAAGGCGTTCCAGCGCTCATCGCGATCGCCAGGACGAACAAGGATCCGGAGATTCGGAAGAAAGCGATTTTCTGGCTCGGTCAGTCCAACGACCCGCGCGCGATCGATTTATTCGAGCAGCTTCTGACGAGCAAATAGCTACCCGCGTGTAGCGCGGTTGCGAAGTGGCGTTGTCTCAGGAAAGGCCGACCGCGACCTGATGTCATTGCAAAGAGGGATGCGCGGAAATAGCATCCCTCTTTTCGCATCCGGACCAATCTTGGATTTCTCGCATCTCTCGACGCAACTCTCCGCGAGCCCGTTGACGGCGCTGCCGATTCTGTTCATTGCGGGAGTGCTCACGAGTCTGACTCCGTGCATCTATCCGATGATTCCGATCACGGCTGCGATCGTGGGTGGCAACTCCGTGGGAGGAGCGCCGAGGGCGCGCTCACGAACGCTTTTCCTCACTCTCTCCTATGTGGTGGGGTTGGCGGCCGCGTACGCGTCGCTCGGACTTGTTGCCGGACTGAGCGGAACGCTCTTCGGCGCGATCAGCACCAACCCGTGGGTCTACTTCGCGATGGCGAACCTGCTGATAATCGCCGCGCTCGCAATGCTCGACGTGATCCCCGTGCGCTTGCCCAGTGGGCTGCTGACGCGCGCATCGATGGTTGGAGAAGGGGGAAGTCTGTCCGGCGCGCTGGTCATGGGCGCGGCATCCGGACTTGTTGCTGCACCGTGTGGGGCTCCAGTGATGGCGGCCGTCCTCACGTGGGTTACTACGACGAAGAGTGGCGTGCTCGGTTTCATTTACCTATTCGTGTTTTCGCTCGGGATGTGCACGCTGCTCGTGATCGTCGGACTCTTCAGCGGGACACTCGCCCGGCTACCGAAGGCTGGGGAGTGGATGGTGTGGGTGAAGAGATTTTTCGCGTTGATCATGTTGGCGGTAGCGGAGTATTACCTTGTGCAGATGGGACAGCTGCTCATCTAGCGTCCGCTCAAACCGCAATCCATCGCAAAATGAAAAACATTGTTCGGGTTCAATTGTCGATCTTAGCTCTCGCGGCGGCAGGATCGTCCCTCGCGGTTTCTGCCGGCGCCCAGGACCTCGGAATCGAAGTCGGTTCTCCGGCTCCGGCTGTTACAGTCCAGTCGCTCGATGGCAAGCAGGTGAATCTTGCTCAATACATAGGCAAGACTCCTATGCTCATAGAGTTCTGGGCAACATGGTGTCCGAACTGTCGTGAGCTGATGCCGACGCTGCTCGATGTCGAGAAGAAATACGGGCAGAAGGTCAAGTTCGTAGCGCTCGCCGTGGCGATCAACCAATCTCCCGAGCGCGTCAGGAGATTTCTGGCTGCGCACCCTCTTCCACACGAAACCTTCTACGACACGGATGGAAAGGCTGCCGGAGCATTTGATGCACCCGCGACGTCTTACGTGGTCGTCCTCGATAAGACCGGTCGAGTTGTGTACACGGGTCTGGGCGGCAAACAGGACCTGGATGCAGCCGTAAGAAAAGCGCTGTAACCAGGCGTCAAATGCGCGTTGTAATCGACCGCTGAGTTACTGCCCGGACTCCGGTTTTGGCGGCGGCGCGAGACTGTCGATGACAGCCGCGAGATCCGAGTACGCAGACGGAGTGAGAACCTTGAAAGGCTTGGTCACGTAAGCGATCCTGCCGTCGGGGCGAACCACGAAAAGCGAGCGATTGTCCAGTTTGTTCTTCGCGTCGTAGGCCCCGTACATCTGACCGACCTTCCCACCAGGGTCGCTGGCGAAGACGATTGGAAACGCTTCGTCCCGCGCCCACGACGCGAGAGCTGTATCCGGATCGACGCTGATTCCGATCACCGCGACGTTACGGCCGTTATTGAAGAGCGTGGCGTACTGATCACGGTACGCCTCCATTTGAATGGTTCAGCCTTTTGTCCGCGCCTGAAAAAAGAACGCGAGAACCACCGTAGTGCCCCGATAATCCGAGAGTCGCACTGGTGTCTGGAGAAGCCCGTAGCGCGTGGCTCCCGTCAGCGTAAAATCCGGAGCGGCATCGTTGACGCCAGGGCCCGTCGGGGCAGCGGTCGCGTTCTGCTGAGCGCCAGCAATTGCGAAGGCTGCCATCGATGCGGCTGCCGCCAAAGTCAACGTCTTCGTTCGAGCTGCGACATGCATGCGCCAATCCCCGGTGCGATATTGCGAAAAGTCTACACGCCGTACCACTCGGCGGCTAGCCACTAATACTTCCATCTTTCACCTTCGACCAGAATCGCCGGCAGGCGCGTCACCAACTCACTATCTACGTTGAATAGCATCACGCGCGCGCTGACGATTGTGTTCGTGACCCTGATCGTGCCCGTGACGGGCCGTGGCCAGGACAGTGGAACGGTGCGTCTCGACGTGGGTGCGCAGGCGATCTGGGTCGCAACGAGAGAGTCTCCGGCGATCGGTGGCCGCGCTCTGTCGGAGGGCTACCTCACGCAGCCGGTGCTCATGACGACGCTGGGTCTGTGGCGTGACGCGCTCGCACTCAGGAGCACCCTGGATTTCGAAGGGGCGACAATCCGCCGAGGTGAGCTCAACGCCGGCATTTTCGGCGAAGGTTACATCGACCGGCGCCATCCCCACACTTACCTGCACGAACTCACTGCTACGGCCGAACACGATTATGCCGGGACTCCTGTCTCGCTGACCGCAGGGAAAGGTTTTGCGCCCTTCGGCACGGATGATCCTATGTCGAGGCCCTTCGAGAAGTATCCGATCAATCACCACCTGGCGCAGATACCGGAGCGCGCGATAGCCATCGCCGCTTTGAGATCGGGTAGCCTCGTTCTGGACGCCGGCTTATTCAACGGTGATGAGCCGCAGAATCCGGGCGACACTCCGAACAGGAACAGATACTGGGACTCATGGTCGGCGCGCGCGACGTTTCTGCCAGTGTCACAGGCGGAAATGCAGGCGAGCTATGCGCGCGTAAAGTCGCCGGAGAACGCGACTGGGAGAGGCGCGGATCAACGCAAGGAAAGCGCGTCCATCCGACTCGAGGACGCTCAGCACTCGGGCTACGGACTGCTCGAGTGGGCACACACCGGCGAGTACGTTGGATCGGCCAGAACCGTCGCCTATACGTCGGTGCTGGCGGAGACCTGGACAAAATACAAAAAATTGAACGGAGGCCTGAGAGTGGAAAGCACCGAGCGCCCTGACGAGGAGCGCCTTCTCGATCCGTTCAGAACCCCAGTGCCGCCTACGGGCCCACCAAGCGGCCGCTCGCACTGGCTGGTCATCACCGCAAGATTGGCCGGAGACCTAACAGCAGGAAGGTTGGCTCTGGAGCCGTTCACAGAAGTCGCGAGAATGCATGTATCCGAGACCCTGAAGCCGGGGGGATTCGATCCGCGTGCATTCTATGGATCGGATCGGATCTGGAGCATATCCGCGGGTGCGAAACTGTCGTTCGATATGCGTCACATGCGAATGGGTCGGTACGGCGCAGCCATCACCGATAGCATGCGGATGACGCGTGCTCGGGGCGGAATGCCCGGGATGAACATGGAGAAGACTCCGCTGCCATCTCCTCGGGACTGAAACACGCCGTCGTTCAAACCGTATTGAATATCACGTTGTCCAACAACGTCATACCCGAACGGAGCAACAATGAAGAGACAGATCCGGGGCGCCGCGATCGCGGCAGCCCCTTTCCTGCTTGGTAGCGCCGCTCGTGCTCAAGGCGCCTACACCGCCCCGCGCCACGCTGCCGTAGACGCTTCCGGCGCGCGAATAGTAGAAGTCGAGGCCGGCGCTGGCAGTCTACGCGTGGAAGGGAAGCCCGGACTTCGACAGGTACAGGTCAACGGAACCGCGCGCTCTTCGTCGCAGCAATTCCTGAGTCAGATCCGACTCATCGCCGAGCGCAGAGGTGACGTGGTGTTCATCAAGGCGGACATTCCAGAGGAAAACTTCCGCTCAAATGACGATTACAACTATGAAGCGGCGCTCGATCTGGTTGTGGAGGTTCCACAGGGAATGAACGCCGACATCTCGGATGGAAGCGGCGACGCGACGATCATTGGTGTCGGCTCGCTTGAGGCGACCGACGGATCCGGAGATTTTTCCGTGGACGGCGCGACCGGAACCGTTCGAGTCAACGATGGGTCGGGAAACCTCAAAATCGAAAACGTTGGCGGCGACGTGAGAGTCACTGATGGCTCTGGAGACATCAACGTCCGGAACGTCACAGGCTCATTCACCGTCGAGAACGACGGCTCGGGCGGAATCTATGCGACCGATGTGCGCGGCTCGGTGATAGTCGAGAACGATGGATCGGGAACCATCGAGGTCACGAAGGTCGGCAAAGATTTCAGAGTTGAATCAAAGGGCAGCGGGGACATCGAGTATGCTTCCGTCTCAGGCGCTGTCGATATACCGGAAAGCCGGCGTGGCCGCCGTCGGGGAGGGCGCTGAGCCAGAGCCGATTCAGAGAAGCGCATACGGTCGCGAGACAGTCTCGTGCACGTTTATTGCCGCACTCCTCCACGACAATTCGGGAAACGGAAGCCGCTCGTAGCCTGCTTCCAACTACTTCCTGCCTTCAACGGAGAATGAAATGCGCTTTCTGGCAATTGGTTTGTGTGTTCTCGCAGCGCTGCCGCTGACATCGGGCGCGCAGCAGTCAAAACTGTCCGCGTCGGGCCCAACGATTCAGTCCGCTGCCGTTGGATTCGGGGTGCATGAAAGCAGAGTGGACGCCTCAAGCAAAGTGACTGCGGCGCCGTTGATCGCGCGGCACCAGGGGCAGGATGTTGCGCTCATGGCCGTTGGAGTGGGTGCGATGATTGCCGGCGCGCTGATCGGCGACACACCGGGAACGATCATTCTGATCGGCGGAGCGGCAATGGCGCTCTTTGGGCTCTACCATTATCTGGAGTAGCTCGAAACTGGTTGGCCTGCCGGTGATCCAGTCCCCGGAGAAAAAGTGAGACGACCGATATCGGATCGCGTCCATGGAGTGTTGGACTACGCCGTGGTGGCGATCTTCCTCAACGCGCCGATGGTTCTGGGATTCCACGGATCGCCCGCCGCCATCGTCTACTGGCTTGCGGGCATCCACCTTCTCCTAACGGGATTCACCAGATTCCCGCTCGGTGTATTCAGACTGATTCCATTCAGAGTCCATGGCGCGATCGAGGTGGTGGCGGGGATTTTCGTCCTGGTCACACCGTGGATTTTTCGATTTGCGGGAAACACTGCGCCGCGGAATTTTTTTGTCGTGATGGGGATCGTAATTCTGGTCGTATTCGCATTCACCGATTACTCACAGCGAGTCGAGGCTCCGCCACTAGATCCGAATGATCGTCGGCGCTGGAGGGGTGCAAAGAGTAGTTAGGGCAACGCCTCCAAAGTTGGATGCTCAGGTGTCTCCCTCGATGTGAAGGGTGCCAGAGCTGACGAGAACCGATGCACCCCCCACTCGAATCGCAGCCAGCTGTCCGCGCTGCAAATCAACTTCGAGCTCGAGCCGACTTGGGCGTCCCATCTCCACGCCCTGATCGACACTCCAATGCACGGTTCCATCGCGTTTCTCTGAGCGAAGCCCGAGAAACCCCGCAAGCGCTGCGCAGGCGCTGCCGGTGGCTGGGTCCTCACCAATTCCCATTCGCGGAGCGAACATGCGTGCCCTGATGTGGCCTCCCTCGAAAATGTTGCTCCAATCATCGGTACTGAAGACGAACATTTCGGGAGCCCAGTATTCGCGGAGCGCTTGTTCCCACTTGAGCGCATCAACTTTCACCCACGATAGCATTTCGGGTTTTTTGAGCGGGATAAACAGGAATGGCATCCCGCACGACACAGCTTCGGGCTCGATCATATCGTCCGCGACGATATGACTGGGCTCGAGAGACAGGATCTCGCAGAGCGTTTCGGGCGGTGGGGGAGGGTCCTTAATTTCCGGCAGACGAGCGGCAGTCAGCTGTGAGAAAACGGGTTTCCCCTCTTCGGCGCGGATGACGACGCTCACCGGACCGACGCCTTCCTCGAGCACGATCTTCGTCTCATTGCCCGCAAGTGGAATCTCGCCAATCGAAGCGAGCACGAAGGCACAGCCTACAGTTGGATGTCCCGCGAACGGAATCTCACCGCCGGGAGTGTAGATGCGCACGCGTCGCGTATTCGCCGCGACGTCGGGTGGAAACACGAATACGGTCTCCGAGTAGTTGAACTCGCGCGTGATCGACAGCATCTGGCTGTCGGATAGTCCGCGCGCATCCGGAATAACCGCGAGCGGATTTCCGCCGTGCAGGCAATTCGTGAATACGTCGGCAGTGTGGAAGGCATAGGACATTCTGCGTTAGATAATGCGATTGCCGGACGGTTGTGGCTAGCGGACTGCGTTGAATGCCTGCACACCGTTGGCACTGAACAAGCACTCATGGATCAACATGAGCCAACAGCGACCGGGCGGCAGACGAGTGAAGGCGCACGAAGCATCGATTCGCTTTGGGCCCGCTGGCTGGATGTACAAGGATTGGGAGGGCGTTGTCTATCCAAAGCCCCATCCTCCCGGGTTCGATCAGCTTCGGTACATATCCGAGTTTTTCGATACGATCGAGGTCAACTCGAGCTTCTACGGGCCGCCAGTTTCGAAAACCTCCGCCAACTGGCTCCGACGCGTTGCGGACAATCCGAACTTTCGATTCACCGCGAAGCTGTGGAAGCGGTTCACGCACGAGCGCGACAAGGCATGGACGACCTCGGAAGTCAATCAGGTGAAGAAGGGTTTCGACGTACTAATGGAATCGGGCGGGCTCGGTGCCGTCCTGCTTCAGTTTCCGTGGAGCTTCAGGCACACCGAGCAGAACAATGAGTGGCTCGAAGACGTCGTGCGGACTTTTTCACATTATCCGCTCGTGGTGGAGGTTCGGCACAAGTCGTGGCTCGATCCGGCCTTCTTCAGCTGGCTCGCCGAGACCGGGGTCGGGTTCGTGAACATCGATCAACCGCTTTACCATGACTCGATCGCGCCCAGCGCGCGGGTCACCTCTCGCGTCGGCTACGTGAGGGTGCACGGGCGCAACTACAAAGATTGGTTCAGGGACAAAGCACCGGTCGAACAACGCTACAATTATCTCTACAAAGCGGAGGAGCTCGCGCCGTGGGCGGACCGCGTCAGCGAGATAGCAGCCGATCCGGCTACCCGCGATGTCTACGTCGTTACCAACAATCACTACAAGGGAAAGGCGGTCGCAAATGCGCTCATGCTCAAGTCCATGGTGACTGGGGAGCGTGTACCGGCCCCGTCCGGGGTCTATGAGTCGTACCCGGAGGCGATCTCCGACTTTACCCAGCCGGAAGGGGAAGCCGTGGCCGAGTCGCATCTTCATTGACTGCAACCCCTTGAAGCCATATATTCGTTGCTTGTCGCGCAACAGTTGCGCGTCGGCGCCAGCGAACTTCAGGGGACCTGGGATGGATTGCCAGGTCTTTTTGATTTTGCGGCGAGTAAGAGCGGCCATTTCGGCCGCGAACAAACAGTAGTCGGCACGGTCACGCACAAACGGGACTTCCGACACAATTGAATGAGGATGTACCGAACATGCGTACCACCGGCAAAGTAAAGTGGTTCAACGACGCCAAGGGCTTTGGCTTCATCACCCCTGAGAACGGACAGAAGGATTGCTTCGTTCATCACTCGGCCATTCAGGGCAGCGGCTTCAAGTCGCTGGCTGAGGGCGAGCGCGTTGAATTCGACGTCGTGCAGGGCCAGAAAGGCCCGGCGGCCGAGAACGTCACCAAGCTCGGCGCTTAAGTCGCAGCTTGAAGAACGCTGGATAGAAGGCGGGGCCGATCTGGACAAGTCCAGGCCGGCCCCGCTTTTTATTTCTGAGTATTTCTCTACCCGTTTGGAGGTTTATGGCAAAAGAGGAAGCAATCGAGCTGGAAGGAACTGTCACGGAAGTATTGCCCGACGCGACGTTTCGAGTGCAAGTGAACAACGGACACGACGTGCACGCCACAATCGCGGGAAAGATGCGGAGGTTCCGCATTCGAGTCCTCGCCGGCGATCGCGTAACTCTCGAGGTCTCGCCCTACGACCTGACGAGAGGACGCATCACTTTCCGGCACAAGGGCTGACGCGCGTGCTACGTTCTACTGAGCGTAGCGAAGTATGTCGAAAAAGAAGTGGACCCCGTAGCCGACGTTGTCCACCGATAGTCGCTCGTCGTTGCCGTGCATGCCGCGCTGGATCTCCGGTCTTGGGATTAGAAACGGACTGAATCCGTAGGTCGTTATCCCAAGTTTTCGGTAGGTGGGCCTGTCGGTGGCAGCGGTTTCCATAGGAGTTGTGACGAACGCGTCCGGCGCCCTCTCGTGCGCTGCTCTTTCGATGGCGCGAAACAGATCGGTATCTATCGGACTCTCGAGGGGCGTCTTGGGCTGGAGCAGGGTGGTGAAGTGCACGGCAGTGTCTCCCACCACGTTCTCGAGCGTTTCGAGGAATGCTTCGGGACTCTGATCAGGGAGCAGCCGCACATCGAGGTCCGCGGTTGCAACGCCGGGGATTACGTTGGTCTTGTTCGATCCAGCGAGCCCCGTGAGGGAGATCGTGTTCCGCAGGAAGGCGTTCCACGAGACGTCGCTCAGAATCCATTCTCTCGCTTTCGGATCATTGAGTGCCGCGGTCACGTTCGAGAGCCAGCCTCGCTGTGGCTCATCGTACGTGCGCGCGATGTCGCGAAAGTATTTGTCCACTCCAGGGGTGACGTGGAGCGGCGTCTCGTATTGTGAGATCTTATAGAGAGCAGTGACGAGACGAGGGACTGGATTCTGTTTTGTGGGTCGCGATCCATGCGAAGGTACGCCAGTCACCGTGAGGCGCTGCCAGAAGGTGCGCTTCTCCGCGACGCCAACCGCGAAATACACCACTTTCCCGTTCTCGACGAGATTGTCGGCTCCTTCGGTAATGAGGTATTCGACATCCTTCAGCAAATCCGGATGACGATTCACGAACACAATACCGCCCCTCGACGTGAGCTCCTCGTCTGAATTTCCGATGTAGACGATGTCGCGCGTCAGCGGAATTCCCGATCGCTTGAGCGCAATCATGGCCATGAGCTCCGCCACTCCGGTTCCCTTCATGTCGATCGCGCCGCGACCCCAGATGTAGCCGTCACGAACGACTCCGGAGAACGGATCGACCGTCCACGATGAGGGAGTTGCCGGGACTACATCCATGTGATGGACGAGTGCAATCGCTCTCTTGCTTCCGTTACCACGCAGGCGCGCGTAGAGATTGGCGCGATTCGGCCCCAGCTCCAATGTGTCCAGAATCTCGGCGTCAATTCCTTCCCGGTCGAGAATTCCTTTGAGGAAGCGGGCAGCCAGAAGCTCGTTGCCGGGCGGATTCGTCGTGTTTATGCGTAGATAGTCGGCGAGAATGGACTGTGATTCGCGAGCGATCGCATTCCAGTCGACGGGCTTCGTCTGGGCCGGCGCCTCGGTCGCAAGCAGGAAAAAACTCGTGACGGCGAGCAGTCGCGGAATCGGAATCATCGAGGGAACGGGTTGAGGGCCGAGATCGCAAACGTAAAGTCAGTAAAACTATCCCGGATTTAAGATCACGGCGGTGCTTGCTCGCTTGATGGGCGTGTTGTCGGCGCTGGAGGCAGTGGCAGTGCGGACACCCGCGCCTTGAACTGGTGAAATGCGGGCGTATCTACGAGCAGACTGTCAGAGATCTCAGGTTCCAGTTCTGCGATCAACTTTTTCGCTTTCGCAATGCGCGGCTCCTCGAGCGGATGCGACGCAAACCAACCCTCGACTGCCGTCGGCCTCCGCTCGCGCTCCTTGAGCAAGACCTGGAACAAGTCGGGGATCCCCTCGGGATCATAGCCGGCGCGCGTGACGTTCACGACGCCCTCCGAATCCGCCTGGAGCTCGTCGGCCCTGCTGTATCGCGCGAACAAAGCGCTCCCGCCAACTTGGACTGCAGCGCGTGCGAGGCCGTTCTGGCAAATGTTCGTGAGCGTGCAGACCACCGTGAGTCCGGCATTGGCCTTTTGCTCATTCTGCATCTGCTTCACCGAGTGTCGCTCGATGATGTGACCTATCTCGTGCCCGAGAGCACCAGTCAGCTCGTCGAGCTTATCCGCGCTCTCGATGAGTCCGCGATTGACGTATATGAAACCGCCCGGCAGGGCGAATGCGTTGACCTCTTCGCTATTCACGACGTAGAAATGCCAGTTGAGATCCGCGCGACTCGTGGTCCTCGCGATCGATTCGCCGAGGTTCTGAATGTATCCGCTCACTGCGGGGTCGGTAACTATGGGTAGCTGCGCGTTGATCTGGCTCGCATCCTGACGACCCATCGCGACTTCCTTGTCCTGTGACACCGAGCAGGAACAGACAACGGCCGTAATGGCCACGAGAGTAGGGGAACGAAGCATCACATGGCTCGAAAAAGGCTACATTCAGGGGGCAAGACATATTCCAGCATGCTCTTTCTCCAACCGTGGAAGTCCGGACTTTGACGAGAGTCTCGGCAGCCGTCAACTGGCGCCTCGCCATCTTGCTGTTCGTACTCGCGTCACTCCTTGTGCCGCTGATCGTACCGTCGGGATTTTTTTTCCCGTACGTCTTCCCCAGAAACATTTTCTTTCGGGTCGTGATAGAGGCCGGGACTCTGGCGCTCGCGCTGGCGGTGTGTTTCGGGGACAGCGAGCTGGACCTTCGTTATGAACCGATATTCTGGGCGATTGCGTTATTCGTCGCCACCGCCTTTGTGTCGGCCCTCTTTTCTCCTGCCCGCGATCATAGTCTCTACGGAGACTTCGAGAGAATGGGCGGGGTTTGGGCATGGCTGCACCTCGCTCTCTTCTTCCTCGTGCTGCGGACGCTCCGCGACAAGGACTGGCCGTGGGTCATGAACTCCGCGCTCATCGTCAGCTTGATCGTGAGTGCATTGACGATTCTCGAGCACTCGCGACTTGCGTCGTCGGCGTTAGCGTCAAATTCGATGCTTGCCGCGAGCTCTGGAACGGTTGGTAATTCCGGACTGCTGGCGGCGTATCTCCTCTTCGCTATCGGAATTGCCGCATACCTGGCGTCGACGGGCCCCAGGCTACGCTTCCTCTACTTTGCAGCCGCCGGAATTGATCTCGTTGCCATGGCCTACGCAGAGAATCGCAGCACGTTGATTGGACTCGTGGCAGGCACGATAGTGGGGTCGCTGATTTTCGGCGCGATTCAAACGAAACGTAGAAAGTGGCTCGTGCCTGCGGCCGCTGTCGGGTTTGCCTGCCTCGTCGCGGGCGCGGCCGCCATGATACGCGCATTCCCCGCTGGTCCCGTGGCTCGCAATGCTCCCACGGTGATCCAGCGCCTGGCTCTGACGAATCCCGCCGGCTCCGACGAGTCCCGCACCATGCAGTGGCGTGCGGCAATCGACGGGTTCAAGGACCGACCAATCCTCGGCTACGGATTGGAAAACCATAACCTAGTCTGGTCCGCTCATCTGGATCCGGGCATCTACCGCCTCGATACGGACATCTACGACAGGGCCCACAATCAATTCCTTGAGATTCTAGCGACAACGGGCATCGTTGGCGCGTTCGCGTTTCTCGGAATATGGCTCGCGATCGGTGTTACTCTTTTTCGCGCCTATCGGGACGGTGACGTCTCGCCGGGGTCGCTCGCCGTTCTTGGCGGAATTCAGATCGCCTATGCGGTGTACCTCTGTTTCTGGTTCGTCGATCTGAACTCGACAATGCTCTGGATTTTGGTCGCGGCGCTTATTGCATTCCGCGAAAATCCGTACGGTGTCCTCCGTCCCGCCAGCGCACCGTTCCACCGACAGCGCGCTCCTTTCGTGGTCGCATTCGCGTCGGTCGTTTTAGTCGCCGGAGCCATCTACAGCGAGGCGTATCTTCCGCTCAAGGCAAACCGTGACCTCGCGCGCATCGACAGCTTTCGGCCAACACTCGCCGAAGCCACGAAGGACTTCGATCAGCTTGCCAGGGCGCCCTCGCATTTGACCGCGCACACTCCGCTGATCATGGCCGAGTATCTCGACTGGGTCCGCCCGGATTTTCCGTCACTGAGACGAAGCGCCAACGACCGCCGCATGCTCGAGAAGGCATTCGCAATTACGCTGGACGCGTTCAGGAAAGAAATCCACAGAGACACACTGAACGACAGGCTCTACACGCACGAGGCGAGTACTTTTCTCGACGCGGAAGAGTTCTACGATTCGCATGATTACGCCGACCATGCAATCGACGCATTGCAGCGAGCGATATCGTTGAGTCCGCGACGCATCCAGCCGCGAATGCTCCTGGCAACGGTGTACGAGGACGACCACGAATTCGAGAGCGCGAGAGCCGTTCTCGACGACGCACTACGCGTGGACCCGGAACTCGGGGAGCCGCGCTATCGGCTTGCGCAGGACGACTTTCGGAGGGGCAAGACCGATTCGGCTTTCGTGATGTTGCGGAGCTCTCTCGGTCACGGATATGTGGGAACTCCCGAGATCTACCTGGCTATTGGCAAGCATCTCGAGTTCTCGGGACATCCGTCTGATGCCGCCCGCCTTTACTCGAGCTACCTCGAGGTGAAGTACACGAAGGCTGTCTGGAATGGCGCCGGAACGATCGATAGTGCCGTACCGAAGGCCGACATCGCCGTCGCGGCACACCTGCCGCTGCTGTACGTCCGCGCGCAGGAGAGCGAGCTGGCGATCAAGACTGCCGCAGCGCTCGCCGCATTCGATTCATCACGCACTGATCTCGTCGAGCGGTTCGTTTCCGATGTCGGATCGCGGAGGCGGTCGAGATGGGTGGCGAAGAACTCGTTGCTTCCTTGCGCACCCGTCCGCTCGTCGAGATCAACGGATGCCGCAAAGCTAGACCCCTGTGGGTTTTTCCGGAGAAAACTCTAGGCGGAGTGGACGGTCGCGGGCTGCGGTCTTGCCCCGGCGCGGTGTATTCTGAGCGCGGCTATGCGACGTCCGTCCATGGCAACCACTTCCATTTCGCCGCCAGGAATCGCAATGCGGTCGCCCATCCGGGGCAGGCGACCGAGCTTGGCGAAAGCGTAGCCGCCGAGCGTCGTCCAGTCGCCCTCTGGAATCTGAACGCGGTAATCTGATCTGACGTCGATCAATGAGAGCGAGCCGGCGAGCTCCAGGACGCCGTCGGTAACGATCGATTCGCGGGATGCAAAGTCGTACTCGTCGGCGATCTCGCCAACGACTTCCTCGACGAGATCTTCCATGGTGACAATTCCGGCGGTGCCGCCGTATTCATCGAGTACTACCGCCATGTGCGCGCGGGTCTTCCGAAGATCGTCGAGCACGCGCTCGGCGGGACGGCTGTCCGGAACGTACATCGGCTCCCGAACGAAATCGGCCAGATTGAACGGCGCGTCACCCGAGTGCAGCCACAAATCCTTCGCGAGGAAGACGCCGACGACGTCGTCGAGCGACTCCTTGAATACGGGGTAGCGGGAATAGCGCTCGCGCCTCAGTACCTCCCAGACCTGTTCCTCGGTCGACTCGATATCGAGGGCCACGACGTCCGTGCGCGGGCGCATTACGTCTCTCGCTTTCTTCTCGTGAAAATCGAGGACGCCGGCGAGCATTGCGCGGTCCGAATCGTCGAGAGTGCCCCGCGCGTGCGCCTGCATCACCATGAAACGGATCTCTTCCGGCGTGTGGCCTTCTTCGTCGCTCGACTGCTCGACGCCGAATAACTGCAGCAACCCATTCGCCGCGCCGTTGAAAATCCAGATGAAGGGATACATGAATCTGGAGAACACGAGCAGCGGCCTGGTCACCGCGGTCGCGGTTTTCTCGGGGCTTGCGAGCGCAATCGACTTCGGCGCAAGCTCTCCGAGAACGATATGGAAAAACGTCAGGAGGAGGAATGCGACCGGGACAGCCGCAACGTGACTGGCGGTTGGCGAGGGATTGAGTCCAATTGTGCGGAAGAGCGAATCGAACAGGTGCGCCAGGGCCGGCTCGCCTATCCACCCCAAAGCGAGCGACGCAATGGTGATTCCCAGCTGGGTGGCGGCGATATACCGATCAAGGTGCTGGAGCGCCGACTGGACGGTCCGTGCCCCGCGCTCGCCCTTTCCGGCCATCTCGTCGATCTTACTTCGTCTCGCGGCCAACAGAGAAAACTCGGCGGCGACGAAAAAGGCGTTCAGCGCGACCAGTCCCAACACCGCAATCATGCTGCTGGCTGCCGCGGCCAGGGACGGCGGATCAGGGGTGTCCGCGGCTATAAGTCCAAGGACCATATGTGTGTAATCTATATAGTAGTGGAGACTTAGGCTCCCGCTGGAGCGTCTAATTCACGGCAGCATCGGATTCTCTCATTTCGAGATCGCCCTTGTCACTGGCTTTGCCTCAGTCCGTCATCGCTCCCGATCCGCCGCACCGAGTGCAAACTCCGCGGGCGACGCCGCCCGCGCTCGCGGCGACTATACCATTCAGGGGCGGCCGCGATCGCGTTCTCCGCGTTTTATACCTCGGCCGCTTTTCGCTGGCGACGTCGATCTTCATCGCAGCCATCGTCATGTGGCGCGCGGCTGACACGACCGCCACCCTGATCGCAACGCTCGCATTCGTCGCGACGCTCGTCTTCACGGCTGGCTCGCTGCTTTACAGCGAAAAGAAAGGGAGTGAAGCTGGCGACACTTTCTTTTATGTGCAGATGTTGTTCGACCTGTTTCTCGTTACGACGATCGTCCACCTGACGCAGGCCGGCACCCCGTCGCAGCTAGCGCCGCTTTACATCCTCGTGATTGCGGTGAGTGCGCTCGTGCTGCCACCGGCCGGCGTCCTCCTTGTCGCGCTGCTGGGCGACGTACTCTATTTCGCGGTAACGATCGTCGACCACGCGTGGAGCTTCGATCTCCCGATATTCGTCCAGCTCGGAATTTTCGGCGCTGTCGCGCTAGGATGCGGTTACATCGGGTCGAGGCTGCGCGAGGCAAATGCCGGTCGAGAGGAAATGGCCGCGGAGCTCGCTGCATTCAGATTGCGCGAGGCCGACATTGAGAGACTTCACACGCGAGCCGAGCGTTTGGAAGCGGTTGCGGAGCTGAGCGCGTCGCTCGCGCACGAGATCAAGAATCCGCTCGCTTCGATTCGCAGCGCGACCGAGCTATTGGCGAAGGTGCCAGCCGCCGATGACGACACGCGCACTCTGACCCAGCTCGTGCAGCGCGAGTCGGATCGGCTCTCACGCCTTCTCTCGGAGTTTCTGGACTTCGCTCGGACGGGTGTGACGAGTGTGCGCCGCGTCGATCTCGTCGACGTCGCGCGACACGCGGCCGCTCTCGTTTCCGCGCACCCGGACAAACCCGAGAAAGTCACGGTCAGCGAGCTGTTTCCTTCAATTCCACTGGTCGTCGTTGGCGATGATGATCTGCTCCATCGCGCGATCTTCAATCTCCTTCTCAATGCGATCCAGGCTTCTCCACCAGGTGGAGAGGTCAGACTCGAAGCCACCGAGCTCGCGCATCATCAGCTTCCCGCGCAAGCCGAGCATTTTTCTCGCGGCGCAATAATGCTGCGTGTGACGGATCAGGGTCGCGGTATTCCCGACGCTGTAAAGGAAAAGCTCTTCGAGCCATTCGTGACGACCAAGGCAGGTGGCAGCGGCCTCGGACTGTCTATCGTGCACCGCGCGGTAGAGGCGCATCACGGATTCGTGCTGGTTGACAACAAGGTGCCGAACGGTGGCACCCGATTCACCGTGATCCTTCCGAAACTGGGGGACGGCTCGAGGCGCACACCGAAGGCCGCACCGAGGAGCGACGCGTGACGGCAGCGGCGACCGCAGCGCCGACGGTGCTTGTCATTGACGATGAGATGGGAATCCTGGACACAATCCGGATTCTCCTGAAGGGCGAAGGATTTACTCCCTACACCGCGCTGGGTGGGAAAAAGGGGCTGGAGCAGATCGCAGCGCTCAGGCCGGAGCTCATACTCACGGATGTGAGAATGCCGGACGTAACCGGACTCGACATCCTCGCGTCGGTGCGCGCGCATGATCCGGAAGCGGTGGTGATTCTGATGACCGCTCAGGCGAGTCTGCAGTCCGCGATCGGTGCCGTGAACAACGGCGCGTTCTACTACATACAGAAGCCGTTTCGGAATGAAGAACTGGTAACGATCGTTCGTCGAGCCGCCGAACATCGGAATCTCAGGCGAGAGAACAAGGCGCTGAAAGCGGAAGCGAGGAAGAAGGATCGGTCCTCGCGTCCTATCGGCGCGAGCAAGCCGTGGGTAGACGCACTGCACGTGGCAGAATCCGTAGCAGGAACGGACTCGACGGTGCTTCTTCAGGGAGAATCGGGCACCGGAAAAGAAGTCGTTGCACAATACATTCACGATCTCTCGCCGCGAGCGACGAAGCCCTTCCTCTCGATCAACTGCGGAGCATTACCGGAGAGCCTGCTCGAGAGCGAGCTATTCGGGCACGTCAAAGGCTCGTTCACCGGCGCATCGCGCGATAAGGAAGGCCTTTTCTCGGCTGCGGGGGACGGCACCTTCTTCCTCGACGAGATCGGCGAAACGACCCCGGCGACGCAGGTAAAGCTTCTGCGTGTGCTGCAACAGCGCGAAGTTATACCCGTTGGTGCGACCGAAGCGAAACCTGTTCATGCTCGCGTGATCGCGGCTACGAATCGGGATCTCGAGGAGGAAATAAAGCGCGGGAATTTTCGCAGTGACCTGTACTATCGTCTAAACGTGATATCGATCGTACTTCCGCCGCTCAGGAATCGGCCCGGCGATATCGTCCTCCTCTCCGAGGCATTTCTCAGGCGAGCGGGCGAATCGCGCGGCGAAGCTCCCCGCGGCCTGGCGCCCGACGCACTCGAAGCAATGCAGCAGTACTCCTGGCCCGGCAACGTGCGTGAGCTCGAAAACGCGCTGGAGCGCGCGGCGATCCTTGCGAAGGGTGACCTGATTCCGCTGTCGGCGCTGCCTGAACGCGTGACGGAGCCTCGCTCGGATCCTCTGGTGAGCGAAGCCGCTCAGACGAATCCGACACTCGACACCATCGAGCGCGCCTACATCATGTGGGTGCTCGAGAACGAGGGTGGCAACAAGGCTCGCACGGCGGAGGTCCTGGGGATCGATTCGTCGACCCTTTATCGCAAGCTCTCGCGCTACGGGCTCAACAGCTGACGTTGCAATTTGCAACGGCTGCCGCAAAAAACACCGCACTGCGCGGCGTCCCAAAATGGCTCAAGTACCGTATATCTTGATACGGCAAGGACTTAGAGGCCACCACCGCGGATGGCCTCGGCGATGCTTAAGGTAGGGTTACCCCCTAAAAAAGGCGTGCGTCTTTCTGGTACTGGGTACCGGCGCACTTGGTACCTATAACCGCTTCAGGAGACAGAAATGTCGAGCAACAAAAAGGGTTTTACGCTTATTGAGCTTTTGATCGTGGTCGTCATCATCGGCATTCTTGCCGCGATCGCGATTCCGAAGTTTGCGAACACGAAGGACAAGGCCTATGTGGCCGCGATGAAGTCAGACCTTCGTAACCTCGCTACGTATGAAGAGCAGTATGCCGCCGACAACAACGGTGCGTACTTCTCGGG
>JBOHTB010000101.1:0-3459 GCA_050733435.1 Gemmatimonadaceae bacterium | reverse complement strand
GACGGACTCACCCGGCTGGGTGTAGCCGCCGCGGTGTCGGCGCACTCGAGCCACGCCCCGGCGCCGAGCATTCGGCCGTGTTTCGAGACGCCAACGGACGGCGAGCTGATGGCGGCGGGAAGCAAGCTCGTAGGAAGCGCGCAGTGGCGGGACGAGGGCGCGTTGTTGCAGCACGGCTCCATCCTCGTCGATGATGATCAGTCTTCGCTTCCCTCCTTTGCGCTGGCCAGCGTCGGCGGGATTGAAGACGCGATCTCTCCGCCGGCAACCTTGACCAGACTGTTGGGTCGCGCGCCCGTCAGAGAGGAAGTCGCGACCGCGATGTTCGACGCTGTGCGGTCGCTCGAGGATGGTGACGCAGTTGAATTGGGTGAAGACGAAATCCGCGCGGACGCATTGGCACTCGTTCCGCGCTTTCTCGATGAGGGATGGACATGGCGGCGATGAAGCACGTTCGGCTCCTTTGCGTTCTCGCGGTAATCGCATGTGCGGGATCCGAATCGACTTCAGGCGGAAGCTCGGGCGGGACTCTCGTGATCGCTGCGGGCGGAGACCCCGATGTGCTCATTCCGCTGCTTGCTTCGAGCGTCCAGGCAAGCGAGATAACCGATCTGGTTTACGACCGTCTGGCCGACATAGGAGACTCGCTCAACACACTGGGAGACGCGGGTTTCACCCCGCACCTCGCCGATCACTGGACATGGAGCCGAGACTCGCTGAGCATCGCCTTTCACATCGACCAGCGCGCGAGATGGCACGACGGCCAGCCGGTGCGCTCGTCCGACGTCAAGTTCACGTTCCAGAGCGCACGCGACTCGACTCTGGGCTCGCAGTTCGCGTCGCTGATCACCAACATCGACTCAGTCACTGTCCCAGACTCAGCGACGGCGGTTTTCTGGTTTCACCGGCGCACCCCGGAGCAATTCTACGACGCTACCTACCAGATCCGGATAATGCCCGAGCACATTTGGAAAGGAATCGCGCCGTCCGGTTGGCGAGCATCTGAGGCCGCGAAGCATCCGATAGGATCGGGACGCTTTCGATTCAGTCGGTGGACGCCGCGAGCATCGGTGGAGATCGTCGCCGACACGACGAACTATCGCGGCGCTCCAAAGCTGAGTCGCGTCGTCTGGAGCATCGCGCCGGACTTCAATACGGCATTCACTCGATTCTTGAGCGGCGAGGCGGACGTCTTCGAAACCTTGCGACCGGACAATCTCGCAGAGGTTGCCAAGCATCCCAACCTGCGCGTCCGTACGTACAAGGGGCTCGGATATTTCTTTGCTCTTTTTAATCTCCGTGACCCAGTCAATCACGCGCGTCCACATCCGCTTTTCGGCGATCGGAATCTGAGAAGGGCGCTAACGATGGCCGTCGACCGAAAATCAATCGTCCGAAGCGCGTTCGATTCGCTGGGTGTTCCCGCGCTCGGACCGACAGTGCGGAGTTATCCGACCACGGATCCCAACCTTCCTCAGATTCCGTTCGATCCGGCCCGCGCCAAACAGCTTCTCGATTCAATCGGCTGGAAGGACAGCAACGGCGACGGCATCCGCGAGCGCAATGGTCGTCAGCTCGAGTTCACGCTCACCGCGCCGTCGACGAGCAAGGTCCGCGTGCAGATGGCGACGATCATCCAGGAACAGCTCCGACAGGTCGGCGCGAAGGTAGATCTCGAGCAGATCGATTTCCGGGCCATAATCGACCGGGAGCACAAGCGTAACTTCGACGCCGTGATGCACGCCTGGAACACGGACCCAAGCCCAGGCTCAGCCCGCGGGTCGTGGGGAACGGCAGGGTCGCGCGCGGCGAACGGCAACAATTACGGCTCTTACGAGAGTCCCGTTTTCGACGCCTATCTCGACAGCGCTCTCGCGTCGTTCGATCCGACCACCCGGAAGGCGTACTTCACGCGAGCCTACGAAACCATCATCGACGACGCACCCGCGATCTGGCTGGCGGAGTCGCGGCCTGCGCTCGGCTACAACTCTCGACTGGAGCTGGCGCCACTCCGATCCGACGCCTGGTGGGCACACATCGCGGATTGGTCTATCCCGCCGGACAAGCGGATTCCCCGGGACAATGCTCCGGTCGAGACCATCGCTCCGGCCGCCGCGCCCGCGCCCGCCGCCGCTCCGAAGACGCCTTAGCGGGTGCTCCGCTACTTCTCGCGACGGCTCGCCCAGGCGGCGGTAATCGTCGCGTTCGTCGCGGCGATCACTTTCGCGCTCATCCATCTCGCGCCGGGCGATCCCTTCAGCGCGGTCATGGACAATCCGAACGTGAGCGAAAGCGTGCGAGAGACGTTGCGCGCGCAATACGGATTCGATCGTCCGCTGCCCGAACAATTCGTGCGCTACATCGACCGTCTCGCGCACGGCGATCTCGGCTGGTCGTTCTCGCACGACCGGACGGTGCTCGAAGTCCTCGGAAGCGCGCTTCCCAACACGCTGCTCCTCATGGGCGTCGCACTCGCCGGCAGCTTCGCGCTCGGTATTTTCGTTGCGCTCGTCCAGGTTGCTCGACGCGGCTCGGTGACAGACCACACGCTGAGCGGAATCACGCTGCTCCTTTTTTCGATGCCGGACTTCTGGCTGGCGATTCTGGCTCTGCTCGCGTTCACGTACTGGCTTCCGATTTTCCCGGTCGGCGGCGCGGTCGATCCGGTGATGCACGAGTACATGTCATTCGGCGCGCGTGTCGTCGACCGGCTTCGCCATCTCATTCTTCCGGCGTCGACGCTTACAGTGCTTGCGGCTGGCGCGGTGGCGCGCTACCAGAGGGCCGCGCTCCTCGATGTTCTGCCGGCTGATTACATCCGCACGGCACGCGTAAAAGGTCTCACAGAGCGCGAGATCCTTCGCCGCCACGCCCTTCGGAACGCTCTGCTCCCGATAATCAGTCTGATCGGACTTTCCTTTCCGGCGCTGCTCACTGGCGCGTTCTTCGTCGAAAAGATCTTCGCGTGGCCGGGAATGGGACTCGCCGTAATGAACGCGATCGGTACGAGAGATTACCCGCTCGTCGTCGGCGGAGTAATCATCGGCAGCATCATGGTCACACTCGGCAGCTTGTTCGCCGACGTTCTATATGCCTGGGCAGATCCAAGGCTCCGCGGCCATTAGACCGCCGCGGCCGCGCGAGTCGGCTTTTGCAATCGGCCTGCGCCGTCTTCTGCGCAAGCCGTCGTCGCGCGTCGCGCTCATACTGCTCGCGATCATCGTCCTGCTGGGACTCCTGGCGCCAATGCTCGCGCCATACGATCCGGCGGCCCAGCCCGACATCGTCGCTCTGAAAGATCTTCCACCGTCGCTTGCGCATCCCTTCGGCACTGATCCTTACAGCCGAGACGTGCTGAGCAGAGTGATCTACGGCACTCGACTGTCACTTAGCATCGGCCTGCTCGCCACCCTTGTGAGTCTCACACTTGGCGTGTTCTACGGGGCGATAGCGGGGTAC
>JBOHTB010000100.1:0-10579 GCA_050733435.1 Gemmatimonadaceae bacterium | reverse complement strand
CGTAAATGTCGTCTGCTTTGTCGAGTGCGCGCTGGCCGTTCCAGCCGGCAACTTCGCCATAGACATTAATAACGCCACCGGCATTCGCCACGTAATCCGGCGTATAAAGTATTCCACGTTGCTGCAGCTCGGCACCATGCCGCTCTTCGAGGAGCTGGTTGTTCGCGCCGCCAGCGACGATTCTCACCTTGAGCTTTGGGATCGTTTTGTCATTGATGATTCCGCCGAGCGCGCAGGGTGAAAAAATGTCGGCGTCGGCGGAAAAGATTGCCTGGCCTTTCACGACTTTGGCGCCAGTGAGGTCGGCAACCCGCGCGGTTTTTGCCGCGTCGATATCAGACACGATGAGTTTCGCTCCGGCCTCGTGGAGCTCTTCGGCCAGGTGTCTTCCGACGTTTCCGCATCCCTGAATGGAAACCGTCTTGCCCTCGAGGCTGTCCGAGCCCCAGACATGATTCGCCGAGGCCTGGACCGCGCGAAAGACTCCGTGCGCGGTCACGGGGGACGGATCACCGGATTTCGCGGCGAGACCAGCGACGTGACTTGTCTCGAGGTGCACGTAATCCATGTCTTTGGTGCTCGTGCCGACGTCTTCAGCCGTTATGTATCGACCGCCAAGACTTTCGACGAACCGCCCATGCGCGCGAAAGATCTTCTCCCGATCCTTCGTCTTGTTATCGCCGATGATGATCGACTTGCCTCCGCCGAGCGGCAGACCGGCGACTGCGTTCTTGTAGGTCATGCCGCGCGAGAGCCGCAGGGCGTCCGTGATTGCGTCCTCATCGGTCTCGTATTGCCAGAACCGCGTGCCCCCCAGCGCCGGACCCAGCCGCGTGCTGTGCACGGCGAGAATTCCTCTGTATCCAACTGAGGGATCGCTGCACATCACGACCTCCTCGTGTCCCATCGTCCCCATAGTCTCGAAAAGCTTCATTCGTTTTGAGTCCAGAGAGAAAGTTCATGATTGCCCGTAGAGCGCTCTTGCGATCACGATTCTCTGGATCTCGGAAGTGCCCTCGTAAATTTCGGTGACCTTCGCATCGCGGAAAAGCCGCTCGACGGGGTAATCCTTCACGTAGCCGTACCCGCCGAAAATCTGCACCGCCTGCGTTGTCACCCACATCGCAGTCTCGCTGGCCATCAGCTTGGCCATTGAGCTGAACTGCCTCACGTTCTGACCGCGGTCCTTGGCCGCCGCAGCTGCATGCAGCAGCGCCCGCGACGCAGACACGCGCATTGCCATATCCGCCAGCTTGAACTGGATCGCCTCGAATTCCTTAATCGCCTTTCCGAACTGCCTGCGCTCCGCCGCATAGGACACGGAGTGCTCGAGCGCTGCACGAGCAATGCCGATCGCCTGTGCCGCGATTCCAAGTCGTCCGTTGTCGAGCGACTGCATTGCATAGATGAAGCCCTGCGTCTCGTCGCCGAGGACGTTCTCGGCTGGAACGCGCATGTTGTCGAAATTGAGCTGCACGGTGGGTGAGGCGCGAAGTCCCAGCTTGTCCTCCTTCTTTCCGACCTTAAATCCCGGGAGATCCGGAGTGATGATGAAGGCTCCGATTCCGCGTCCGCCGCGACGCGCGCCACTCGTGTCGGTGCGCGCCATCGCCATGATGACACCGGCATTGTTGCCGTTGGTGACCCACGCCTTCGTGCCGTTCAATACCCAACAGTCGCCATCTTTTACAGCCTGAGCTGTCAACGCCGCGGCATCGGATCCAGCGTCCGGCTCCGACAGCGCGAAGGCGCCGAGTAGCTCTCCACGCGCCATTGGTTTCAGGAAACGGGTTTTCTGCGCTTCGCTTCCGTAGCGGAGGATCATTTGGGTCGGGAGCGAGTTGTGGACGCTCATCAGCACCGCAACTGATGCGTCCGCCGCAGCGATTTCCTCGAGCGCGATCAAGTAGGTGCCGGTGTCCGCACCCAGACCATCGTACTCTTCGGGCAGCATCATCCCGAGAAATCCGAGCTCGCCGAGCTTCGCTACCAGCGACGGCTCGAAAAACGCCTTCTGATCCCATTCTGCTGAATGCGGGACGATCTCCGCCGCCGCGAACTCCCGCGCGAGCTTCTGAACTTCCGTCTGCTCCTCGGTGAGGGGATGAAGCGCCCAGGACACGTCCGGCTATTTACTATAGGTATAGAAGCCGCGTCCCGACTTTCGACCGAGCCAGCCGGCGGCGACGTACTTCTTGAGCAGTGGGCACGGGCGGTACTTGGGATCGCCGAGTCCGTCGCGAAGCACTTCGAGGATAGCGACGCAAGTGTCGAGGCCGATTAGATCCGCGAGCGCGAGCGGTCCCATCGGATGGTTCATGCCGAGCGTCATCACCTGATCGATCGCCGCGGCTTCTCCGACGCCCTCCATGAGGCAATAGACGGCTTCGTTGATCATCGGCATCAACACTCGATTCGAGACGAAGCCCGGGTAATCGTTTACCTCTACGGGCGTTTTGCCAAGCCGCGTGCTGAGGTCCGTGACGAACTCAGTCGTGACGTCGGATGTCGCGAGACCCCGAATTATCTCGACCAGCTTCATTACCGGAACGGGATTCATGAAGTGCATTCCGACGACTTTGTCGGGGCGTGACGTGCGCCTGGCGATCTCGGTGATCGAGATCGAGCTCGTATTGGTCGCCAGTACAGTTTCCGGTTTCGCGATCCGATCGAGGTCCGTGAATAGCCGGAATTTCAGCCCGCTGTCCTCGCTCGCCGCTTCGATTACGAGCGAAACGTCTGCTGCGGCGTCCAGATCCATGCTGAGATCAATGCGCGACAGGACTTCGACCTGCTGCTCGGGAGCGATGATTCCCTTCTTCACCTGGCGCTCGACGTTCTTCGCGATAGTCGAACGACCCTTGTCCAACGCATCCTGCGAGACGTCGATCATGACGACGCCGAATCCCGACTGCGCGAAGACGTGCGCGATGCCGTTTCCCATCTGACCGGCTCCTACAACCGCGACGCGGTCGGTCATGCTTTCCACTCCATTTGGCGCATCCGGCGCCCGAACAGGTAAAAGAGAACGATGAACATTGCCGCGACCGCGGCGACTCCGCCTTCGGGACCCCAGGGCCCACCGGTCAGCCAATCCGGACCGGAATCGACCACTTTATAGTTCGGATCGCGCGAAGGCAGACCGCTCACCGCGATGTGGAGCGCGCCGGCCATCACCCAGTTCCAGGCGAAATGAGCGGCCCCCGCCGCGTACAAGCTCCGCGTTACGAGCAGAATAGCTCCGAGGAAAAATCCCGCAACGATCACGGCGAGAATCGATTCGGAGTTCGCACCAGGATTGGCGACATGCAACAAGCCGAAAATGATGCTCGTGGCGATCAACGCAAGCTTCCACCCCGCGGCGCGTCTCAGTATTGCAAAGACATAACCGCGGATGAAGAGCTCCTCGAAAAAGGCGGCCGGAAGCAACAGAACCGCCGACCGACCTGCGTCTCCCCACCAACTGCCTGGAGGAGCAGCATCGATTCGGAGCATGTGGATAGAGAGAAGAACGAGGCTCGCGCCTCCAATCGTCAATCCGCCGACAGCGACGCCCCCGATAATCGCCTTTGGACGCGCGGCACTACCATCGAGTCCGACCTCGCTCCACGGAAGCCGATCGATTTTTCGGAGCATTACCCATGTTGCGAATGCGACGCTCGCCAGGGTAATCCACGCGAAGAGGATGTTCTGCGGGTCAACGCGTCCGCGCCCGCCAGCCAGCAGCGCGAGCCACTCGAGCAGAGAGAGCGCAGCGATGCAGATCGCGTAGAAGCCCACGATGCGCCACAGCACTCCGAGGAAAATCCGGGCCCTCGGTGGCAGCGCAGACCCGGACGAGGATCTCAAGCTTTCTAGTTTGGCCGTTCCACGCTGAGCGCTACCGCGTCGCCGCCGCCGAGGCAAAGCGTGGCGAGACCGGTCTTGGCTCCGCGGTCCTTCATCGCATACAGGAGAGTCGTCAGCACTCGTGCGCCGCTCGCGCCGATCGGGTGTCCGAGCGCGATCGCGCCGCCGTTCACGTTGACGCGCTTCCAGTCCCATCCGAGCTCTTCGCCATCGGCGATTGCCTGCGAGGCAAATGCTTCGTTCGCCTCGATGAGATCGAAGTCCTCGATCTTCTTGCCGGTTTTTGCCAAGAGGTTTCTGACCGCGCGAATCGGCGCGAAGAAAAGATCTTCGGGCGCCGTCGCCCCCGTCGCGTAGCCAGTCACGCGACCAAGAATCTCGAGCTTGTGGTCTTCCGCGTATTTCTCGGAGACGATAACGAGCGCAGCAGCCCCATCGTTCAGGCTCGACGCGTTGCCGGCGGTCACGGTGAGGTTTGCGTTGTCACCGTTCTTTCCTGGGAATGCCGGACGCAGCTTGGCAAGTGTCTCGACCGTGGTATCCTTGCGCGGGCCTTCATCTGTGTCGACAACGGTAGGCCCCTTCTTGCCCGGAATCTCGACGGGCGCAATCTCGCTCGAGAATTTTCCGGACTCGATCGCAGCGACTGCCTTGCGGTGCGAAGCTGCGGCGAATTGATCTTGTTCGTCGCGCGTGACTTTTGCTTTCTTTGCCGTGTATTCGGCGTGGCCGCCCATGTGGATGTCACACGACGCGCACCAAAGCCCGTCCTTGATCATTCCGTCCACCATCTTCTGATCGGACAGCTTGACGCCGTTGCGCATTCCGTAGACATAGTACGGCGCGTTCGACATCGATTCCTGTCCGCCGGCCACGATCACTTGCGCATCGCCCGCTTTGATGGCCTGCGATGCGAGCATGACCGCCTTGAGGCCGGAGCCACAAACTTTGTTGACGGTTACGGCCGAGACAGTCGCAGGCACTCCGGCCTTGAGCGCTGACTGACGTGCGGGCGCCTGTCCGGTTCCGCCCTGAATCACGTGGCCCATGATGACTTCATCCACCTCATCGGGCGCGACGCGCGATCTCTTGAGCGCTTCACGAATCGCAACCGCGCCAAGGTCGGTTGCGCTCAGCAGAGAGAGCGCGCCAAGGAATTTCCCGATCGGAGTTCGGGCAGCGGCGACGATTACTGGAGTGCGGGATTTATCGGGCATTGGTGCGTCGGCAGGTGTCGGTTGTGACTGCTACCTGAACTTAACCGGAAGCGGGATTGTCTGACACCTCCGCAACGCCCGTTCGCCGCGCCCGGGATGGCGTTAGACTGACCGGTGGCGCGATGCTAATGTTGATTGCATGCGATCAGGCTTCATAATCGTTGCAGCGCTCGCCGCGAGCATCACGGGCCAATCATTCGCGCAGTGCAATCCGTCGGCGCCGGTCCAGGCGTCGGCGAAAGAGCCGCAGCCTTTTGAAGACGAAATCGCCCAGTTCGAGGCCGCGGACAGCGCAAATCCTCCTCGAAAGGGCGGCGTGCTCTTCGTGGGAAGCTCTTCGATCCGCCTCTGGCCGAATCTTCAGCGTGACTTCCCTCGCGTGAACGCTCTGCAGCGCGGATTCGGCGGCAGCGAGCTTTCGCAGGTCGTTTACTACGCGCCACGAATCGTGCTGCCTTATTGCCCACGACGAGTCGTCCTGTACGCAGGCGACAACGATCTTGCCGACGGTAAGACGCCCGAACAAATCCTTCACGACTACAAGGACTTCGTCGCGATCGTGCATCGCGCGATGCCAAATACGCGGATCGCGTTCGTCTCAATCAAGCCGAGTAGATCGCGCTGGGCCCTCGCTGATAGAATGCGCGCGACGAATGACATGGTGCGTGCCTACACTGCCACCGATTCCCTGCTCACGTACATCGACGTCTTCGCGCCGATGCTGGGAAGCAACGGACAGCCACGAGACGAGTTGCTGGCTCCAGACATGCTGCATTTGAACGCCCGCGGCTATGCCCTCTGGCGGCGTCTCATTACACCGTTCGCCAACGGAACCGATCGTTAGATCCTTTGGTCGCCAGATCCCTTAGAGGTGTCCATGCCTTCGAACACAGAAATGAGCACTGATCTCTGGTCGGCAGTCGACGATTATATCTCGCGCGTGCTGATCAAACCGGATAAGGCCCTCGAGTCCTCACTGAAAGAGAGCGTGGCAGCCGGCCTTCCGGAAATCAGCGTGACACCGAACCAGGGGAAATTGCTCGAGATGCTCTCACGCCTGTGTGGCGCGCGCAAAATCCTCGAGATCGGGACTCTGGGCGGGTACAGCACGATCTGGCTCGCGAGAGCGCTTCCGCCAGACGGCTGCGTTGTAAGCCTGGAGGTGGATCCGCACCACGCCGAAGTCGCTCGATCCAACATCGATCGCGCGGGACTTTCTCGACTGGTAGAGATTCGCTTGGGCGCGGCGCTCGACACGCTTCCGTCACTCGCGTCCGAACGGAAAGGCCCGTTCGATCTGATCTTCATCGATGCCGACAAGCCCAACATCCCGGAATATTTTGCCTGGGCGAAGAAACTCTCGCGAAAGGGCAGCGTGATCATTGTCGACAACGTGATCAGAGAGGGCGCGATCATCGATGATGCGAGCGATGATCCGAGCGTCCGCGGGGTGCGACGTCTGAACGAGATGCTGGCAGCGGATTTGGATATAAGCGCGACGACAATCCAGACCGTGGGCAGCAAGGGCTACGATGGGTTCACCATCGCGCTCGTCCAGCGCGCGTCTTGACTCGCGCAGCCCATGTTTGACTCCTGCAACGGGGTTTTGGACTCGTGTAACGCGTCTTGATGGGAAGATTCGCGCAGAAGCCGACTCGGGATTGCGCGTGTGGGTAGATTACGGGACGTCGTGCGAGACCGCACACCGCGCTCGCCACCGTCCCGACAACTGCGAAACACAGTCATGACCCCATCAAGAGACACGACATCGCCCTCCGCCGCCCCATCGCCCTCACCCTGGAAGGCTCCGCCGAGCTCCAAGGTCAAAAACGCGGTGCAGCGAGCCGTAACCGCGCTCCTCGACGAGCTCGCGCCTGAACGCGTCCTCAAGCGCGGCGAACAAATCGCGCTCCGCGTCGAGCCGCACCGCACGCCGAACGGCTGCATCCTCCAGGCGCCGAAGGCGGCTGTGAGTGTGTCGTGGTTTTCGGGCAGCGTAAGCGAGGTGCTCGGAGAGCTTCGTGTGATGGTCTGGCGCGGAGTTGTCTCCCGTCGCGGCTCGCCGAGGCAGCGTGAAGGCGCCACGATCGTCAACGAGATCACTCTTCACCCGATCGAGGATCCATCGGACGAGCGCGTTTGGCGCGCGACCGACGATACGGAGTACGACACCGCGTCGCTGGCCGCCATGTGCAACCGGTTGCTCGAGCAGCAGGAAAAGGCTGGAAAGTAGAATGGCGATTCGCGAAGGCGACCTCGTGCCCGATTTCTCGCTCGAGGCCGACGATGAAACCGTGGTTACCCGCGATTCGCTGGCAGGAAAGAAAGTCGTGCTCTTTTTCTATCCGAAGGACAACACCGCGGGCTGAACCAAAGAGGCGTGCGATTTTCGCAACGCGTTTCCCCGGTTCGGTGAAATGGACGCAGTGGTGATGGGAGTGAGTCCCGACAGTATTCAGTCACACAGAAAGTTCAAGCAAAAGCACGAGCTTCCGTACAAGCTGCTCGTCGACGACGAGCACAAGCTCGCTGACGCGTTTGGAATCTGGAAAGAGAAATCGATGTTCGGGCACAAATACATGGGCATCGATCGCACGACGGTGATCATCGACCGATCAGGGCGAGTCGCGCGAATCTTTCCAAAAGTTCAGATTCTTGGGCACGTCAAGGACGTTGAAAAGGCCGTGCACGAGCTTGGTTGACACAGCAACGAATCGAGGAATCAGCAGATGTGCCGAAACATCAAGACACTAGCGAATTTCGACCCACCGGCGACGGACGATGAGGTGCGTGCTTCCGCCTTGCAGTTCGTTCGAAAGTTGAGCGGAACGACTCGACCATCGAAGGTGAACGAGGACGCCTTCAACATCGCTGTGGACGAGGTCACTGCCGCCGCGAACCGCTTGGTTCATTCGCTGAAAACGAATGCGGCACCGCGGAACCGTGAAGTGGAGATGGAAAAAGCGCGGGCGAGGTCGCTAAAGCGCTTCGCCTAAGCGACTAATCTCACGCGCACGCTGCGGCGCGACCCAATAGCAGATCACGCTCGCGGGTGTTGCGCGTGAGCGCCGCTCCGCGCTCGAACTCCGCCTTCGCCTCCCCTTTTCGACCGAGCTTGAAGAGCAAATCGCCGCGTACGCTCGGCAGCAAGTGGTAACTCTTCAGGCTCGGCTCCGCGGTAAGTGCGTCGACGAGTGCGAGGCCGGCGCCCGGCCCGAATGCCATGGAAATCGCGACCGCGCGATTGAGCTCGACCACCGGTGATGGCGCAATCGAAGCGAGCTCGCCGTACAGGTCGGCAATTCGACGCCAATCGGTCTCTTCGCCAGTGCGCGCGCGCACGTGACAGGCCGCAATCGCTGCCTGCAACGAGTAAGGCCCGCGAGCTTCCGATAGTTGGTCGGCGCGAGCGAGCGCGGCCAGGCCTCGCCGAATGAGCAGCTGGTCCCAGCGCCCACGATCCTGATCGAGCAATAGAACTGGTTCACCCGATGAGCCGACGCGAGCTCGCGCGCGCGATGCCTGAATCTCCATCAATGCGACGAGTCCGTGAACCTCGGCCTCGTTCGGCACAAGGCCGACCAGAATACGTCCGAGTCTCAGCGCATCCTCACAGAGCGCGGGACGCATCCAGTCGTCACCCGTGGTGGCAGAATAGCCCTCGTTGAATACGAGGTAGATCACCTGCAGCACAGACGCAAGCCGGGCGGTGAAGTCGGCGCCACGCGGGACTTCGAATGGTACGTGAGCATCGGACAGCGTGCGCTTGGCGCGAACTATTCGCTGCGCTATCGTCGCCTCGGGAGTGAGGAAAGCTCGTGCGATCTCGTCGGTCGTGAGTCCGCCGAGCAGCCGGAGCGTTAACGCGACCTGGGCCTCTGTAGAGAGAACCGGGTGGCACGCAATGAAGACGAGTCGGAGCAGATCGTCGCCAACGTTGTCGTCGATTGCTTCCTCCAGCTCTGGGACCGCTCTCTCCTGCAACACCTCGAGATCGTGGGCAACCTGTTCGTGTTTCCGCTCGAGCAACTTGTCCCGTCTCATCAGATCGATCGCGCGGTGGTTGGCCGCCGCCATGAGCCAGGCGCCCGGGTTACGCGGCACTCCAGATGTCGGCCACTGCTCGAGCGCCGCAACGAGCGCGTCCTGTGCAAGATCTTCCGCGATGCCGACATCGCGAACGATGCGCGTCAGGCCGGCGATCAACCTTGCCGATTCGATTCGCCAGACCGCGTCGATTGCCTTGTGTGTGTCGGTAGCCGTCACGGCTACCAATCACACAGGGTTCGCGAATCAATGCAAGGCCACGGTCAGGTTCAGCCGGTCTTATCTCCGAAATGGAATCAGCGACCTCACTCTGGTGTCGCGCAGCCACAGGCCGAGCCAGAGCACAATCGCTATGTAAACCGGCGCCAGGGTATAGCTGAACAGCGGCATACCCATGCGCACGTTGGTCGCCACCGCACCGCCCAAATAAGCCGTCAGCAGAATCGCGCCGAGCACGGCTGTGGCCGGGATCACGTAGAGGACAATGCAGATCAGCTCGATTATCGATAGCGGAACGAGCAGCGAAATTGAAAAGCCCGCCTTGCTGAAACCCTCTATGACGGCGGGACTTTTTGATATGTGGACCACCGCGTCGAAGACCATGAACGCGGCTCCCAGGCCGCTGATGATGCGACCCGCCCAGATCGTCCGCTTCGATGTAGCGCTCGTCGCAGGTAGCGGTTCCATGGCGCTATCTCCAACCTGCGACGGCCTGCTCGCGAATCCGGGCTTCGCGCTCTCGTAGCTCGGGCGTCAGCGCCTCGCCGAAATCGTCGGCTTCGAACACCTGCCGGATTTCGATCTCTTCGTCGGTGAAAGGAGCGCGCTTGGCCCATTCGATCGCTTCGGCCTTGGACTTCACCTGCCAGAGCCAGAACCCGGCGACCAGCTCTTTCGTCTCCGCGAACGGACCGTCAGTCACCTGATTCGCCCGGCCGTTCGAGAACTTTACACGCGTGCCCTTGGACGACGGTTGGAGCCCTTCCCCCGCGAGCATGATCCCGGCCTTCACCAGCTCTTCGTTGAACTTGCCCATCTCGGTCAGCATCTCCTGATTGGGAAGAGCGCCGGCCTCTGAATCCTTGTTGGCTTTCACCAGCACGATGAATCTCATTGCAGTCTTCTCCCTGGTTGGTTTCGGTTGTGTTGCCAGATCGAGGCCGGATTGCCCGGTACCTCTGGTCTCTGCACATACGTCGAATGAGGATCGTGAGAATCGACAATGCTCTGGAATCTATTTGGGGCGGGACGCGGGAAGCGGGAAGCGGGAAGCGGGAAGCGGGACGCGGGAAGCGGGAAGCGGGACGCGGAACGGCCTGACCGAGGACGCGGACTAACGGCATCGACGATCGCGGACTGATTGAGAACTGAGGACTCGGACCGACTACGGACTGACAGCTAACTGCAACTGCTCTCACTCACTGGTGCGAAGCGGCAGTTAGTAGCTGCCTGCTCTGGGCAAAGGT
>JBOHTB010000099.1:0-10916 GCA_050733435.1 Gemmatimonadaceae bacterium | reverse complement strand
CGCGGCGTCGGAGTGAAAACGTGAACGTCACCGAGCCGCGTTTTCTTCAGCGCGTCGATAGCGCCGACCGCGGAGTCGAGCTCACGGAAAGCACCGAGCACGCCCTGCATCAGTCGTGCTCTCCGGGTGTGTCGGCCTCGAAATCGAGGTGCTCGCCCGCCGGCGTTATGCCGTGAGGATGCACGATCTTGAGTCGCGGCGGCACAATTTCCTTGATCTCGGTGATCGCTATCACGGGCAGCTGCTTGATGAAGAGTAGGAACCACATCGCGAACCAGCCGAAACTTCCGGCCAGGATCGAGTAGTCGACAATGGTTGGGTGATAACCTGCCCATTGCCACGGCTCGAACTCGTGGGACTGTGATGGAACGATGATCACGAAGCGCTCGAACCACATCCCGATGTTGATCGTGAACGATATGATGAAGAGCCAGATCGCGTTGCGCCGCAGCTTCTGCACGAACAACGAGAGCGGCAGCACTACGTTGCAGGTGTAGAGAATCGCGGAGGCCCACCACCACTGGCCCCAGATGCGGTTGGCCCAAAACGCCTGCTCCGCTTCATTGCCGCTGAACCACGCCACGAACCACTCGGTCATGTACGCGCAAGCAACGCAGAGCGCGGTGAAGAGCGCAAGTTTCGCGGCCGCGTCGAGATGATTGATCGTCACATAGTGCTTCAGTCCGAAGAACTTTCTCAGCGGAATGATGATCGTAAAGACCATTCCAATACCGGAGAAAATCGCGCCGGCCACGAAGTAGGGCGGGAAAATTGTGGTGTGCCAGCCAGGCGTGAGTGCCATGGCAAAGTCGAACGACACCACCGAGTGAACCGACAGCACCAGCGGAGTCGAGAACGCGGCAAGGAAAAGGTACGCCCGCGCGAAGTGCCTCCACTCCCGATCCGTGTTGCGCCAGCCGAGCGAAAGTTGGGCGTATATGCGCTTCCTGATGGGACTGATGTTCTCTCTATCCCGCAGAACCGCGATATCCGGGATCAGCCCGACATAAAGAAAGGTCGCTGAGATCGTCAGGTAGGTGAGGATCGCGAACACGTCCCACACGAGTGGACTCTTGAACTGCGGCCAGATATAGCGCCAGTTGGGGTACGGAATCAGCCAGAAGAATTTCCACGGCCGACCGAGGTGCAGCACCGGAAAGAGTCCCGCCGTCATGACCGCGAAAACGGTCATCGCCTCCGCGCATCTGTAAATCGTCGTGCGGAATCCGGCGCGAAACAGGTACAAGATCGCGGAGATGAGCGTCCCGGCGTGTCCGATACCGACCCAGAACACGAACGTGATGATGTAGACGCCCCACATTACCGGCGGGTTGTAGCCCGCCACTCCGAGCCCCGTGTAGATCTGGTACATCCACGCCGTTGCGCCGAGTATCAGGAAAAAGATCGCGACGCCGAGTCCGATGAACCACGCAACGGTCGGGTGAAGCGTTCCGATTATCTCGCGATCGACTTGCTCGTAGTCGCGTACCGCCGGCAGTTGTACATCGCCCGTCGCGATGTTTGGACGCCGAGGATCTTCTCTCGATGGAATGGGCTGCGTGAGAGTCGCCATCGTCAGGCGCTCGCTGTCGCGGAGGGATGATTCACTTTCTTCAGATAAACCACTGCGGTGTAGGTGTTGAGCTCTTCGAAGACGTGGTAAGCTCTCGCGTCCTTCGCGAGCTGAGTGACAGTCCAGTTCTCGTCAGCAATATCACCGAAGACGAGGGCGCGTGATGGACAGGACGCTGCGCACGCCGTCGTGAATTCGTCCGGCTTCAGCGCCCGCTTCTCCGCCGCAGCACGATTCTCCGCTTCCCTGATTCGCTGCACGCAGAATGTGCACTTCTCCATCACTCCTTTGCCGCGCACGGTGACGTCGGGATTCAGCTGCCAGTTGAGTGGCTCGGGAAAAGCGTACTGAGGTCTCGCCGGCTCCCCGTAACCGAACCAGTTGAAGTAGCGAACCTTGTACGGACAGTTGTTGGAGCAGTAGCGGGTGCCGACGCAGCGATTGTAAACCTGAACGTTCAGCCCGTCCGGCGAGTGATACGTGGCGTACACCGGGCAAACCGGCTCGCATGGCGCATTGCCGCAGTGCTGGCACATCATCGGGACAAAGCGCGTGTCGAAGTCGGCGCCTCCGTCTTCACCGCCTTCGTAGTAGCGCTCGATGCGTATCCACGCCATCTCGCGGCTGCGAAGGATATTCGCTCCAAAGCCGGTGCGGTCGGGCAGGAACTGTGGCACCTGCCAATCGGCTCCGACCGTGGGGATGTTGTTCTCGGCGTAACAAGCGCTGACGCACGCAGCGCAACCCGTGCAGCGCGCGAGGTCGACGGTCATTGCCCAGCGGCGCTTCGTCATGCCGGTCCAGTGGTTTGGATCGTACATCCCCTTCACGTTGGAGCGCTGAGTGCCCTGTTCGCCCTCTGCATCATTCGCGACCGGAGACCGGAGGCCCGGGAGGAATTCGTGGCTTGCATCGCCGGGCATCCCTTCGCCCTGCTCTTCACCACCCTTCGGCCTCTCGCCCGCCGGAACTTCGGGTCCGCCCTCTTGTGCGATCTCGCTCGCATTCGAAGCACCCGTATCCCGCCCCGGACGGCCGGCCTGCAGATCTGCAATTGCGATCGCCTGACCAATTCCGCGACCGTGCTGCCGTGCGGAGCCCTCAACGGTCACGAGTTGAGCACTGCCGGCGGCCTTCGTCACGTTCGCCTTGGTGGAGACGAACGCCACTCCGCCCGCCCGGTTCTCCATCGCCGGTAGAATCTCGAGCGGGTTGTAGCCTGACTTTGCGTATCGTCCCGAGTGCGGGTGTCCACGACCGGTCGCGACCGCAACAGTGTCGCGCTGCATTCCCGGATACCGAAGCACCGGCAGGGTCAGTGTCCCTGCCGATGTCTGTATCGAAACCATGTCGCCATCGAGGAGACCCATATTCTCGGCGGTAACGGGGTGCATCTCCGCGACGGTCTGCCAACAGATCTTCGTGACTGGATCCGGAATTTCCTGCAGCCACGGCTTGTTCGCTCCACGCCCGTCGCCGATGAAGGGATGCGGATATAGAACGAGGTACATGTTGCCGCTCGACTGATCGATCGGCTTACCCGACCACGCCGGTGGCAAGGGACGCGCGGCGGCGGTCGTGCCCAGCGAGCCCGGGACCATCCCTCGAGGCAAGGCGTTCGCCAGACCGACTGCGCCGCCCGGAAATCTGGAGATCAGCCAGCTTCGGTAATCCGCAATCGGATACCGCGCGGCCGCACCAGGATCACCCTTTGCCACGGTGATGAGGACGTCGGAAGTCGCACGAGTGTCGAAGATCGGATCCATCGTCGGCTGCTGAAGCGAGATCGTGCCTCGCACTGGCTCGGCATTTCCCCACTGCTCGAGAAAGTGATTGTCCGGGAGAATCAGGTCCGCGAGCTCTGAGGTTTCGTCGGGCAAGCTCGAGAAACTCACCTTGAATGGAACCTTCGCCATCGCCTCGGCGAACCCGACCGAACGTGGAAGAGTGAACGCCGGGTTCG
This sequence comes from Gemmatimonadaceae bacterium, assembly GCA_050733435.1. Taxonomy (GTDB): domain Bacteria; phylum Gemmatimonadota; class Gemmatimonadetes; order Gemmatimonadales; family Gemmatimonadaceae; genus UBA4720. Next base: position 7,380 of record JBOHTB010000099.1, on the reverse strand, counting down.
CTCCGCGCACCATCAGGAGCGACACCGCGCCGCCGCTCATTCGAGATACCAGCGCCCGGAGCTCCGCGGGCGAAGCCATTCCGTCAAATCCGAGATAGCCCTCGGCGGGTTTGATCGTAACGCCGACGTTGCCCTGCGATTGATTGAGCGCGTTCGCTGCCAATGCGAGCTCGAGCCCATCCGTACCGGAGCCACCGGCGAGCACAATGCTCGGTTTCGTCGCCGCGAATTCACGCGCGACGCCATCGAGGGTAGCCGCGCTCACTCCGGTTGCCTGCGATGCCTGCTGCGAGTTGATCTGTCCGTTCAGAAGTCTCACGACCGCCATCTCACTTCCGGGACGGCAGTCGATCCACTGATCGGCATTGAGGCCCGTCAGAGTGCGCCGTGGTCCGACGTAGATCAAACGCGGCGCGCGGTCGTGATCAGCCCGTGCCTCGGCGAAATCCAACTGCTGCGGAACCATCGCGCCCCAGCTGTCCAGAAAGTCCGCGCCGATCGAGACGACGAGGCGCGCGGCACGGAAGTCGAGACGCGGCCAAGCCACACCGTAAGCCTGACGGTTCGCTGCGATTGCTGCGTGATCCGCGCCCGCGTCGTAGCTCAAATGACCCGGCATGCCGAACCCAGCGAGCCACGCGTCGAGGAAACCTGGGAAGCTCCCTGATTCGTGCTGATTGATGAACACCGCGTTCGCCGCACCGCCGCGACTGCGGACCTGACCAAGCATCTGCGAGAAGTTCTGGAGCGCCTCCTGCCAGGTCACCTGCACCAGATGTCCGCCCCGCCTCGCCATCGGCCCGCGATAGCGATCCGGATTGTACAGTCCCTGCAGTGACGCCTGGCCGCGAGCGCAAAGCGCTCCACGATTCACCGGATGCTCCGGATTTCCCTCGAGTTTGATCGTCCTGCCGTCTCGCGTCTCCGCTATGACGCCGCAGGCCGCCGAGCATTCACGGCAAGTCGTGGCGTAGTAGGTGGAGACTCCAGGGACGGTGTCGTCGGGTGAGACGAGATAAGGAATCAGCTTCTCCACTCTCTCCGACGCACATCCCACCATTGTGGTGGCTGCTGTTCCAACGCCAAGGACTTTCAGAAACTCCCGTCGCTTGACCGAAGCAGGGTGTCCTCGTGAATCCTCTCGCTCAGCGCTCATCGATGCTTAGTAGTGACACACGCTGCAATCGTACCTCGCACGGAACGGCGGGTTCGACTGACCGATGTGACAGTTGATGCACCATCCCATGTTGAGGGAGGACGCCTGGTAGACCTGCTTCATCGTTTGGATCTGGCCGTGACAGGTCTGACACGTGACGCCCGCGTTCACGTGACGCATGTGGGGAAAGTGCACGTACTCGGGGAGCTTGTGGATTCTGATCCACGGGACCGGCTGCTTCTTGTTCCAGAAGCCAGCGAGCTTCGCAATCTCTTCCTTGTTTCCCGGCGACGAGCCCGCCACGACCGTGTGACATCCCATGCACGTTGCTACTGCCGGCAGACCGGGGTCGAACGATTTGTTGGCGGTGTAATGGCAGTAGAGGCAGTTCATCTTCAACGTGTCCACGTGAATCGTGTGGCGAAACTTGACCGGCTGTACCGGGCTGTTTCCTTCCGATGAAGAAGCACCGCTATACGCAGAGAGCATGGTGGCGAGCGCGGCAATGCACACGAACCCCGGCACCGCCAGCCATCTGCTTCGCAAGTTCATCCGCGAGTTGGTCGGGTAAAGGCGAATTATTCGGTCGGCTTTGTGAAGAATTTCACAAGCTGCCGACAGGGCGAAAAATGTCCGGACAGGAATTGCGGCGCAAGGTGTCGCTCAGTGCTGCAAACCTCCGGCCTTACCCCTAGTGATGCGGTCGATTGTTCGGACGACTTCGATGAAGATCGCGCGGAGGAGAGCGAGTTCGCGCGAATCGGGCGCGATCCGGTAGAAGAGCGTGCGTACCGTGCGCATGATGTGTTCGTGAAATCGCGTCTTGAAAAATTCAATCGCGAAGAGCGCGCGCTCTGTGTCGGCAAAAAGTTTTTCGTATTCCTCGGCCGTGGCGGGCGGCGCATCCTTGCGCGGCGGCGCCAATGAACGTGTCGCGTCGGCCGCCGTAAGATGCATCTCGTAGAGCGCGATGAGCACGGCTTGCGCAAGATTGAGCGACGCGTGCTCCGTGGTCGGGATCGTCACGACGAGATGGGCGCGATCGAGAATCTCGTTGGGCAGACCTTTGTCTTCTCTGCCAAAAAGAATCGCGACGGGTCCGCTTTGCGCGAAGGAGAGCAGCTCCTCGCTCGCTTTCCGCGGCGTCGTCAAGTCACGCTTCGCCGCGCGTCTTCTGGCTGTGAAGCCGGCGACTCGGATGCACCCTTCGAGTGCCTCCTCGATCGTGTCACACTTTCTTATCCGGGCGATGATGTCGGCAGTATCGTGCGCGATTCCCTCGAGCCGCCACGGATCGTACTCAACGGACCGAACGAGATAGAGCTCGGAACAACCCATGTTCTTCATCGCGCGTATGGTCGCCGCGATGTTCACCGGGTCCTGCGGTTCATACAGCACGACGCGGACGGCGGAGAGTACTGACTTGTGAAGGGCCGGGCTGTCTCCGGGTTCGCTTGCGGGGTGTTTCATTCCGAATAATGAAAAATGCTGCCCTCCGTTGCCGCGTCGCCGCGAATCAGGAGGGCAGCATTGGCCGGAGCAACCTTCTCGCTACGGCGGTCCGGGCGGTGTTTAGACGACTGGTCGTCCCGTGATCAGGCGATAGATGACGACGATTACCGCGATCACCAGCAGGATGTGGATCAGGCCGCCGCCCACATGCACCACGAAGAAACCAAGAATCCACAGGATGAAGAGTATTACCGCGATCGTCCAAAGCATGATGGCATCCTCGCAAGAAGTGAATTACACCCGGCGCGACAGGACGTGTCCGGGCTGAAAGCCCAGTGCATCACCACCCGAGCGTTATGCTACGCAACTCTATGCAAGATGGCAACCAATGTGCCTCGCACTTAAATCGACGTCGGATGGAACAGCTCGCTTTGCGTCGCGGAATCATAGCGCACGCGTCCGTTGTCTACCCACGCGAACGATGTCATGTGGTGTTCCTGCGTCGCCGAATCGAGGATGTGCAGCACTGGAACGCCGCGAGCGACCACTGCATCGGCAATCATCGAGCGGTGACAGCGCCACGGTACTGCCTCGGCGCACATTATCGCGGTCGGCTCGCGCTTCGCCGATTCAAGGAGATCTTCGAGCGCGTCGGCGAATCTCGGTGTCTCCATGTAATCGGCGTAACCGCGGAATCCATCGTTCCGCCACTCCGTGTTGCGCGAATCCTTCCTGACCTTCCTTCGTCCGCCCAGCTCGGGGGCGTGCGCGTAGGTGATTCCCGCCGCGGCCAGCGATTCCGACAACTCTGGTCCGTTGAAGTGCGGGTACCGCCTCGATGCAGGAAAGGCGCGCACATCTACGAGACGTGTCACGCCTTCCCTCGCCAGAAGCCCGAGAAAATCCTTGAGCGTTCTGGTGGAGTGTCCAATCGTATAAAGCTTATCTCGGTCCACGCTCCACGAAGCTGCCGCCCTCGACTCGTGGGGAGCCAGAGGGAGGCGTGATGCCAGTCGATCCGGTCTGGTGCAACGCCTGCCGGCCGAGGAGGATCCTGGTCGCCCGCACATCGTGGCCCATGTCGATCAGGAGAAGCGCGAGATCGCCGCTGCCCCAGAGAAGACCGGCGAGCACCACCAGGCGGCTCATCTCGCCCAGCAGCGTCGGGATGGACGTCGTCCCCTGAGTGACGAGGCCTGTGATTATCTCGGACACCAGCAGGAGCAAGAGGATGATCGCCATCAGCTTGAACAACTTCGACAAGTAGCCGAGGCCCACGTACGGCTCGAGATCCGCGAGTCGTACGGGCATCGCGGGGTCCCGCTTTGGATTGGCAGGTACGTGCCGGTGGTCCTCGCTGGGTGTTGTGGGGCTACCGGATGTCGTCGTTTCCATTAGCTACTCTCCTGTTCCGATCCAGCGAGCTGGATAGCCTCGCGTATCTATATGGGTGAACGGCCCGTGCGCCGAAGTGCCAGAATATATGCCGCACCCGCCTATCAGCGAAGGGTGTGCCCGCTCGACGCGATTGACCGCGTCCTGGATGACTTTGGCATCTGCAATATTCACGCGCCCGTCGTGGTTCAAGTCGTCCATCTGGCCATCGCCGTCGTTGTCGATGAAGATGTCGTTGGCGTCGCCGTACATGTGCCGGCTCAGGGCGGCGCGGCCCTTCGGGTCACCACCGGTCGCATTGTACTGGGGCGTGCGAAAGCCGCTCAAGACGCGTACACCGGCTGGATTGATTCCGCGTTGCCGCAGGTCCTCCAGCACCAGTTCGTCCTTGTCGACGAGTTTCATGTCGAGGACGATGTATTTCGGCCAGACGTTGGCCTGATCGTGCGGCAGAAAGTCTTTGAGCCTGAAGTGTTCTGACAGCTGCGTGTTCTCGTTCTGCGGCGTGACCTCGATGAAGCCCCTCGGCGGATTGTAGCTGACCCCGGGCTGGCCCTTTCTCGCCGACGGCCACTGCCCAATGTAGTAGAGACCAAGACGACCGGCGCGGGTGTCCGTCGCCGGTCGCAGAGTGATGACGCTGAAATCAGCGAGCGGTCGGATCGCGTTTCCGATCTTGAGAGCGAGCTTCCAAATCCCGGGTCGAGTAGGAGCGACGAGCTTCGAGATCGACTCCGCCGCAGCGCCGGATGAGAACGTCGCGATCGTGCCCGGTGGAAGAGTGTCGGCGAGAATCGGCGCGATCGGCGTTCCCGGCTGCTGCACCCGGACGCGAAGCTTTCCGCTCTCTCCACGTGCGGGCGCTGCGAGCGCCGTAAGGGCTGCACCAGTGAGGTAGGCGACGGACGGAGCGGATGAGTTCGTGAGTGCCGACGTAATGTTTGCCGTCGCCGGCGTCACCGCGCTCTTGTCACCGGCGGCACGTGCCCGCGCGATCGACCACGACCAACCGATCGTAAATAGAACGACGATGAGAATCGAAAGCGCGTTGAACAACCGCTCAGCTGTGCTCGCCGGGTTTCGAAACCCACGCGGCTGCGTTTCGGGAAACGCGAGGAGCCATTCGCGAGGAGTTGCTTTGCGTCGCACGGGCGTTGAACTTGAACGTCGCTCTTCCATCCCACCTCTCTCTAAGCGCTTTGATGCAGGCATTCAGCGATCTCTTCCACCGGCTCTCCAATGTTCACGCGCTCGTTCAGTGGGCCGGACTTTTCGGACTGACAGCGATTGTATTTTCAGAGACCGGTCTGCTTGTCGGATTCTTTTTACCCGGTGATTCGCTCCTCGTTACCGCGGGACTCTTCGCTGCGACTGGCTACTTGAATGTATACGAGTTGGTGCCCGTGCTCACGCTCGCGGCAATTTGCGGGAACTCGCTCGGCTATTTCATAGGGCGTTCGACAGGGCCCAGGATCTTCCGCAGAGAAAACAGCCTTTTCTTCAACAAGAAGCATGCTATACGCGCTCACGAGTTCTACGAAAGGCATGGGGGAGCGACTATAGTGCTCGCGCAGTTCATGCCGATCATCAGGACGTTTTCGCCAGTCGTCGCCGGCGTTGGCGGAATGAAGTTTCGAGATTTTTTTCGGTACAATGTGGTCGGCGCGATCGCTTGGGTGTGGAGTATGCTGGGGATCGGATACTTTCTTGGCAACTACGTTCCAGGGATCGACCGACATATCGAGATAGTCATCGCGATCGTGATTTTCATCTCGATATTGCCCGGCGTCATCGGCAGCTACAGGTCGCGGCAAAGGGATCGGAGCACGAGGAAAACGGCTGTCGAGAGTCGAGAAGCATAGTCGATCGCAAATTTCAACTACCCGGCGCCTGGTCGCCGGGCAAGAGCAACCAGGAGAAACACAATGGCGTTTACACTTCCACCCCTTCCTTACGACTTCGCCGCGCTCGAGCCCCATATCGATGCGAAAACGATGGAGATTCACCACGGCAAACACCACCAGGCCTACGTCAACAATCTGAACGCGGCAGTCGAGAAAGCTCCGGAGCTCGCGAAGAAATCTCTGGACGATCTCATGCGAAATATCTCCGCGGTTCCGGAGTCGGTTCGAACGGCGGTTCGAAACAACGGCGGCGGACATTGGAACCATTCCATGTTCTGGCAGATCATGGCACCGAAGGCAGGAGGCGAACCGGGCGGCAAACTTGGGGATGCCATCAAGTCGGCATTCGGCGACTTCGCAAAGTTCCGCGAGCAGTTCAACGCCGCGGGTGCCGGGCGATTTGGCTCGGGCTGGGCCTGGCTGATCAACACCCGTGGAAAGCTTTCGATCTCGAGCACCCCGAATCAGGACAATCCGCTCATGGAAGGCCAGAAGCCAATCATGGGTCTCGATGTGTGGGAGCACGCGTACTACCTGAAATATCAGAACCGTCGGCCAGACTACATGAACGCGTGGTGGAACGTCGTGAATTGGAAAGAGGTGGAGAAGCGGTTCTCGTCTGAGTGACGCGCGGCGAAGGAGTTGCTCGGGCGCGACTTAGAGATTGTTTCGCGTGGCTGGCATCCACAAAACCGAAGCAGGGAGCGGCAAGCGTTGCAGCCGTAGCCGTTGGCTTCCATACTCGCGCCCCGGCCGCGCTTCGACTGGGCACTCTTCGACTGGGCACTCTTCGACTGTGCACTCTTCGACTGGCCACTCGGACGACGGTGCGTTCGGGTAAAGCGGATCATACAGATCAAGGGCGATCGCTCCGCTCGGCATGAGAGCCCATTTCGGCGGCCAGGCTTTTTTTGGGAACGGCAACGGAACACGACACGCTGCCGGCTGATCGCTACCCGCGACGCGCTATTCGCTTAAAAAAAACCCGCGGCTACGGATCCTCAGCATAGACCGCGGGGTCCGAGCGAGCAGCGGTCAGCCGGCCGCGATTCGCGGGCAGCGGGTAGTGTTCAGTTGACTTTGCAGTTCGGCTCGCTCGGAGCGCCAGGAGGCGCTCTCAGTGCAGACAACAAAAAATCCCACCCCCGGCGCCAGGATCTAGAACGCCAAACCAATCGATCCGATTGATTCTGGTCGATCCGCATTATCCGAAGAGCCTCCCGTCCGAGTGCCCAGCCGAAGCGAAAGAGAATGCGAGTATGAAAGCCAAAAGCTACGGCTGCAGCGCTTTCCGCTCCCTGCTTCAGTATTGAGAATGCCCGCTACGCGAAGCAATCTCTAAGTCGCGCGGCCTTACCGGGCGGCCTCTCCCTCAAGGTAAGTGTACCCCTCGAGCCCCGCGATGTAATCGGCTATGAAGCCGTTTGCCTCCGGGCGCGCGAGGGTGCTTGCGTTCGCCACCTTGCGTCTGAA
>JBOHTB010000098.1:0-3819 GCA_050733435.1 Gemmatimonadaceae bacterium | reverse complement strand
TTGAGCCAACAAGTCCTTCGAGTGGGTCCGACAAACTTTGCTGACGTCATGCCCCAGTGCGGGGAAGACGGTAGGCGGGGTGAGGGCCTCAAAAATTCGACCGGGCTTCAAAAAACCACTCCGTCCCATTTTCACTGAAGCTCCGCCGCGAAAACGGCGGAGCTTCTTTGTATGGGATATCTTACCCTAAACATGTCACGCGTAACAGTCACCCGCCGCCTCCGGTTCAACGCAGCGCACCGCGTCCACAACCCCGCGCTCTCCGACGCCGAGAACTCGAGGATCTTCGGAAAGTGCAACAACCCGAACTGGCACGGGCACAACTACACGCTCGATGTTTCGGTGGAGGGAAGCGTAGACCCCAAAACGGGTTACGTTTGCGATCTGTCGCACCTCAAGAAAATCGTGGAGAAGGAAATCATCGACGTCGTCGACCATAAGAACTTCAACCTCGACGTCCCGTTCATGCGCGACGTGATCCCGACGTCCGAGAACATCATTATCGCGTTCTGGAAAATCCTCGCCCCGAGAGTCGAACCGGGCAAGCTCGCGAAGCTGGTGCTCTGGGAGACCGAGAACAACTATGTCGAATACACCGGACAGTAGCGACCTCGAGGGCAGCGGGGACATGAAGAACTCCGCGGAGTTCGAGGCTCTCGTCCGGCGCGAGCTCGAGCTGCTGGGGGAGGATCCCGGCCGCGAAGGTCTCTTGCGAACTCCGTATCGCGTATCCCACGCATTGCGGTGGCTCACTCAGGGCTATGCCTCGAGCGCAGAGGAAGTGGTCGGGAAGGGGATCTTCAAGGAAGACCACGACAACATGATCATGGTGCGCGACATCGAGCTGTACTCGATGTGCGAGCACCACATGCTCCCCTTTTTCGGAAAAGCACACATCGCCTACATCCCGAACGGCAAAATTGTCGGGCTCTCCAAAATCCCCCGCATCGTCGATGTGTACGCCCGCCGTCTGCAGGTTCAGGAGAGACTTACGGAGCAGATCGCCGAGGGACTTTGTCGAGTGCTCAAGCCGGTCGGAGTTGGAGTGGTGATCGAAGCGTATCATCTGTGCATGATGATGCGCGGCGTGCAGAAGCAGAACTCGAAAACGATCACATCGTCACTGAGGGGCGCATTCAGGGAAGATCCGAAAACGCGCGACGAATTCCTGCGTCTTGCGCACAACGGGTCGGACTGATTGCGGGAAGCGGGAAGCGGGAAGCGGGAAGCGGGAAGAGGGAAGAGGGAAGCGGGAAGAGGGAAGAGGGAAGAGGGACGCGGACCAACGGTGCAATCACTGAGGTCGAGTCGCTGACAAATGGGTGAGCTAAGCGGTCGAACCGCAGTAGTAACTGGAGCATCGCGTGGGATCGGCGCCGGAATAGCCGCTGCGCTATCAGCCGAGGGCGTCCAGGTGGCGCTGCTCGCGCGCAACGAGGCAAAGCTCCGCGAGCTATCGTCCACGCTCAAGAGATCGATCGCGGTTGCCTGCGATGTCACCCGCGCCGACAGCGTCGCCAAAGCGGCCGAGACGATCTCCAGGGAATTTGAAGGCGCGCCCGATATCCTGGTGAACAACGCCGGAATCTTTGGTGTCGCGACCGTCGAGGAGACTTCGCCCGACTTCTTTATGGAGACGATCAACACCAACCTCGTTGGACCGTTTCTTTTCGTGCGCGCCTTTCTCGGCGCAATGAAAAAAAGAGGCAGCGGGCACGTCGTCACGATCGGCTCTATCGCGGATCGAACGATTTATACCGGGAACGCCGCTTACTCCGCTGCCAAGTTTGGCGTGCGAGCAGTCCACGAGGTAATGCGGGCGGAGCTTCGCGCTAGCGGCGTGCGTGCGACGCTCGTCTCGCCAGCCGCGACGGATACCACGATCTGGGACACGGTGACGGTCACGGATCCCGGTGGGAACCCGCACTCGAAAAGACCAATGCTGGCGCCGGACGACGTCGTCCGCGCCGTGATGTTCGCTCTGACGCAACCCGAGCGAGTGAACATCGACGAGCTCCGGCTCTCGCACAGCTAGGACCCTCGGTGTTCATCGAGATGCTGGATCTTCTGCGGTGCATCAAACCGCACGAAGACACATGGCTCGTCGCGTCCTTCCACACCGTGTCCAATCGGTTCGTCAAGGATGGCAAGCTTGGCTGCCCGATCTGCCAGGCAGAATATCCGATCCACCAAGGGGTCGCTGATTTCAGCGCTGGCATGTTACTGCCGGAATGTGATGACGCCCGTGCTCAGGCAAGCCACCGAAGAGAAGAGCTCGCCACCCGCGCCGGCGCTTATCTAAACGCCACCGAGGCGGGGGCGACCTTTCTGCTCGGCGGGTTGTGGGCGTACGCGGCGCACGACCTTGCGCAGATGTCGCAGGTGCGCGTCATGGCGCTCAACGCGCCGCGCGAGCTGGAGGAATCTGAGACCGTCGGACTCATGAACGTGGGTGCGGAGATTCCTCTTGCGGCGGGCTCGGTCGCCGGCGTGGCACTCGACGCCTGGTTTACGACTGTGATCATCCGGTCGGCGCTGAGAGTTCTACGTCCCGGAGGACGCCTCGTCGGACCGACGAATATCGATCCGCCGAGCGAGCTGACCGTTCTTGCGCGCGACGAAAACTATTGGGTCGCGGAAAAGGCGCCCGAGGTTATCCCAATACGGCGTGCGAGTCGGTGAAGCCGCTGTGCTCGGCTTCCGCGTACAAGGAGTCGATGAGCTGCTTGTAGTTCTTGTCGATCGCGCGACGCTTCACTTTCTGCGTCGGAGTCAGCTCGCCGCGCTCGATTGAGAAGTCGTGCTCCAGCAATCCGATCTTCTTCGGCACCTCGAAGTGCGCGGCGCCCGCGAGCTCCTTGTTGACTTCCTTCTCGATCTTGGCGTGGATGGTCGGCATGCGCAGTAGCTGCGCGCGATCCGTCCAGATGATGTTGTGCTTCATCGCCCATTTCTCGAGCTGATCGAAGTTCGGGACGATCAGCATCGACGGGAATTTGCGCTTGTCACCGAGCATGACGGCCTGCGCGACGTACTTGTTGGTTTTGACTTTGTTCTCGAGCGGCTGTGGCGCGATGTTTTTTCCGCCGGCGGTGACGATGATGTCTTTCTTGCGATCCGTGATGGCGAGAAAACCGTCGCGAATTTCGCCGATGTCGCCGGTGTGGAACCAGCCCTGTTGATCGATCGCTTCGCGGGTTGCGTCGGGCTTGTTGTAGTAGCCTTTCATTACGTGCGGCCCGCGGGTGAGGATCTCTCCGTCGTCGGCGATCTTTATCTCCACCCCATCGATGGGTTTCCCGACGGTGCCGATCCGGAAGTTCGTCGGAGTGTTCACGGCAATGACCGGCGACGTCTCGGTCAAACCGTAGCCCTCGAGTATCTCGAGGCCGGCGGCGTAAAAGAACTTGTTGATCTCGGGCGACAGTGGTGCTCCGCCGGACACGAAGTAGCGCAGCCGTCCGCCGGTGCGCGCCTTCAGTTTTGAGAACACGAGCTTCTGTGCGATGGAATACTGCGCTGCGAGCAAGCCGCGCGGTTTTTTACCCGCCAGCTTCTGATTCGCCCAGCGCTCCGCCACATCGCGTCCCCAGAAGAAAATCCTCTTCTTCACGAAGCTGCCGCTCAGCGCGCTCTCGAGAACGCGCGCGTACATCTTCTCGTAGAGTCGCGGCACCGAGAGCACGAGGGTAGGTTTCACCTCCTGCATGTTGATGGGCACCGTGTCGATCGACTCGGCGTAGGCGATCGACGTTCCGGTCGCCCACATCATGTAGTGTCCGCCCATCCGCTCGAAGATGTGCGAGAGCGGAAGAAAGC
>JBOHTB010000097.1:0-7496 GCA_050733435.1 Gemmatimonadaceae bacterium | reverse complement strand
TGCTCCTCCTTGCCCTCGATAGGTACCCGAAGCGGCACATCGGAACCACAGCGAGTCGGCAGAGCTGACGGGGAGAATCGAACTCCCAACCTGCTGATTACAAATCAGCTGCTCTGCCAATTGAGCTACGTCAGCAACAACAGCGATTTTTCATCGCAAGCCAAGTAGAATAGCCAACTTAGCGCGGTGAGTCAACGGAGAACGACCTTCGAATTTGCCGACGGCCGCGCCTATCGCCGCTTCCACTTCGTACCCTGCGGCGTATCCTCGATCGCAATCCCCTTTGCTTCGATTTCGCCGCGGATTGCGTCGGCTTGCGCAAATTCCCGCCGCGCTCGCGCGTTCCTTCTCGCTGCGAGCTTCTCCTCGACCCACTGTTCCAGCTCAGGGTCTGATTCACTTTTCTCAGGAATCAGGTCGAGCACCGAGTTGATCCGCGAAAAAACTTCGCGCGCCCTCTCCAGCGCCTTCCGGTCGACGCCATTGCGATCGAGCTCCGCGTTCGCCTTGCGTATGAAGGTAAAGAGCGCACCCACCGCGATCGGCGCGTTGAGATCGTCGTAGAGCGCGTTGACAGCCTCAGCTTCGGTGTCGTCCGCGATTCGCTCGAGCTCCGGCGTCGCTCCCCTGGCCTCCGCCAGACGCTCGGCGAAATCTCCAACGCGACGCACACCTTCCATGGATGCTTCCAGCGCTTCACCCGACATGTTGAGCTGCTTCCGATAGTGTGTCGAGAAGACAAAGTGCCGGAACGCCGCCGCCGGCACGCCCTGGTCGCGCAGATCCTGAACGGTCGCCACGTTGCCAAGCCGCTTGGCCATCTTGCTTCCATCGGTGAGAAGAAATTCACCGTGACACCAGAAACGCGAGAACTGTTTTCCGGTCGCGCCCTCGGATTGCGCGATCTCGTCCTCGTGGTGCGGAAAAATGAGATCGATCCCTCCGCAATGGATGTCGAGCGTCTCTCCCAGATATTTCATCGCCATCGCGGAGCATTCGAGATGCCAGCCGGGCCGCCCGCGCCCCCAGGGAGAATCCCACGCAGCGCCGGTCGCTTCGTCCTCGGGCTTCGCCGCTTTCCACAGCGCAAAATCCTGCGCGTTCTCCTTCGAGTAGTCGTCCTGGAGCACACGTGCGCCCGCTTTGACCTCGCGCGTGTCGAGGCGCGAAAGCTTCCCATAATTCTTGAATTTGTCGATCGCGTAGTAGACCGTCCCATCTTCGGCGAGGTAGGCCAGTTTTCGCTTAACGAGGGCGTCGACGATGCCGATCATCTCAGGGATGTGGTCCGTCGCGCGTGGATAAAATTCGGCGTCACGAATCCCTAGGAATGCGCGATCGGAATTGAAAGTCCGAATGACAGGCGCCGTGATCTCACTGATCGTCTGGCCGGCCTCGGCTGCGGCCTTGATGATCTTGTCATCGACATCGGTGAGATTCATCACCTGGACGATGCGCCATCCGCGCAGCTGGATTACGCGCCGGAGAAGATCCTCGAACAGAAACGTTCTGAAATTGCCGAGGTGGGCCGGTTTGTAGACGGTCGGACCGCAAGTGTAGGCGCGGACCGCCTCTCCGTCCGCTGGCGCGAAGCTCTCGATGCTCCGCGTGAGAGTGTTGTACAGACGGAAATCGGACATTTCCGGAAGCTAGGCCCGCACGTGTAGAGGGTCAACACGACTTCACCATCGCAACGCGTTCCGGTGCTGCCGCCGCGGCCGAGTTCATAACTCGTCCTTCGGCCATCATGATGATGCGACCGGCAACGCGCCGCAATTCGACCGCGTTCGGCGCTGAGATGAGCAGAGTCACGCCACGCCGCGAGAGGCGACCAAGAAGTGCGATGATATCCTCCTCGAACAACAGGCCCTCGCCCCAGAGCGTCTCGTCGAGAAGTATTGCGCGGGGAGATCCAATGAGAGCCTGCGCGAGGCCGAGTCTCTGCACCAGGCTCCCGCTCAAGGTGCCGACACGCCGCGTCGCGTGTGTCTGCAGCGAGACTTCTCGCAGCGCTGCCTCCACCTCTGACGCGCGATTCGCTGAGGAGAGATCGTGGAGCGTCGCGTAGTACTCGAGCGCCTCACGGACCGTGAGAAAGGAGTAATAGCCCGCTCTCTGCGGAACGTAGGCAAGGCCCGGTGGAATGTGGTGGCCGGTGATCTGCTCGCCGAACCACGTAATCGTACCGTTGTCGCTCCTCAGAAGGCCCGCGAGGCAAAGGAGGAATGTGGACTTGCCCGCACCCGGCTGGCCGACGACTCCGACGATCTCACCGAGCTCGACGTCGAGGCTAACTTCGCGAAGCGCGGGGATGGTAGTGGCTCGTCCTCGAGGACCCGCGAAGTACGTCTTGGTGAGACCTCGAACGCAAAGTGCGCGCATCGATACATCCTCAGAGAGATGATGAGCGCAAAGTCTTGCATCGCAGACTTCAGAGAATCGGATCTAAAATGATCGAGGGAAAGCGATAACACGCGAGCGACCGCGCATACACAGCCCTCTGACAGGTGCGTTGTTCGGATAACGCGGACCAAGCGGATCTCGCTGATTACTCCCGTGAGATAGTTGGATCAGAGCTGCGACTCCGCGATGTCTTGTTGATTCGCGACTTCAATATCTCTCGCGTCTATGCCGCGCAGAGAACTAATCGAAGAACGATTAACGCATTCCGTCATCGGAGCATTCTTCGAAGTGTACAATGGCCTCGGATTCGGGTTTCTGGAGCATCTGTACGTCGTGGCCTTGGAGCACGAACTTGTTGCGCGAGGACATCGCGTCGCGCGCGAGCTCTGCGTTCGCGTCATGTACAAGGACAGCGAGCTCGGCGAGCAAAGATTGGACATGGTGGTCGATGACAAGCTGGTCGTAGAGACGAAATCGACCCGCAAGCTCTATCCGGGCGCGGACCGGCAGGTCTACAATTACCTTCGCGCGACGAATCTGGAGGTCGGTTTGTTACTTCATTTTGGACCAGAGCCCAAGTTCTACCGAGTGGTCTGCCTTAACGAGAAAAATCGAGCGTTCGCCCCAAACAAAAACGATCAAAAGAATCAGCGGCATCCGGCCGATTCGGGGCATCCGAAGACGGACTCCGTCAGAGAGGCTTAGGCCAGCCTAGAAAGGCAGAGAGAGAGAAGCTTAGGCCGACTTCTTGAAAGGCTTCTGCTCTCGCAATCCGATTAAATCCGGGACCGGCTCTGTCGGCACGATTACTCCGCCGTCGGGCACCGGCACTCGCAACACGAAAATCCGGTCGCGCGTGCTCTTCCTGAATCCTTTACCCTCGTAGATCCGGTTTATGAGAATTCTGCGGACGATAACCATCACCGACACCAGCGTCGGTAGCGCCACGACCAGGCCGAGCGGGCCCAGCAGCTTGCCGACGATCAGCACCGACGTGATCGTCAGCACCGGAGGCATGTCGATTTTCTTGGACATGATGAGCGGCGACACGAGGTTGCCCTCGATCAGGTGAATCACTACCCCTAAGGCGAGCACGTAAAGCGCGCGGGTTCCTCCTCCCGGGCCGCCAAGGACAAAGAGGGCGGGCAGCGTCGTCGACAAAAGCGTTCCGAAGAATGGAACCACCGCTACCAGTCCGGTGAACACACCGAATGTCAGCCAGTACGGAACGCCCAGAATATAAAGTCCCGCAGCAGTGAGAGCGCCGAGGAACGTCATCGTCAGCAACTGTCCGACGATGTAAGCGCGGAGGGCGTCGGCAAGATCGCGCAGCACGTCGCGCACGAGATCGCGGTGAATCGGCGGAAAGAGCGCGATGAGCCACTCTCTGTACACTCCCGGCTGGAGCGCGAGGTAGATGCTCATCACGCCCACCGCAAAGCAGTCCACCATCACCTGCACCAGGCCAAGCACCCGGGGCACCACAGCCTGCGCCTGATTAGAAAGCTGATCATACACGGCGGTGATCAGCGGATGCGCACCGGGTTTCCAGACGTCGCGCATCGCGGGAAAACGCGCGACGAAGGAATCGATGCCCGACTCCCAGGTCTCGATGTACTGGGGCATCACGACGATCAGCGCTCTGGTCTGCTCGATGACGGGCGGCAGCAGAATCGCAAAAAGCACGACGAGCACCGCCGCGGATCCAATGACGGCGAGAAAAAACGCGATTCGTGGCGGGACCCGACCGCGCCGAACCAACAGGTCTCTCACCGCGCCCAGATAGAGCGACAGGACGATCGCGATGAAGAGAAGGAGAAACACGTCGGCTGTGACGCCGAGCATCCAGACGAGCAACAGCGTCAAAATCACACCAGCCAGAATTGGTGCGACTTTGACCCTCTCGACCGCCCCGGAGCCGCTAGCCAATACTACTTGTTCTCGTCGTGGATCTCTTCGACCTCGACGGATTCCTCTTCGGGGCGCTGACCGGCGCCGAGTGCCTTGTTATTGAGCTGGGTCCCGGCGGGAAGCACTCCCATTTTCTGCTTCAGCTGCAGCAGCTGCATATCCGCCGAGATCCCCGCACCGCCGGACTCGAGCTTCTTGAAATCGTTTGCGAGCCGATCGCCGGAGAACTCCTCTTCGATTTCGGCGTGCGCCCTCACATTCCGCTCGTTGTTCTCGATTTTCTCTTCCATGCGGGCGAATGCCTCGAATGCCGATTTCTCGGAGATGTGCGACATCGTCTCGTTGATGCGACGCTGCGCATCGGCTCTACGCTGCTTGGCGAGAAGCAGGTTCTTCTTGCGGTTCGCCTCCTCGATGTTGTCGTTGAGGCTGCGAAGCGAATCCTTCAGGCGGTCTGTCTCCTGCTTGTGCGCCTGCCACGTGAGATTGAGCTGATCGCCGCGCTGGAGGTGCTCCGTTCGCCGGATCAGCGCTTGCTTGGCGAGATCGTCCTGGGACTGCTGCACCGCGAGCATGGCTCTGCGCTCCCAGTCTTCGGCCTCCTTCAGCTCCTGTCGGGTCTGGTCCTGTAAGCGCTTCTCGTCTGCGATGGCCGCGGCAACCTGCTGCTTGGCTTTCACCAGCTGCGATCTCATGTCGAGAATGATCTGATTCAGCATCTTCTCGGGCTGCTCGAATTCCGAGATCACCGCGTTGACGTTGGAGCGGAAGAGCATCGCGATACGGTCGAAAATATTCATAGGGCGTTGGATGGAATTTTCAGGGAACTGCAATTCTGGCAACTCGGCACTTCTAAAATCGAAAAGCAACTGAACGGGCGAGAGTTGCCAGTGGCGGAGTCTTTAGTTTTTCAGTGCACGACGCCCTGACTTACCTCCGCACGGTTCGAAGGACGGCGTGCGCTGCGAATGCCATTAGGACGCCTGACCCTCCCGCGAAACTACAACCTTGGTAGGGTGTTCACTAGTAATTGTCACGCGTCTGACCTTTTTATCTGGTACAACCTCTCCTTGGCCAGACGACGACCCGTTGGAGTCGCCGCCAGCCCGCCACCGGCCGTCTCCCGGTACCGAACATCCATCTCGCGGCCGATCTCTCCCATCACGTCGATTACTTCGTCGACTGGAATTGCGAAAGTTATTCCTGCCAAAGCCATCTCGATCCCCGCGAGGGCGATCGCCGATCCCGTAGCGTTGCGGAACACGCACGGTAGCTCGACGAGCCCGCCCAACGGATCGCAAACCAAGCCCAGCGTTCCCTGCATCGTGAGCGCGACCGCATGACCAACCTGTGAAGGAGTTCCGCCGAGCATTTCCGTAGCGGCGCCCGCCGCCATTCCCGCCGCGGCGCCGGTCTCCGCCTGACATCCGCCCTCGGCACCCGACAGCGATGCTCGCTCGGCCACCACGGCGCCAATCAGCGCCGCCGTCGCCAGACCATCCACCACCTTTTCGTCCGGCACGGACCTCGCCTGCGCGAGCCCGGTGAGGATCGCGGGCAAGACGCCCGCGCCGCCGGCCGTCGGAGCGGCAACGATCACACCCATCGCGGCATTCACTTCCTGCACCGCCAGAGCCCGCGTGAGAATGTCGCGAAAGGGCGTGTTGGCGAGAGGTCCTCTCTCGCTTCCGCGCAGCTTTGCCGCGTCACCACCAACGAGTCCCGATGCAGAATACAAGTCACCGACAACTCCTTTTTCGATTGCACTTCGCATCACGTCGAGCGCCCGCTGGAGTGCCGCGCGAATCTCCTCGACCGGGCGTCCCTGATCCCGCGCTTCGGCCGCGAGCGCGGTACGCGCCAGCGACTGCTTCTCTTTCTCTGCGTCCCGAATCGCGTCGGCGAGTGCCTTGTACATCAGCCGCCGCTAACCTTGTCGAGACGGCGCGTCCAGCGCACCCAGTCCAGCCCGCGAAGCTCCGCGCCTGCTTTCTTATCGGGCAGCTCGTCGCATTCGATCACCATGAACGCGTCGCCGCCCCGCTCCTTTCTTGTCAGCTTCAGTGTCGCAATGTTGATGTCGTGCTCGGCCAGAATCCCCGCGATTCTCGCGATCGAACCCTTCCTATCCTCAGCTACGAGGACGATGGTGTGTAAGTTTCCGGTGACTTCGACGGGATAGCCGTCGATTTCCTGGACCATGATCCGTCCGGCGCCCAATGACGACCCGAGCATCGTCGCCTTGTTGTCATTTAGCTCGAGCGAGATTCGCACGGTGTTCGGGTGCGCCGCATCGGAGATGGTCGTCTTCTCGAATTTGTAGTCGAGACCTTCACGCTCGGCGATCTGAAGCGAATCGCGAATTCGCTCGTCGTCCGGACGAAATCCAAGCAGTCCGGCCACTAATGCCTTGTCGGTTCCGTGGCCTTCACCCGTGCGAGCGAAGGAGCCGTGAAGCTGGAGAAGCGCTGACTGTGGCGTTCCTCCGACCAGGCAGCGTGCCAGCAATCCGAGACGACACGCGCCAGCGGTGTGTGAGGAGGAGGGGCCGACCATCACTGGGCCGATTATGTCTAGCAAACTGACCATGTCTGGTTTTCTCTCCCACCTTTAGGACCGCAACTGCAAAAGAACACTACCGGCTGCCCGCTGATCGCTCCCGGCTGATCGCTTCCCGCTTTTCCTTCACGGCAATTCCTCGACGGGCGTTCCCGGTCTTCTTCCTGGCGAGCAGCGGTTTTAGATACTGCCCCGTGTACGATTCCTTTACCTCAGCGACGTCTTCCGGGGTTCCAGCTGCAACTACGTCGCCGCCGCGAAGACCTCCCTCCGGCCCCAGATCAATTATCCAATCCGCGGTCTTTATTACGTCGAGGTTGTGCTCAATGACGAGTACGGTGTTGCCACGGTCAACAAGCCGGTGCAGCACGCTCATCAACATCCGCACGTCTTCGAAGTGCAGACCGGTCGTCGGCTCGTCGAGCACGTACACGGTGCGACCGGTCGACCGCTTCTGCAGCTCGGACGCGAGCTTGACTCGTTGTGCCTCGCCGCCGGACAACGTCGGGGCCGGCTGACCGAGCCGCACATAGCCGAGGCCGACCTCGACCAGCGTCGTGAGATGACGCGCGATCGCGGGAATTGCGGCGAAGAACTCGGATGCCTCCTCGATCGGCATGTCG
>JBOHTB010000096.1:0-68634 GCA_050733435.1 Gemmatimonadaceae bacterium | reverse complement strand
CCCGGAGAGCACGACTGATGCAGGGCGTGCTCGGTGCTTTCCGTGAGCTCGACTCCGCGGTCGGCGCTATCGACGCGCTGAAGAAAACGCGGCTCGGTGACGTTCACGTTTTCACTCCGACGCCGCGTCACGAGCTGGAGCACGCGCTCGATCGCGGGCCGAGTCCTGTGCGAAGGTTTACTCTGGTCGGCGGATTGTGCGGCGCGACGTTCGGCTACTGGATCGCGATCTGGTGCTCGGATTACTGGCCACTGGTAGTCGGAGGAAAACCAATCGCATCGTGGGTGCCGTACACGGTCTTCGGCTTCGAGGTGATGGTGTTGATCGGCGCGCTCTCGACGGTTGCAGGGCTGTTCATCTACGCCGGGATTCCGCGGCTGACGATGATGGTTGGTTACGACCCACGCTTCAGCCACGGTGAATACGGCGTATGGGTGGAATGTTCGGCGGACAAGGCTCCCGCAGCGGAAGGCTTGCTCCGTCAGCATGGAGCTGTCGAGGTGCGGCGTGAACGGTAAGACGCGTCTTCTGGTGCTCGTCCTTCCTCTCTCGCTCTCGGCATGCGAGTGGTTCACCGACTTCAAGCGCCAGCCTTCGATCGGCACGTGGGAAGCCGTGAAGGATACGATAACGCCGTCGCGTGGAAATCCGCAGATGTCCGTTCCCATAACCGGAACGGCGGTGGCGGGATTCACAGTGTCGTACGGCGCGTTTCCGGCGACGATCGATTCGATGTCGGGACTCCAAAATCCAACGCCCGTGAGTGACTCATCGCTCGCTAACGGAAGAAAATACTTTCAGATAAACTGCTCGCCCTGCCATGGAATTCGCGCAATGGGCGATGGAACGGCGACGCAGTTTGGAATGCCGGGAATCAACCTCACGCAGGACATCACCAAGGCTCGGACGGACGGCTACATCTTCGGAATGATTCGTAATGGACGGGGCCTGATGCCTTCGTATAACCGCATCGAAGAGAAAGACCGTTGGGACGTGGTGAATTATGTTCGCGCGCTCCAGGGCGTTAACGGTCGGAAGGTCGAAGTCGGGCCACTCGCTGCGCCTGGAGTGACGGGGGACAAAGTTCCGGGACCAACTCGAACTGGTCCCAACGTTCCAGCTCCATTTTACAATCCGCGCGAGGTGCTGAACCCGTCTGGCCAGACGAACCCGTCACTGTCGGCGGCGAGCCAGCAAGGACTTCCGCCTGCTGCAGGTCCGACCGTTGACACCACAGGTGCCAATCCGGCTGCCGGTGGCGATAGCGCGGCGCGCGCGCGCGCCGCTGCGGCAAGAGCCAGGTCGGACAGCCTGCGAGGAAAAATCCGTTGAGCTCACACGAATCGCACGCTCTGACGAGGGAAGAAGTGGTGGCCGGCCTCGACCGACCGCTGCCGACACGACTGCGTACGATCTCCCTGGTCCTGGCCGCGATCGGACTTATCGTCTTCATCGTCGGCTTGTTCGTGAATTCCGACCGCGTCTGGCGCGCGCTACTGGTCAACTGGCTCTACTTCACCTCGGTGTCGTCCGCGGGCGTCATGTTCGTCGCGGTGCAGCGGATTACTACCGCGCGGTGGTCGCGACCTGTCGTTCGCTTTCTCGAGGGTTACGTAGCGTTCCTTCCGGTCGCGTTCATCCTGCTGCTACTCATGTTGTTCGTCGGGGAGCACCACATTTTCTGGTGGTCGAACGTCACGCCGGCGATCCGCGAGAAGGCCGTGTACCTGAACCGCGCGTTTTATTACCCACGAGTGATCGGCATCTCGCTGATCATTTACTCGCTGAGTCTGTGGTTCATCTACACGTCCGTCCGACTTGATGTCGGAATCCTGCCCGAGGCCGGTGCTGCGTGGGCGCGCGGACTTCGCGAAAGAATGCGCCGCGGTTTTCGTGACGAGCGGCGCGAGCTTCACTCCACACATTCGCTGCAGGGCCGACTCGCGGTTTTTCTCGCGTTCGCTTTCGGCTTCGGGTGGATAGTGCTCTCGTGGGACATGTCCATGTCGCTCGACCCGCACTTCCAGAGCACAATGTACGGATGGTGGTTCTTCATGGGCGCGTGGGTCGGCGCGCTGGCCAGTTGGAGCATCATCGTCATGGCGTGGCGGCGATTCCTGGGTCGCTACGATCTCATCGAGGACAAGCACTTCCACGATCTCGGCAAGCTGGTGTTCGCCTTCACCGCTTTTTGGGGCTATCTCACCTTCGGGCAGTACCTCGTGATCTGGTATGGAAACATGGGAGAGGAAACGCACTGGATGCGGCTGCGTCTCATCGCCGGGTGGCGGATAACGACGCTCGTCGGACTGACGCTGATGTTCGGGTTCCCATTCTTTGGACTGCTTTCCCGCGCCGCGAAGGTCTATCTGCCGACGATGTTGTTGTTTGCGATGGGTACGGTGGTGGGACTGTGGATACACCGGTACATCGAGGTCTATCCATCCATCTACGGCGTTGTTGAGCATCCTCTGATTGGCATTTGGGAGCTCGGAGTGACGGCAGGAATTCTTGGTATCTGGGGGTTCTGCTACCTCTCGTTCATGGACGCATTTCCCCGAATGCGAGTGCTCCTCATGACGTCGCCATTTCGCGACGAGGTGCAGGTGCCCGTTGACCCCCGAACGATGGAGCCGTTGCCGGCGCACGAGTAGTGCGCCGCGGCGCCTTTATGAATTCGGCAAATCGTCGAAGTTCATCATCGGCTCGGCTCTCACACCGCGGGGAACACGCTCGAGCGCACTCTCTGCCCGCTCCATGAGCTGCTCGACTTCGACTTTTGCGGCCGCGAGGTTGGGGACGGCCGAGTAGCCCGCCCGCAGTCTGATGGGGCCGTCTATGGCCAGGTTGGTGGCAGCTCTGTCGAGCTCGCGCTGCAGACGCCTCACGAGGAGCCGTGCACCCTGGGCATCGGTATCCGGAGCGAGAATCGCGAGCCGGTTTTCGTTGATGTGACCAACCACATCCGACTTGCGACTTTGCGCGCGGAAAACGTTTGCGACGTCGGCGAAATCGCGCGGCATCTCACGGACAAGAACACGTTCTCTGAGATGCTCGTCGGGCTCGGCGGAAAACGCGACGCAAGCGAACGCTCCCTGATTTCGTTGCGCGAGAGCGCCGAATTGACCGGCGAGCTGGCGCAGTCCGAAGGAGGAGTAGAGACCGGTTGCGGGATCGATGAAGTCCTGCGCCTGTTTGCCGGCAAGATCCCGCCGGGCGCGGATGAAGGTGCGCATCCTCAGGAAAAGCGATTCGAAATCGATCGGACTGTTGTAGCACTCCCACGCGCCGGCTGCGTAGGCAGTCATGCGAAAACCGCGGGTCGCGGGCGACGGGGATGTTACAATGATTGGCGTCGAATGATCGAAGAGAGCGTTGTCGCGGAGACTGCGGCACGTCTCGATCGCGCTGACATCCTCGAGCGATTCGTCCAGGATTATAAGATCATGACTCGTGCGCAACGCGAGCTTGATTGTCTGCGCTGCCGATCGGGTGAGCGCGAGAGCATAGCCATTCTGCTCAAAGACGCTCTCGAGAGAGCGACTCATCCACATCTCGCTGCACGCGACCAACGCGAGGGGTGCCGGATCCGGAAGGGCCTGTTGCATGAGACCTCCTTGTCGGACATGCGGAGCCAATTTCGAGAGCTTTCCGCACGCGTGGCCTATCCTGAAAGACGAGCGAGCCGGGTATGACGTCAATTTGCGGAGCGCGGCTGTTTTCGCTACGCTGGGTCGTCTTATATTTCTCGTTCGAGGGGCGTTAGCTCAGCTGGGAGAGCGCCTGGTTTGCAACCAGGAGGTCGCAGGTTCGATCCCTGTACGCTCCATTGATTTACCTCTTCGGGGTGTCTGTTTGTGGGTCTGTTTCGCCCTGCGTCACCCTTGTCTCGCGTGTTCTACGACCTTTCGGTCATCGCTCACCACTGCGAGCATCCCAGCAAAGTCGGGCTGCTCATAGATCCGCGCCAGGGTTCCAACCGTCATACCGCAGACGGCCGCGGTATCTGCGGCAGGGAGATGCTTTTTTGAAGTAACGAACCCTCTCCGGTACGCGTGAAAGAGCGACCCGTCCAGCTTCGGGAGTTCCGCCTTCTTCTCTGCGACCAAGAGCCACTTGCTGAGAACATCCCTTCTTAGCGGAACCGTCGGATCATTTTCGGTCCGGAATACCAGCCCGCCAAATGCGCCGCCCAACCGCTCTCGGAACGACTGCAACTCGTTTCGCAGCTTCTCCGACATCGGCACCTGCCAATCCTTTTTTCTCTTGTCGTTCGCTGCTCGCCACACGATTACGTTGGCCCTGAAGTCGATATCCGGCCAGCTCAACTGTCGTATACTCCCGAGCCTCCGACCCATAGCCTCTGCTAGCACCAAAGCAAGCTCCAGTTTAAGCCACTTCCGTCGCGCGGCATCGGTCTCAGCTTCATTCTGCAAAGCGACAATCGCCGCTCGTGTTGCGGCGAATCGTTCAGCGGTCGCAACAGGACGCCTTGGATTCATTCCTCTGCTTGGCAGACGAATTCCGGCGAGCGGGTTCCGGTCCAGCAGTCTGACACCGTATCTCACGCGATACGTAGTTGCCCAGTGCAACATCCTCCTTAGCACTTCCATGTCGGCCTGTGCGGAACGCGGCCGGACTTTGGGCGTGACCTTCTCCTTCCCGTACTTATCCCGCCCCAGCGATATGCCACCGGCAACCCGCTTCTGAACGAAAGCGAGTTGATCATTCTCGGTGAGATCTCGCGCATCGCACCGCGCGCCAAAGAACGCAAGGAGAATCTGAACCCGTGCCTCGATCTCCTTCTTCATCCGATCGGTGTATCCGTTAAACACTAAACACTGCGTCCTATACTGATCCCACAGGATAGAAAGCGGCAACGCCGTCGATGAGACGACCTCCTCATCTCTGAGTAGCGCCGCGAGCAACGCTTTCCCGGCCGTCTCAGCTTGCATGCGATCCGTCGTGCGGATGGATTGCCGGTCAAAGCCTTTGCCTGTTATCCAGACGGCGCGGTAGAACACTCCATTCCTTCTCTTTTGAAACAGCCGGACGCGAATTCCCCTGCTGCCTAGGGATCGTGCCCACATTCCATTGTGCTGATGCCATTCGCTACGTGACGGTTTCCGAGCCATAGAGATTGCTCCTTACCGCCGGACGCGAAGGGATCGAGCGTCGGAAGCCGGATCATACCCGTTGAGCTTGGAACCGGCAAGCTTGGGCTTCAGTATCCCCACTAAATCGGTGTACCGGACCCGCGGCGCGTTCTTCCTCCCGGCGTTTGGGAGCTTGCCCAGGCGTACTAACCGGCCGATATGGTCTGGCGTATGTCCGGTTCGTTTCGCTGCCTCTGTGAGTGAGAGGGGGGTTTCAAGAGCCGCTCTACGAATGGCCTTAATCGAGCCCACGATCTCTCTCACGAGAAGAGCGCCATCCACTTGGCAGCCGAGCGCGGCGCAGCGCTCAGCAAACTCGTTTTCCCACCAATCGAGCGCTTCATCTTCGTCGTGGATTATGTCGGTTGGAAATGGAATCATGGTCAGCTCAGTGCCTTTGCTCACAATCTCGAACGCGACTTCGGAAAACAAAAAACGCGTCAAACTCGGGAAGTTTCCCTCCCGGATTGACGCGTTACGAAGCGCCGTCAGACCGACGACGCGTTTACTCTGCCTTCGACTTCAGGTTGTTTGGCCGACGTGATCCTTAGTCTAACAGGAGCAGTGCCGATCTGCTTTTGAAATAACAGCTCGCCCGGCGCTACGCTAGTCCTCAGACCCCCTCACCCCAGAACGACATCCCCGTTTTGTCCCAAAACGCACTAAGAACGGCGCCAGAAACGGCACTAGAAACCGCACTAGAAACCGCACTAGAAAACGGCGCGATCGGCACTAGGCACAGCTTTCGAGCAGCCAGACCGAACCGTGATAATTCCCGCTCAACAGCTTCTCAATTTTCTCCTCAATTATCTCCGTATCAGCCCGCTCAATTACCGCCTTTTTTTTCCGTCAAAACGGCCGCCTCAAGGTGCAACCGACCTGGAGTTTGCCCGACGCATCCATCGTTGCTACGGCGTTTGGAGCTGCGTTCAGATTCGCGGCTGGGCGTTTTAGGCAATTGGCGCAAAACCTGTTCGGGCTGCGGGAGCACATGGGCCCGCGCCTGCGCCGGGGCTTGAAAAACCTCTCGTGTTGTCGCCTGTGTTTTCGCTTGTAACGAGGCCCGTGTTTAGGACTACAACGAAGAAATTCAGCTCGAATGGAATCGGCCAGAGCTGTGATTTCGACGCGGCTCTAGGACGTCGTCTGAGCCATCTGCGCCTGCTATTGGAACAGGAGCGCTTGCGATAGTGCGATCTGCGCCTGAATGCGTTCGCTGGGGGTGTTCAAATCCAGAGGTCCCGATTGGGAAGTGATTACCCAGTGTTGAGAGGGCGGCCGTGACTAGTCGAGGCTACCGGTTTTGCTTTTTGGTGCGATAATGGTGGGAGCACTTTCTTTGGCGCCGTAGCGTCGAAATTATCAAAATCAGGCCATCGGCATCGGTCCCACGTCGTCTTCGTCCGCTACGCCATAAAGGTGTGGAGGTCGTGCAGCCGGGCCGGGCGCGGCTTATGACGGCGTGAGTGACCCCAAATTATTGCAAGCAACTCCTCACGGTAGACACAGTGGACCTCTCAGAACTTTTCGATTCGCTAACTCCGGAGCGCCTCGCCGATTGGGTTAAACAACGGCAAGAAGAACACGTTCAGCTCGATTTCAAGACCGTTGCTTCCGCCGATCTCTCGCGCGGAGAAGACAAGAAAAACTTGGCTAAAGCGCTTGCTGGGTTCGCGAACGGTGATGGCGGAATCGTCGTTTGGGGAATTGATGCTCGGAAGGACGAGGACGAGGTGGACCGTGCGAGTGAGTTCAAGCTTATCCCGAATGTAGCTCGTTTTCTCTCGCGGCTGAACGAATTTACGGCAACATCCGTGAGCCCCATGGTTGGCGGGGTGCGGCATCGATCCATTCTGATGGACGGAGACGCAGGCTGCGCGATTTCCCTCGTGCCCGCGAGCGACGTAGGGCCGCACATGGCGAAAGCGAGTGAGGACAGATATTACAAGAGAAGCGGCGACAGCTTCCGTCGCATGGAGCATTTCGACGTCGCCGACATGTTTGGTCGGCGGGCCAGGCCCGTGCTTAAGTTCGCGACTCGAATAGTCGGAGGCGGCGGGAGTTCGGGCGGGGGACCTACGGTTTACAACGGAAAGCTCACCTTCGGTGTTGAGAATATTGGCCGCGGTATCGCGAAATCGATTTATCTCGCGGTGCGCTCATCATCGGGATATCTCATCGATCCGTTCGGAATCGATGGAAATAGAAGCGAAGGGCTGCCCAGAATCGTCCAGGCGATTGACCATGCAAGCGCAAAATACGGTGGAACTCAGGATATTGTGGTCCACCCGGGCGTGATGCTCGAAGTCGGCGCCGTTCATTTGAAAGCCGCATATTGGGCCGCGGATGGAAAGCTGGAAATGCCCGCCCCTCTCACGGTGGTATACGAGATCGCTGCCGAAGGCTTTCCACTCGAGAAGGGTGAAGTCACCTTAGACGCCGATGAGATCGCGAGCGCCGTTTATCCGCGAACCTTGTACGTTCCCAACAGCGAGAGACTCGCCACACACTGACCGGAACAACCATATCCGGTTGGCAGCAGAGTTTCTGGCGGAGCCAATAATTTGATTAGAGTTCGCTCGGCTACGCTGTTGAACTTCGGCACATCTTCGGGTAGATTGTTACGTCACTGCAGAGCCCGACTCTGCTCTTGATGTCGCCCATCGTCGAGGCTCTCTCGGCGCAACAGCATTACTGCGGGCGGCCACAAAAGACCGGAGTTTGGAATGGCTAGTATCACCTTCTATCCACTCGGAAACGCCGACAGCTATCGAATCGATCTGGAGAGCGGCAAAACCCTCCTGTTCGATTATGCCGACATGCGCTGCGCGGACGATCCGCAGGATAAACGGATCGACCTCCCAACCGCCTTGCGGAAAGATCTCGCTGCCGCAGGCAGGAGCAGCTATGATGTCGTCGCCTTCACGCATTTTCATGACGACCACGTCTGCGGTGCGAGCTCATTCTTCGAATTGAGGCACGCCGCCAAATATCAGGGCAGCGGCAGGATCGGTATCGCCGAAATGTGGGTGCCGGCGTTTGCGATCACCGAGGTGAAAGACGACCTCTGTGAGGACGGCAAGATCCTTCAAGAGGAAGCTCGGTACCGGCTCATTCAGGGGAGCGGCATTCGGGTTTTCTCCCGTCCCGCCAAACTGGAAGCCTGGTTGAAATCGAAGGGCCTCTCGCTCGCCTCTCGTCAGAACCTCATTACCGATGCCGGTCAGCCTGTACCGGAATGGTCGAAGGAACGCGACGGAGTTGAGTTCTTTGTGCACTCGCCGTTTGCGTCGCGGCAAAACGACGGCTCGCTGATCGACAGTAACTCGAACTCGCTTGTCCTTCAGGCGACATTCTTGTCGGGCGGTCAAGCCACGCGCGTGCTTCTTATGGGTGATACCGAATACGAATGCTTGTCAGAGATTGTGCGCATTAGCCGGTATCATGGCCGCGAGGACCGACTGGAATGGGATTTGGCAAAGCTTCCACATCACTCCAGCTATGCATCGCTCGGTCCAGAGAAAGGGACTGAGAGAACCGTACCCGTTCCTAATGTTGCATGGCTTTACGAGGAGCAGGGGCAGATTGGTAGCCGGATCATTTCTACAAGCGACCGCATTCCTTCATCCGGCGAGGCGCCTCAACCACCGCATCGTCAGGCTGCAAATTACTATCGCGCGGCGGCCAAGGGGCGTAGCGGCGAGTACCTCGTCACGATGGAACATCCAACCGTCGCCAAACCAGAGCCGCTAGTCGTGAAAATTGACGGATTTGGAGCCAGCGTCGCTAAGGCTAGCCTTCCGATTGGCGGTGCTGCAATCGGGACATCCGCCCCACGCGCCGGGGCCTAGTACTCACTCCAGAGCCAGGTCGCGGTTCGGCCGCGGACGTTCTGGTCCTACTGTGATGTTGAAGCGGTTGGATATCGCGGCCATTACGCCGATCGAGTGCGCCCCGGCTCAGCTCGAAGTAGTCCGGGCGCGCTCGCTCGCACAGCAGGTGGAAGCGGGCGCGATACGCTACTCCCACCTCGTCAAATGTCGAAAGGGTCCCGGCATCGCCGTGGTTATTCTCGACGTCGAGGTCGAATTAGTACAGCACCCGAAACACGACATCCGCCATGTAGAGCAGCTCGCGATCTGCTTTATGGTTGACGGAGACGGCGCGCCCGATGTCCTCGCGCTTCGTGAAGATTTTCCGCAAAACGTCCCGCACCTCAACCTAACCGGGTGGGATTATCCCAAGTGTCTATGCCTCTACGACGTCCCATTCCGGGATGTTCGCTCGCAGTGGACTCCCGCGCGATTTGTGGCGCGTATTCGAGATTGGCTCCGACTTACTGCTCGCGGAGAACTACATGCGGCGGATCAGCCCCTCGAAGCACTGCTCGGAAATGGGGTGGGGTTCTTGATTTTACCTCGCGCGTTACGAGAACCCGACACCGCGCCGGTGGCGTTGACACTCGAACAACTCCCTGACCACCGCGGGAAGATGGTATTGCATGCTAGTCTCGCACCTCATTCCACGACTAGTAGCAGTAACGCCGAATACTTCGGTTGTGTAATTCGGGTCTCTCCGCGGGAGTTTGGGCCACTTCAGAGTGCGCCAGAGACCTTAGGCGATCTAACCGAAATGCTTGCTCGGGGCGGTGACGACCTGGTCCATTCACTTCGAGAACGACTCAGGGAGGCCGGGCCATCGTCGCCCTTACTCGATGCGATTTGCATCATCTTGATATTGGTTCCTGTCATGCGTGCGGCTGGTCAGGCGCCGGTTCGGACGGAGGCGTGGCCTTTTCGCACACTGCTTACAATGCGTGAGCTGGGTAGTGCCCTCGGGGTTTGGGGACTCGAAGCAGGATCTCCCGGGCTGATTATTGGGGGCGACGCTACACGAACCGGATCTGAAGAACGCATTCAGATGCTCTTCCCGTTCTTCACGGCGTCGCGCCGCGATTTCGCACTCTTCAATGGCCGCGAGCGAGCCGAGGAGATGCGTATTACAGCCGTCGGTGGGGGCTCGTTGGGATCACAAGTAATTCTGAACGCAGCTCGAGCGGGATTCGGACATTGGACAACTATCGACGATGACTTGCTCCTGCCGCACAACCTGGCGCGCCACGGTTTGTTCGGTGACGCTGTAGGCTTCGCGAAAGCGCGGGTGATCCAGATTGTCGCGAATGCGCTCTGCGAGGACACACCCGTCCATAAGGGAATTGAAGCCGACGTACTCGACCCGGGCGCGAATGCAATCGAAGTCGCCGAGGCTCTTAGCGAGGCTGACGCCATTGTCGATCTATCTGCTTCTGTGACGGTCGCTCGCGCGCTTGCCCGCGATATTCCGGCGGTAGCGCGACGGGTCTCGCTCTTTTTGAACCCCTCTGGAACCGACCTCACCTTGCTCGCTGAGGACAGTGTCAGAGCGTTCCCGCTTGATGTTCTTGAGATGCAGTACTACCGAGGGCTTTTGCGCACTAGCGCCTTGGAGAATGCGCTACAGGAACCATCGTCGAGAATCAGATACGGGCGCTCCTGTCGTGATGTAAGTGTAGCGCTATCGCATGCACGAACGGCGGTTCACGGCGGGATTGGAGCGAAGGCTCTCGAAGACACGTTAACGTCAACGGATGCTGCGATTCGAGTTTGGAGAGCGGACGACGTCACGCTTGGCGTTAGGGCTTTTGAGCTGGAAGTTTCTCCACCGCGCACTTGCGAAAGTGCATCTTGGACGCTCGTGACGGACGAATGGCTTCTCCGTCGCTTGACGCAGCTACGCCTCGCCAAGCTCCCCAATGAGACTGGGGGCGTTTTGATCGGAGCCCTCGACCTAACGCGACGGATCGCGTACATCGTCGACACAATTCCTTCGCCCAACGACAGTCACGAGTATCCGACGTCGTACCTTCGTGGCTCTGCCGGTCTCGATGCAGACGCAAGGAGAATTGAAGGCATAACGATGGGGCAGTTGCACTACATCGGTGAATGGCACTCTCACCCCAAGGGAAGCAGCTGCCTGCCAAGCTCGGACGACGCGAACTTGTTCGACTGGTTGGGAGAAATGGTCGAA
Source organism: Gemmatimonadaceae bacterium (assembly GCA_050733435.1). GTDB lineage: Bacteria > Gemmatimonadota > Gemmatimonadetes > Gemmatimonadales > Gemmatimonadaceae > UBA4720. The sequence continues at coordinate 57,412 of JBOHTB010000096.1, read as the reverse complement.
GGCGATGGGCTTCCTCCATTCATCATGATTGTTGGCGATGACGTGGCAGTTCCCTTCTTTGGCGACATGATTCGCGACGGGAGCTATCCAGCGGTCTTTCAGCTATCTGATTCTTAGATTCTCCGACACTGTGAACGATCTTGGCAAAGGTCCTCAGATCCGGATCGGGCTGGCTCTCTCTGGCGGTGGGTTCCGAGCATCTGCGTTTCACCTCGGCGTCCTCAAGCGCCTTGAGGAATTTGGAATTCTCTGTCGAATCGAAATGCTTTCGTGCGTGTCCGGGGGGTCGCTCACTGGCTCCCTTTACGCCTTGCGCTGCGCGCAGAGTGGTCGGGGCGCGCCTGGCGCATTCTCCGTCGATGCGTTAATCGCGGAGCTCTATCCGGTAGTGACCGAAAACTTGCGCGCACGCGCTTTGTTCGGGAACCCTCTACGGGGGTTGCAGGCGCTTGCTTCGGTTGTCTCTCCCAGAATCTCGCGCATCGGTCTTATGGTCGCGGAGCTTGATCGGCAACTCTACAAAGGCGCCACTCTCGACATGTTGCCCTCGTGGATCGTTATTAACGCCACCAATTTGCGGACCGGCAAAGCTTGGAAGTTTTTTGATACGCGAGCGGGCGACTACCTAACCGGCGCCACGGATAAAACTTCCAAAATACGAATCGCTCAAGCTGTGGCAGCATCGGCGGCGTATCCTCTTCTCACAGATTCCTATGCGTTCGTGACGCGTTGGGAGGACCTGCGCGCAGACCTCCTGACCGGTGACCGATGGGAACGTGTCGCGCAAGGAAGGCCGGGCGGCGTGAGTCCGTGGCGAGAACGCTACGGCAAAGCGAAGGGTACGGTCGTCTTCCCGTTGGTAGACGGAGGCCTCTATGACAACGAGGGAGCAAATGGTTTACGCGGTAGCAAGGTCACACATGCGATTCTATCTGGCGTAACGGCGCCGGAGAGCGATCATCAAGCTGGCTTCGGCTTTCGGCGGCTCTTAAGACTTGTTGAGGTGATGCATAGCCGACTTGGCGCGGCTACGCGTCAGCTCACTCACGAGATGACTCACGGGGTCAGCCCGCGTGACGCAGAGATAGCCGCCGATTCATTGGCCAGTGACCTACAAAACTTATCCGAATCTGAGGAGCTACCGCAGTCACTGCGGGCGCGGTTGGCAGGGTTCGCTCGGCGTGCTAAAGCTATTCGAGCAGTCGGGATCCCTCGACGAGGTCCTCAGTTCGCGGCCAGTGCGCAAATCCTCCTCCACCGGAAGGAACTTGCCGAGAATGCTTTTGCATCGGATGAGGCAGGACCTATCGATGTCCCGCCGCAGTTTCGGGGACTGGATCCTTCCTTGGTCGCGGAACTCTCGCGGGTGCGTACTGACTTCGATGCACTGGAGCCCGACGTCGTCGAGCTTCTAATCGCGCAGGGTTATTTCCTCACCGATTTATTCGTGAAACAGGGAATGCCAGGTCTGGTTTCGGCAGACTCCGAATCGGATTGGTACGCCGATAAATTGGCGCCACTATGGCCGCGTGCACATACGGCCGTAAAAGCAGCCAATACGAATCAAGCGGCCACCGTCGCGCGCCTCAAAACGGCAGCCGAAATCCAAGTGTTAATCGGACGGGTTGCGAACGTGCGTCAGTGGCTGGTCTTTCGATTCGTTATGCTTCTGGTCGCTGGAATTGCAGTCGCCATTGTGGCTTTCCTCTCTAGGTCCGCCAATTTACTCGTTTCGATGATATCAAAATGGTTTTAGACGAACCAAAATTGACTGCCCGCAGTTGTTCTGATCCTTTCGTTTCCCGGTCATGCGGCGGCGGTATCGGGCGTCCGGGACTCTTCTCGGGGAGGGGAACAAGAGCCGGCTTAGTGTGGCCGTTACGCTGACTTGCACGGTTGGCATGACCTCCGCGTGCGTGTCGAGCAATCTCCGGGGAATTCTGCTCTCTTGGATCGAGGTTGCGTCATTTGTGTCCCGCTTGGCCTCTCCTGCTACTGGGTCACGAGCAGCCGAGTAAAGCGCGTATGATCCTTGGTGGCCCCGAGTGCTAGATGCCATTTGTGCAGCAATCAACGCCAAGCAAGTTCTACGGGTTCGATATCACGACAAGGTGCGACTGCTGGAGCCGTACCTTCTTGGAGAATACTCGGACAATCGACGGTTCCTGCTTGCATGGATGGCACAGTGCGAGGATGCCTCTGCGAAAGCGCCAGGCTGGCAGCACTATCTTCTTTCGCAGATTGGGTCGCTAGAGATTCTGGGGCAAACCTTTGATGGTACGCGAGCCGGCTACAACCCCGCCGGTGACGCGCGGATTCGCCGGATTCTTTGTAGCATTCCCGCTCTCAAGCTTGGATAGCGCAATCAAAGCACACGGCTAGCGACGGAACGGTGCTTGGTGCTCGTGTATCGCGTTCTACTCTTCGTGCGTGGGCAGTTCTTCGCCAAGTTCTATTTGAGCAACCAGCGGTGGGTTTACTGGCGCAGGTGGCGCCGGTAGCTGCGCAGTTGTCCGGTAGAACAGAGCGCCCTTCTGACGAACAAACTTCACCGGGATCTTCGGATTGTTGATGTGCGACATCGGCTTGGTTGGATCATCCAGCTTCTCCGCCCATGCCTCGAAATAGGGTTCGAGCTCAGCCGGCGACATTCGATAGATTTCCTCGATCTCAATGCCTTTGTAGATGGCAAAGTACCAGGCGACCTGCCGGTATTTCTCGATGATCGTGTGATTGAGGTGATGATGTGTACTGAAACTCGCTGTAAGCAGGATGTTGACCGTCTTTAGCTCGTACTCGTCGCCCTTCTCATCAATGGCATCGTTCCCTTCGCGTCCAGGGCTGATCTTAAGTCCGGTGATGAGCAGCAGTTGCAGCAACTTGCCGCCGTTATCCTGGAAGATGTCGTTGATGCCGTGTTCGGTCGCTAGCTTCTGGTATTCCCGAATGTGCGGGAAAAGGGTATCTAGCCTGCCCTTATCGGCATGGGCAGCCATCAATCTGCTCCATCAATGAGCGTAATGAGCGGCACCTTCAATGCGCGGGCGACCCGCGCCATGTTATCAATCGAGACGTTGCGTTCTGCTCGCTCGATGGAGCCAATGTAGGTGCGATGAAGACCGGCAAGCTCGGCCAAACGCTCTTGGGTGAGCCCGCGCTCAGTCCTGGTTCGTCGCACATTGGCGGCGAATGCCGTTCGCGCCGAATTCTTGCCCGAGGCCATGGCGACAAAGGTCAGGACATTGCAGACTTTACGTCTACAGACTTTAAGTAGCTTTCATTTAATGAAAACTTCGGCTACCTACCAGACGAAACTCGGCGCCGCCTACTGCGGCGACTCGCGCGAACTCATCACCGAGCTCGCGGATGACTCCGTCAATCTCGTTCTCACCAGTCCCCCGTTCGCGTTGCAGCGGCAGAAAGAATACCGGGAACTCGCGCAACATGAGTACGTCGATTGGTTGAGCGGCTTCGCGGAAGCACTGATCCCCAAGCTCAGGAGCGACGGGAGCCTCGTGATAGATTTGGGTGGCGCGTATGAGAAGGGCACACCGAGCCGGAGCCTCTACAACTTCCGAGTCTTGCTGAAGCTATGCGATGATCTTGGATACACACTCGCGCAGGACTTTTACTGGCACAATCCGTCGAAACTGCCCAGCCCCATCGAATGGGTCAACAAGCGGAAGTTACGGGCTAAGGACACGGTCAACACCGTTTGGTGGTTCAGCAAAACCCCTTGGCCGAAGGCTGACGTGTCAAAGGTGTTGGCTGAATACAGCGACCGCATGAAGAAGCTGCTGCAAGACCCCGAGGCCTTCTACACTCCTAAGGTGCGCCCTTCCGGTCACGATATCGGTTCCGCCTTCGGAAAGGACAATGGCGGTGCAATACCCGCAAATCTGTTACAGATACCGAACTCCGAATCGAACGGCGTTTACCTGGCTGCGTGTAAGGCCCTCAGTATCAAAGCGCACCCCGCGCGCTTCCCGGCGAAGCTACCGCAGTTTTTTATTCGGATGCTTACCGAGCCCCGTGATCTTGTGGTAGACATCTTTGCTGGGTCAAACACTACTGGCATGGTAGCCGAGCAGGAGGGACGACGCTGGATGGCCTTTGACGAGCGGCGGGACTTTCTCGCCGCGTCCGCGTTCCGCTTTCTTCCTGAAGAGACGACGTCGGAGGAGGCACGCGCAGTCTATGACTCGATTATCGCCGGCGAGTCTGTGCAAGTCAAAACGGCCCTTCAGGAAGCACTGGAACTCTAAGGAATCGGGCTAGCCAGTCGGGAAGTGTAATCGGTCGTGCGTCGTTCGCCGGTCACGTCTCAGCAGTGACTAGCCCGTAAGGACGTACTCTTCGCTACTCGCGTTTGCAGGGAGTTTCTTACGAGACCAGCTTCAGTCACCGCGTCAGCCCAACTGTTCCAATATTTGCCGAGCGGGGCGGCGAAGGAATTGTATTCGCGGCGGCTATAGCCCAACGGCCCTTCGCGGTTTGGCTCAGGCGAGGATGTTTGCGGAGAACTCGTCGCAGATAATGTGGGAAAGTAGGTGCTGAGGTACGGACTCCGGCCGTCCTGAGTTTCTGCGCGATCTCATCGACCGTCAGCGAGGAACTAGAGGCTGCGCAGACAGCCAGTGTGTGCGTTGCCAGTGCGACGCGTCGGCCGGCGAACCGAGGTTCTAGCTCGGACCAAGTGCTCGCTGCGCGCTCTCGCCTCTCCTTTGCTTCGGCCACAATTCGGTGGATCACTGGCCAAGCATCATCGAGGAAAGTGCTGACCGTTCTGCCCGCGCCACTAGCCGCACGAAGCAGGCCCTCTCGAGAGGGGCGATAAACCAGTGCGCCGATCAAGCACACCCAAACCAGGAATCGGACGTTGGAAGGAAGTTTAGAGTTGGCGCCGATCAATGCGGCACCAACTTTCGCGAGACCAATTGCTCCGGCGATTGCGGCGCCTCCGACCACCAACCCTCCCATACGGATAGTAAAATCAACGCTGGCGTCCCTAGCGTACGAACGCATCTTAAGAGACAGCTCGGCCTCGACCGTGCGAGCACCCATCCGGCGGAGATGCGGATCGGCCGTCATGATGGCTGCTGCGCCAAGGGCCGAATATGCTTCAACGTAGGGCAGATCCTTAGGGTCTACGGCGATTGCGTTCGAGACGGCGGCAGCACCCCCCACATCATAGAAAACCAGAGCGAGTTTGTACTGTGTCCACGCGCTAGCTAGGGCGACATGCGACAGATGCTCTTCTTCGGCCAATGCAGCCAGCTGGCGCTCCATCTCCTCCTCGAGGTATGTGGGCGCGAAGCCCACCAGAGTTCCCGAGGCCAACGCCTCCTGCAATGAGGTGCGAGCGCCGGGATCATTTCGTTTTTTGACGAGCCATCGGACTTCCGCGACTAGGACATTTGCGTCAATGACCAAGCGCACGCTTTCGGGAACGCCGAGATTCGCTGCCAGCACCGGAAACGCGGCAACGATGTCGCGAAGCGCGGAAAGACTGTCCGAGCGAATTGGCAGGTCCGCAGCCGTTGTTGGACTGGCAAGACTCATTCGATAGTCACGAAGAGACCGATCGGCGTTTCACCCAATTCGAGGGCGCCTCACGCAGAGCTCGACCAGGCATAGTTGGTTGACGGGAGCACTAAGAGGATGGCGCCAGCGATGGATTGGACGCGAAAAGACTACGGCTTACGCCACTTGTCGCGACCGCCTACAGACGTGTCACGAACGCGCTCAACATGCGGTGCGATACCCGGATTCAGCTCTCTTGCTCTTTCGATCGCCTCCTTTTGGGTGGGCTCGACCGCACTCGCCCTTTCTGAGCCACCTCTCCTCACGGCGTAATCCCCCTCGGGACGACGTTCAACGAAAATCTTTTTGTTAGACATGCCGTGGCTCCTCCGTATGTTCGGGGACGAACAAAAGCCTATTCGGAATAATAACGAGGCGGTGAGGAACTCCTGAATAGCCTCAAAGCGACACGATCCGGCGCGAAGGCCTCAAGGACATATTGTTAATTCACGCCGGCCCCTAATGAATCACTCCGAGGAGCGGAGTCTCGAGCGGCACGGGAGGCACAAATGACCCTCACGCTTGATGAGCATGAGGTCCAAGGCCGTGTCATTGCTCTTCAGGATCTCATCGGGGACCTCCTGCTCTCGGATCAGGCGCCGATTCAGGAGCTACCCCACGTCCGTTGGGGCAGAAGCATCCTCACGTTTGGCTCACTAGCGCCTAGTATCGCTTCTGTTTGCTCGATTTGACTATCGCACGAACCTGTCGCCCGGTCAGGCAAGACCGGCCCAGCAGTGCAGTTGCCACGGCTTCGACCGAAGACCAGTTCTCTGCCAAAAGGCGATCTGCGCGAAGGCCCTCATCTTCGATAATCTCGTCAGCCGTCGCAGAGGACTCGGCAGCCAATTGGAGAGCCGAGTCGCGCGTCTGGAAGCAGTCGGAGGTGCCATTCCAGTGCTGCCATCGCCCCGTGAATCTCATTTCGGCCTTTCGCCCCGCCAGTATAACCGCGATTTCTATCCGAGCGCGTCTGCGGCGGAGGGTGGCTCGCTCTGTATAACGGACAGACTCGATCCGCGATGCCGCCTCACTCAGTGGCGGCAGCGGTCCGTACCGAGCAATGTCTTCGGCTGACCAGTAGTCAGTGGCAGTTCGCGGGTGTCGAACATACCCAGTTAGGTACCCCTCCGGCGCGATTGACACTGTTCTGATTGCCCAACGAAGCATGACCCCAACGACTACATGGCCAGCCTCGTGATAGGCAAGCCTTTCTCTCGCAGACCGTGGGGCGGGCCAACGGTTAGGCGGTCGACCAACTGGGGTTTTTGTGACGACCTCCTCCAGGGGTCGCATTTCGTCGCCGCTCGCGTTTTCCGCCTTCAGCTTTCGTACTCTTCTGTTGCGCTCAGCTCATCTCTACGCAGAAGGCCCATCCGGTCGGGTGTTGATGACATTCGTGGCGTCGATCGTTCCGGGGCCTGGGAATGCCACCCGCGTGCCGCCGCCATTGATGAGGCCGCGTTTCTTCATCGAATCGATTATCGCACTGGTCGAGCTGAGCGACATCGGGGCAAACGCGATGTCGTTGGCAGGTCGAGCGCCAAGGGTGTAATTCGCGAGAATCCTGTGCTCCGCCTCCTCGGCAGCATACTGGAAGCTCACCTTCATGAGGTCCGGCCGTTTGAGCCCGGCGTATGTACGAATCGCGGCAAGCTGTGCGGCGATCTCGAGCCCTTCCTGCTCGACTACCGCGCCAAAAAAAGTGTTGAAATCCGCTAGTGCGGCAGGCGGAATCGTGAACGCGTCCACGAACGCCCTTCCACCGGCGCTTTCGAAAAAGTCGAGGTGAAACTTTTCCTGGGCGCGGGCCGCCTTGACCACCGCTAGCACGTTGGCAGGCCATGGCTTGTTGAATCTGTTCTGCTCCGCGCTTTCGATACCGGCGCCGAGGAACGTAACGCCGAATCCTTCAACAGTGGCGGTAACATTCAGGATATCCTGAACCCGCTCCGAGCCAGCAGCAAGCTCGCGAATCTCTTCCGCCTGGGCGGCTGTCCCCGCCGACGTGCGACAACCGAGTTGCCCGAGTGTAACTCCGGCGAATCCCACGGCCGCTGTCTTGAGCATTGTCCGGCGGGATAGGGAGCCCTCAAGGATACGATCGAGTTCTGTGTTCATGTTTTGAGCTCCTCTTCCTGGCTCAAGGTGTTAGTTGGTGGACCCCGCTGTTATCGATTGCGCCGGGTCCGGGGTATGTGATCTGAGTACCACTTCCACCAATGAATCCGAGACTCTTGAGGGTATCGGCAGCTGCGCCCACGCTGGTGAACATCGCCTTCTCGAAAGCCACATCGTTTGGAGTGCCGCTGATAACTCCGGCCTGGATGGCGTAGAAGCGAACTCCGGCACGGTGCTCGGCCTCAACCGCCCCGATTTGCAGGGCTACCTGCGCGAGACGAACATTTCCCATGCGCGCGAATTCCTGGGCAGCGGCCAGGTAAGCGGCGATGAACGCTTCCTCGAGAGAGATCAACGTCTTCAGGAACGTAGGAACGTCAGTGACGATCCGCTCGTCTGGAATCGTGAAGGTCGTCGTAAGTGGCTTCGCACCAGCGCCGGTGAGAAAGGCGTAGTGCGCCTGCTCCTCGGCGCGAGCGGCAGTCAAAGTCTGAACATGCTCGGCGTTCAGGCCGAGCTTCCCAGCTCTCGCATTCGCCAGCGCTCCGCCGAGCGCGGCAACCGCAAACGCTTCAGCGGTTGCTGCGATGTTGATTATCTGCTGGACACTCTCGTCCTTGGCGAGCGCGTCACCTAGAACCGAACGTGTATCCGGCATCAGCAATCTTCGGGGTGACCTGTCCATCTCTTCCTCCTGGGCACTGGATGATTGAACCGTTGTGTGGCGCTGATCTGAGAGTCCCTCAATCAAGCGCTCGCGGCTTCATACACTCTCCTAGAACGTGTACCCGAAGCTGCCGATCACCTGAAGATTGTTGGTCGTTCGATTCTTGCCTGCCTGGGCTGTTCGGTTGGAGAAAATGATCAGGTCTTTGGCCTCTCCGCGCAGATGGAACCGGTTGAAGATCTGATACCTCAATCCACCGCCTGGCGAGAGGCCGAATCGCGTTGACGCTCCCGGTGCCAGACCCGTCGCCGTACCGGCGACGTTGATGCGGGCGGCGCTCAGGCCGGCGACGATATAGGGATCGAAGAATCCGATCAGCGGCCGGTCGGCAAAATGAATATCGACGTCCGCTCCGTACTGGTGAAGCGTGATCCCGGAAGTGCCCCGGGTTGGAGTCGTGAGGTAGAACAGGCCCAGCGTTGTCTTGCCGATAATGTTGTTGGCGGGTCCGGAAAAAGGCGCCAGGTTGAGCCAGAGGCGACCTCCATAACCATGAAGTAATGTCCGGCCCTTCGGGCGAGAGGGAGAAGGGCCGACATCGAGCGAGGAGTACACATAGAACGGTTCGAGCGCGCCAAACTGGCGTTGTGGACCCAGCGCCTGGCCGCTCGCGCCCCTGGCAGTGAGACAAGTAAGAGCAGACAGCAGCGCTAATGTCGTGAATCGGGTCATGGGTGGTGTCCTACGCGGGCTTCGCGATGAATGGAGCGACGATGCTCAGGACCTGGCTGCTCGTCAGCGTTTCGTCGAACGCCTCCGACATGCTGTTGCCGTGACTCGGCTGCGCCAGGATGAAATGAAATTTGTTGGCCTCGCCGTTGTAGATCGGCTGAGTGACCGGCGGAAGATTCCCGCGACTGTCCTCGGTGATCCACCCTTTCTGCTGCCTGATGTGTCGCACTTGCGCCGCGTGACGTGCCTCGACGGAATGAACCTGGAGCGCTGACTGCAGAATGGCGTCGTCGCTCATGAGGTTGGCGGCCTGGCCCTTGTAGGCACGGACGCCAGTATCCTCGAACGCTTGGGCGACGGCGGCAAAGGTCACCGGGTTCGAGAACACGTCGGCGAAGGGCCCGGTCTTTTTTCCCATTCCGCCCGTGTAGTCGAAGGTCGGCTTTCCCACCGCCTGTGGACCGAGCACCTGCTTGAGGAATTCGACGTGGGCGACCTCGTGCTTCCGGATCTGGTCGAACTGGGGCCTCACATCGGCGGGCAGCAATCCCGGCGCGCCGACTCCCCTCTGATAGAACTCCGCTTCGAGGTACTCAAGTGTCAGAGCGAAGTTGAGTACGTCGGCGATGGCGTACGGCAGGGCGCCTCGCGCTGCTGCTCCGTGTTTCGATGGCATGCGTTCGGCCATCTCGGGAACGAACGAGTTGAATAACGAAATGGGTCGCATCCTCTCTCCTATAGTCCGGCGATGACGAGACGTGATTTGAAGAACGGCTGAACCATCTGCAGCACCTGTTGCGGAGGAATCGCCTGGTCGCGACCGGTCGCGTCCACCACGTCGTCGCCGGCGAAGTCGCGCGAGCCGGGATTGATCATCTCGCGGATCGCCGCGGCGTGGCGCGCTTCCACCGACACAATCTTGCCAGCAATGGTGAGAAACTCCGCCAGCTTGAGCCGGTTTCCGGCGCCGTTGTATGCGGCGACCCCCGTGTCCTCGAAAATCTTCGCCTGTGTGAGCACGCTGTCGCGTCGACTAAAGTCGACGGAAGCGAAGGTGATGTCGGGGACCTTCATCCTCAGGATGCCCAGCGCCCGCTTGAAGAAGCGGCGGTGCTGCACTTCGTGGGCGCCGATGTCGCGCAGAATCTCGAATTCGCCGGGCTTGAGATCTCTTGGCGGCGACTTGACGATCGTCTGATAGAATTTTGCTTCGAGGGTCTCGAGCGCAAATGCATAGTTGAGCACGCCAAAGTCGTCGCCGAAGTCGAGCTTCGGTTTTCCCGCCGCTCCGATCACGTGACAACCGGAAAGCACAGACGGAACCGTAAGTACTGCAACCCCTGCGGCAGCGCGCTGCAGAAATCCTCGGCGCGTCAGTCCATTCGCCGCGCTGGCCCAGTCTATCGACTGAGTCTGTCTCTCCATTTCTTCCTCCCTCCAGACTGGTTTGGCCCGACGATGCGGTCGGTACCATCGCGAATATCGAGATGCGTCTACTGCCGAAACGCTGTTCGTAGGGCGTCCGCCGCCATTTCTTCCGCAGCCTTCGCGTTATCCACAACCGCGCCCATACCGAAGAATTCGTGTGTCACGCCCGGATACGTCTTCTGCTCCACCTGCACACCGGATGCACTGAGCTTCCGCGCGAGGATCTCACCGTCCGAGCGGAGTGGATCGATCTGCGCGTTGATGATCGTCGTCGGCGGAAGGCCTTTGAGATCGGCGGTCATCAGGTTGACACGCGGATCGGCGCGATCCTGGGGTCCGTTGAGGTATTTGTCGAAGAACCAGCTCATCATCGCTCTGTTCAGCGGTTTGGCCATGGAGTTTTCCATGTATGACGACGTGGTCGTATCAGTTCCAGCGATCGGATAAACCGATATGATCGCGAGCGGCAACTGATCCTTCTTGTCCCGCGCCATGATCGCCGTGGCGACGGCGAGCCCGCCGCCCGCGCTCTCACCCGCGACCGCGACGCGCTTTGGATCGCCCTTTATCGACGCCGCGTTTTTCAGTGCCCATTCATAGGTTGCGAACGCGTCGTCGTGCGCGGCCGGAAATTTGTGCTCCGGACCCTGTCGATAATCGACCGACACGACGACAGCGTTCGCCAGCTTTGCTAGCGCTCGCGCGCCGCCGTCGTACACATTCTTGTTTGCGATCACCCAGCCACCACCGTGATAGTAAACGACGACTGGAAAGGGCCCGGCGCCGGCCTTTGGCGTGTAAATGCGAACGGGGAGCGCACTCACAGGGCCGGGGATCGTCCGATCGACCGATGCGACCGCGGGATCGGGGGCGCTGGACTTCCCGGCTTTCTTGAGCAGTGCCTTCACCGCATCGCTCGGAGTTGGCTGCCTCCGGGCCTCCGCCGCGCCGAGGGTCTCGATCGGCTTGCCTCCCAATGCAGCCAGCTGGTCGAGAACCATCTGCATCTGGGCGTTCGCGGGTGACATCGCGGGAGTCGAGTCTTTGCTGGCGACATTGGCCACCTGGGTCGTGTCTCGATTCATATTCCGCCCGGAAGAGCACCCCGCGACAGTTGCACTCAGAAGCGCGGGAAGCAGGTGATGGGTCAGCGAACTAAGGTGCATTGATTGGCTTCGATGGCGTTGATCAGATAACCAAGCGCATCAGCTGAGTGTTGGCTTGAAGAAGGGTTGCACGATCGCGATCACCTGGGCCTTGGTCAGCGGCTCGTCGAACGCCTCACTCGCCGCCGCCGAGTCGAAACCACTCGGCAGATTGGGCAGGCTCGTGATGGGGACAGTGCCTTGAGTCGTCGTTTCCTCTCCGCCGTAGATCGCGTTGAATGCATCCACTACCGCCTGTGGGGGCGCAGGTGTGATGTTGCCTGCACCTGCTGCCGCCGATCCGCCGCCGGAGATCGTCCCGCTGTACTTGACGACGCCCGGCGCTCCCGTCGAGCGACGCAGACGGCGGATTTTCGCCGCGTGCCGCGCCTCCACCGAGTGAATCCGCAGCGCTGCCTCGAGCACCGGCCGATTGGACAACAGATTCCCGGCCTGTCCTTTGTAGGCACGAACGCCCGTATCCTCGGCCCCCTGAGCGACCGCGAGCAAAAACGCGAGCTCGGTCGTGGCGCGAGCAAACGGACCTGCCGGCGAATTGCCGCGATTGCCGGTAAAGTCGAAGCTGTCAGCGTTCAGGTTGAGCGTGTTCGACGCGCCGTTCGAGCTGAGAAACGCGACGTGCGCAGCTTCATGTTTCTGAATTTGCTGAACCGCGGTCACGGCTGCGGCCGGTATCTGTGAGCGCACCGGCGTGAACGCGCTATTCTGTGCCGACGAGGAGCTGGTGCCAAGCACCGCTTTATAGAACTCGTTCTCGAAGATCTCGAGAGAGAGCGCGAAGTTCAGTACCGCCGTGACATCGGCCGGCGTCTGCGCGAACGCGTTCTTGCTGAGCGCCGCGAGTGCTACCGGCACCGAGGCGAGTGAGAGACCTGCCGCGACCGTTGTACTGACTGTCATGCCTTTGCGAATCGCCTGGCGACGGGTCAGCAGCGTCTGGGTGATCTCGGGATCGATCGCCTCAAGAATTGTTGGTGCCTTGTTCATCGTAGTATGCTCCTATTGGACCGAGATCACGGCGTGGGGGGAGGTGGGGCGTCGGCAGTGGCAGGTGTGATCGACGGCGCAGTGCCGATCGAGATCATCGTGGAAACGAAGTTCGTCGCCACGACGCGCGTCAGTACGGCACTCGGCTCCAGCTTGACATCCAGGCCTTGGGAGCTCACGACGTCATCGCCGGCGAATCGCGTGTTGGGAGGAGTTCCAGCGAGATTGTTGCCCTCACGAAGATCGCGAATGGATGCGGCGTGGCGCGCTTCCACGGATACGATCTTGCCGGCGAAAAGCAGATTCGCGGCGTCCTGCAGGTATTTGCCCGCGCCGTTATACGCGCTGACCCCCAGATCCTCGAACGCTTCCGAGTTCTTGAGGATCGAGGCCGTGCTCGCAACGGCCGTCGCCACTGTGCCGTCGTTCAACTTCAGGTTGCCGATTGCTTGGGTCCCGAGAACCGCTTTCAGGAATTCGCGGTGTGCGACCTCATGGCTCCGCAAGTCGGTGAATACTTCTTTCTGCTCGGGATTCATGCCGCTGAACGCCGCCGAAGCAACGACAGCAGTGTAGAACGCGGCCTCCAGTTGCTCCAGCGCGTACGCGTAATTCAGAATGCCGATGTCTGTGCTTAGGTTCAACGAAGCGCTGCCAATTCCCGGACCGGTGCTGTCGTTGTCATTGTCGCACGCAGCGAAAACGCTGGGCAGCAGGACGATTGTCCCCCCAACTCCCAGCATTCTCAGAAACTCGCGTCTGGTATCGACGCGGTATAGATGCTCTGGACGCTCGACAACGGTGGTGCGACTCTTCTCTGACATCTTTTGCTCCTGGCTTTTCGACGGTCCGCTCTGCTAGCGCATTTCTCGGACCGAACTGTTCAATTTAGACGTATCAGACGAGCGTCTAGGCAGCGGTTGTTCGCTCTTATAGGCGCAGATTTGATAGTTAGAAAGGCGCAGCTCATCCGGACACTCGCCTGAATTAGATGCCTGAGACTCTTGAGATCATCACCCAAACCTTGCGCGGACGCGTGCTGCGCGGGCTTCAGAGCGCGACGCTCGCGATCGGCGACCGGCTGCCCAGCGCTCGCTCGCTCGCCAAGGAATTCAGCGTCGATTTTCGCCTGATCCTTAGCGCCTATCGCGCTCTCGCGCGAGAAGGGCTTGTCGATCTCCGCCCGCGCGGAGGCGTGTACGTAGCAAAGCAACGCGCCAAAGGAGTGCTGCCGCTTCCTGAAAGCTGGTTAGCTGATATCCTGACCCAAGCTCTCGCGCGAGAGATTCCCGCTCCGGATTTTCACGAGTGGCTGCGGCGTTGCACTGAGACGCTACGACTGCGCGCGGTCGTAATCGCATCGACCGAAGATCAGGTGCACGGTCTCTGTAGAGAGCTAACCGATGACTTCGGCCTCGACGCCGAGGGTTTCACGGCGGATCGCGTTCGCGGTGAATCACCTCCGCCGCTGGCAATCCGCCGCGCGGATCTTCTCGTAACAACCGGCGCGCACGACTCGTGGGTGCGAGAGCTCGGTCGTCAACTAAAGAAGGATGTGACTGTCGTCGATGTCAGGCCGGACTTGTTGGGCGGCGAGTGGTCGCTATTACTGCGCCGGCCCGTTTACGCCGTCGTTGGAACCGAAGATTTCGCCCGCATGCTGCGCGAATTCTTTGCGTCGTCTCCCGGTGCCGAAAACCTGCACATCCTCGTATTGGGTCGCGACGACCTGACCACGATTCCGGCGGGCGCGCCGACTTACGTCACGCAGCGCGTTCGAGCTTCGCTTGGCTCACTCGAGATCCGCGGCCGAATTTTGCCGCCGGCGCGCACTATTCGCTCCGAGTCGGTGCGAGAGATTTTCTCGTTCATCGTGCGCTCCAACCTGGAAGCCATAGCCGGTCGCCCGCACTGATGTGAGAGCATCGAACGGTTTTATGGGCGGAGCTGAGTCTGTCCTTGCTCCACGCCCACGATCCTCGTGGCTCTGTGGATGGACGGAGCGTCGGGTTGCCACAGAGCTGGCTTGTCTCTCACGAACATCTCCTCAACAAGCGGCCGGAAGAACTCGAGGTGGATCCTCGTTTGCAGGTCTACTTGGCGCGGCGCGAAATCGAAGTGACACAGCGTCCCCCATGCCTCGCCTTTTCGGTCGCGCAGAAGAACGGCGACGTAGGACCTCACTTCGTCGCGCGCAGGGTGAGACGAGAGTCGGGGATCGTTGCAGGCGTCCTCGATGACGTAGGTGATCCCGCCAAGACCGGTGAGCCAGCAGTAGGACTCCTTCATCTTCACATCTGCGCCAATTCGCAAATCGGGATTCTCTCGATCGAAGAGCGCAACGGAGACGACCCACCCCGGCTCGAAGCGATAGATGCCGGTGAAGCGATGGTTCGTGAGCGTGTTGAGAGAGCCGAGGAAGTCGCACAAATCATCTTCGAGCAGTTTGGGTGCGAAGACTTTGATCATGAGCGAAAACTCATCGGTGGCGACAGCGGCGGAATCATTTATCGACATAGTGCACCTTTTGGCGTGGCGATCTCGACGTGAGAAAATGTTATTCCGACTCTGGTTACGGCGCAACCAGATTTACCTGCGGGCACGATCCGCGCCAGCGCCGACTCGAAAAACGCCGGAGGCGATCTAACGCTCGGAGATCTCGATTCCTAAGTCGAGTTCGGCCCAGTCTCCCGAGATGATGACCGTCGCGGTTGGCGTGACCGCAAGGCGTGCAGCACTAATGCGGAGCGGAGCGACGTTCGCATTCAGATGAATAAATAAAACGCCTTCGAACCGTCAGGTCGGCTAATCGTTCTAAGAAATCGACGGAGCTCTTTGGCTTACAATCTCATCGCCCATCAGATACTTCGTTCGGTCTCGCGTCATCCTGGAGTTCTTTGGTGCGATTCCGGTTGTCAATCCGGACCGCAACGGCTCCGGCAGCCATTAACCCACCTGCTGCGACCAGAGTGATCTTCGCGAGTGCGACGTTGACCAGCCAGGACGCGTTAGGAGCGCCGATGTGTATGACGATAGCGAGCGCGACGGTGAAACCCAATGCCGCGCCGAAAATCATCAGCAGTTGTCCGAATCGTCGCATCTGGCCTTGGGTCTGAGTATCAACCTTACGAAAGTCTTCTTGGGTTCGTTCCAATCAGGGTTTGCGGTATTCCCATCTGTCCAGGTCTCGCGGTATCCCGAGAGAGCCTAGATCAACTCCTGAAGGCGGAGTAAAAGTGTGACCACCAGCGACATCATCAGCCGCTTGGTGAGCCGAGATATAGCTACCGAGGTCTGCGTCCTCAAACATCACGCTCCATCTTCCTCGACGCTGAACAATGCTGACTACGCCCTTCGCTGTTGTGTAGTAGAAGTACACGGTCGAACCACTCAAATGAGTTCGCGGTGCATTCTGCAAGAATCGGGAATCGAGACCTCAAAATTCGCCGGAGCGGGGTCGTCTGATTGCGTATTGAAAGTGCGACCTAGCGCGTTTACGACTCGTTAAAGCTTGCGGCTCAGTCACTGAAGCGTATTATCCAGCAGCCTGGACAGGAAAGGCCATATGGAACTGAATCCCACAACTCCAATATCGGCGGTCTTCCTAAACATCGCTCAGCGCACGCTGATTCGCGATGCAATGGAGTCAAACACGCTTCGCACGGTTGTTAGCCGTGACCAGCGGAAGACGATTCGTGATCTGTGCGAGGAGATGCGCAACACGTCGGAGCAAGCTGAAGACTTCTTAATCGTCTTTAAGGCTGGACTCTTCGAGGTTGCGAATGAAATGAGGATTCCCGTCGGGGAAGCGAGACAGTTTCTTTTTGCGCACCTGGTGAGCGTTCTCATCGAGGAGTGGTACGATGTCAGGCGCAAACCGGTCATCACCGTTCCCATACGCGACGGCAAATCAATTACCCTGACTACGGCCGATCTGGAAAACTTCCCCGACGCGCATCCCTGAGTTGAGTCGCCGTCATTTTTTCGAGGAGCTGGCTAAAGTCGTCTTCCGACAAGTCTGAACAGACATGTCTAAGGCGACGACGGAGTTCCTTTCGGATTGTCTCCTCGCGCTCATCACTAATGGTTGTGGCCTTGTCGATTTTCCATTTCATAGCGCTTCGGGCAGTCAGGTCTCTCGGCAGATTCAATGATCGCCGCACGAGCGAGGCCATGCGAAACACTTGCGGATTAGAGGCTCATGAACAGCGCTGGCTTTTAGCTACTAACCCCGTCCGGCAATTCAGTGAGTTGGATGATTTCGGGCGTTCCGGCTTCGGAATTTCTGATAATTGTAAACTTTTTCGGCGCACTCTGCAGGTATTCATGCGCGCGTAGGCGTTCGAGGATGTGCACTATGTCGAAAGCTGAATGATCGTCAAAGAACTCTTCGGTCAGCCAAAGGGTGATAATGATCGGCCTGAAATCGTAGCTTCTCCAAAAGTACATCATGGGCCGCTCTTCGTACCGGAACTCCTCTACGAGCCAGCCGTGAGATTGCATCCAAGCCGACACTGCGGCTTTCTTTTCATTCATCTTTTCGTCATCCATCGTGAAGTCAAGTGTGGGCTAGTATTGTCAATACTTTCTTGCTGGCCGGATCCACGGAAAACGGGGCGCCGACGCCATTATGATAGCACGACACTCGGCAGTAAAGCGACGGTAGCCCAACTTAGAGGTCGGGAATGAGTTGACTGTCCCCGTTGCTGCGGGAGCGGCGAGGAGGTCTGTGAAATGCGGAAGTCGAGATTCATAGAGGACCAGATGGTCGCGATTCTCCAGGACCAGGCGGCTGGCGGACAGGCGCTTGAGGTAATTCGTCGGCACATGATCTCTCGAGTTCAAGTCCGCGGTTTCCCACACACGACATGCTGACCTACACGACCAAGGCTCGCAGGCATAAGCAGCTCTATCGGTACCTACGATCTAGGCTCCTGTCATCACGCGAGAGTCGCATCACCGGCAAAATCCTTACTCACGAGGAAGCTCTCGACTTCATGCTGGCGTGCAGGGGTCTATCGAAGCCCGCGAAGTTACTGCGGTCTTGTGGAGGGAGCCGCAAAGGGAGCGCGCCGTGGAAGGCTAGTATTCGATGAGCGTCGGCCTCGCCTTCACCGCCGTGAAGTAGTTGTCACCTGACGCGGGCTGTAGTTGACAAGGTTGGCCAAGAATTTGTACCGGATACGGTGTCGGCCAAATCACATTGAGCGCCAAGGTATTCACATCAATCGCCAGCGGGAACTGTGCTCGGCGCTTCGGTCTTCTTGACGAAGCCATACAAGATGTATCCGAACATCAGCAGAGCCATTGACGGCGGGTCGAGCAACAGGATAAAAATCAGCGAGAATAGAACGGCCGCAATCGCTCGGAAGGCGACATGAATCTTATAATTCGCAGTGATCCGCTCAGCCACATATCCAGCGGTTATAGCAAAAGGCGAAAACTGTTGCCATCGTTTGGAGTCTGTTCATGCTTCCTCAGAGTAGAATGGAGTGACGCTGCTCTGACTCAAAAGACTCCTCAAGCACATTGAGGCAAATGCGGCGCACTCAGGGTAAGTATGTATAGCACTTGCTAGACACTCCTTTGGGCGGCAGCGATCGAACTATTGAACGCCTTACTGCAATCGCACAAAAGCGCTAAGCCTGCCCTCAGTTCTCAAACCGTGCGTGGCGGAACCCGGAATAAGCCCTGCGCTTGCCCGTATACCCGCAAAATTCTTACGCCCGACCGCACTTCGTACTTCGGACGCCAGGCGGGTGACAACAAGCACTACTTTCTGCTGTCGATGCAGCTGTCGATTGATCGCGGCATGATCAGACATCGCGAAAGCTGGACTACGCCAGATCACGTTGTCCGTCAACGATTTAAAGACTTCTTGCCGGACTTCTAACTCCCCTTCGGTCGCCTGACAAGCGTGAGGTGGTCGCAAGGCTTAGCGGGGGTCAGTTTGGGGGTCAGTTGCTCGCGGCAAAGTACGACTTCTCGCAAATTGAAAATCGGCTCCGACGCTCGATTCCCTATGAAGTCCGGCAGAATGTCGTGATTGGTTGAGTACTGTTCCCGCTTCGGGATCAGGAGGCCAGACAATCGGTATCTATTGTCTGACGAGTCCGCCTCGGGGGTCTGTTTGTGGGTCTGTTTGTCCCGGCAAGTCCGACAGAATGTCAATAATTAACCGGCTCCGACGCTCGGTTTCCCTATGAAGTCCGGCAGAATGTCGTGATTGGTTTATACTATATTCCGGTTTGCAACCAGGAGGTCGCAGGTTCGATCCCTGTACGCTCCATACGAAACACGGTCTGTGAACGAAAACCACCAAGACACGAGTCCGGTCACCGTGCTCCTCGTCGATGACGAGGAGTCCGTGCGTGCTATTGTAGTCAAGATCCTCCGCCGAGCGAAGTACATCGTCATCGAGGCGGAAAATGGAGACGCAGCCCTCAAAGCGGCCGCGGCGCACGACGGCAAAATCGACATCGTCGTAACTGATATGTACATGCCCGGAATGCGCGGCCCTGAAGTGGTGCAGGCGCTATCGGTCGCACGCCCGGGAATACGCGCGCTCTTCATGTCGGGATACGCGGACCAGGATCCAAGAACATCGCTCCCGCAGGGCGCGAATTTCCTGCACAAACCGTTTTCAGGCCAGGGACTGACGACCGCGGTGGAAGCGGTCTTACACGACGACGCCCGCCCTCCCGAGTAGTTGCTTCAGGCCTTCCAGCTGGAGCGCGCCTGACTGGCGCGCAACCTCCTTTCCCTTGTCGAAGACTATCGTGGTCGGAATCCCACGAATGCCGAATCCGCCGGCGGTGCGCGAAGACTGATCCGTATTGAGCTTGCCGATGATCGCGCGTCCCTGGACGTGAGCGGCGAGCGCGTCCACCGCCGGCGCCATCATCCGACACGGGCCGCACCAGTCCGCGTAAAAATCCACGGCAACCGGCACGTCGCTCTCGTTGATGGTCCGGTGGAAGGTATCGTCGTTGAGCGGAATTGGTCGCTCGAGAAGAATCGGACGACTGCATTTCCCGCATTTCGGTCCATCCACAACTTTTGTGGCGTCGATCCGATTCCAGGTATCGCAAAACTGGCAGCGCACGGTAAGCTTCCTTGCGGTGCTCGTCACATCCTCGTTCATCAACACTCCCAAAGTCGGTAGCTTCTCACGATGACGCATACACAACTGCAAAATTCGCCGCAGGCGGGAGACGTCGCTCCCGACTTTACCGCGCCTTCAACTTCCGGCAAAGATGTTTCGCTCTCCTCCTTTCGCGGAAAGCAAAATGTACTCGTTGCATTTTTTCCGCTTGCCTTTACCGGCACCTGCACCAAAGAGCTCGTGTGCTTCACGGAGGACTTCGATCAATTCGGCGGTCGCGGCGTCGAGATTCTCCCGATATCAGTTGACTCGATACCGTCTCTCCGGGAATTCAAGAGCAAGCTCCACATGAAAACCGAGCTTCTGAGCGACTTCAAACGGGACGTTTCGCGCGCTTACGGCGTCCTTAATGAGGACCGCTTCTACTCAAATCGTGCGTACTTCCTCATCGACCGGCAAGGCGTGGTGCGTTGGTCTCACGTGGAGCTCAACAACAGTGACCGGCGGGAGAACCCTGAGATAATGGCGGCGGTCCAACTGCTGAGCTAGGAGTTATAGCGTTAAGGCTCTCCTCGCTAGCCTAACTCGATTTCGGCGGCATTTCGGGGTGACCCGACAGTAGCCTATTCGTCCATCTCTCTATAGAAACGTATCCACGGCAAGGATCGCTGGATTGCACCCGCGACCCTTTGCCCAGGCGGAAAAAACGACATGCAGACTGACTCGGCATATCACAAATCTTCTCGACATGGGTTCTCCATGATCGAGCTTATCGCGGTCGTATCAATTCTCGGAATCATGGCCGCTATTGCGAGCCCTGCGATTTCGCGCATCATCCGACACAACCGTGTAAACCGCGCGACCACAGTCATTGCATCGGATCTTCAGAACGCGTTTGCGGTCGCCGCTCGTCAACGTGAGCCAGTCCGCATCCAGGCCGACGAGGCGAGCCGCAGCTATCAGTTCACCGATCGCACGACCGGTACCGTCCTCCGGATCCGTACGTTCTACGGCGACACCTCAGAGTATCGACTCGACAAGCTCATTTTCACCCCGGCTACGCTGGATGTATTCCCGAACGGTGTCTCGTCCGCGCCACTCACGGTGCAGACCGGCAACGGCGATTACGGGAAGACCATAACCGCGAGCACGGCCGGCTTCGTGAGGGTCAGTCAATGATGAGAATCGTTTCTGGCAGATCCCGACGCAGCATCGCTACGAAATCCTCCGCGCCCAGGCGGGAAGGCTTCGCGCTCGTCGAAATCATCGTGGCAATGGTGCTGCTGGCAGTCGCAGTATCGTCGCTCGCAGCACTCATGTACTCGGTATCGCAGCAGGGAATGGTCGCGACCGGTAACGCGTATCGAAACGGCGTGCTGATGGACCAGGTCAACAGATACGAGGGGCTTCCCTACGACTCGGTCAAGGTGGGAATCACCAGTACTTCGATAACGGCTGCGCCCTACCCGCACACCCGCGTGGTCACCGTGACGGAGCCTATCGCGCAGACCGTCAAAACGATCAGCATAATCATTACTCCGACCAACGTGAAATTTAAGCCCGACACGGTGAGCTTTACCCGCACAAAGGCGAAAACCTCCAAAGTTCTTTGCACTACGTGCATCGACTTTGCCTCATAAATCGATATGAAAACACATATCAATCGCCGCGCGCGTTGCGGTTTCACACTCATCGAGCTGATTGTCGGCGTAGTGATCTTCGCGATCATTGGCGCCCTCTTCACACAGCTGATAATTACGCAGGGCAGATTCTACGACAAGCAAGGCATGGCGAACGCTGCTCGTAACGTCTCTCGCGCATCGCTCAACCGCGTGATCTCCGACTTTCGAATGATCGAAGCCACGGGCGGTGTCGTTGCTGCTACATCGACTTCGCTTACCATCCGCGTGCCGTACGCCATCGGGATCGACTGCGGAGACGCAGGCGGTTTCTCAGACTTGACTCTGCTTCCGGTTGACTCGACCACTTACGCGCAGGCAGGCTTCTACGGCTACGCGTGGAGAAATCCATTCACAGGCGCGTACACCTACGTTGAAGGGGGAGCCACAGAGTCAGCTGGCGATCCGGCAGTCTGCGCTGCGGTGGCCGTTACGTCGGTGCAGAACGGAAAAGTCGTTAAGGTGAGTCCCACGCTCCCAGTTGGTGTTGGTGCGGGCCTTGGGACGCCCGTCTTTTTGTACTCGGACGTCCGGTATGACTTCAAGGCTTCCACAGCGATCCCTGGAAAGCTTGGTCTATACCGAACTAAGATCAGCCCCGGCGGCGGCGAAGCATCGGAAGAACTCGTAGCTCCATTCGCAAATACAGCCAAGTGGAAATTTTTCACTCTGAACGGTGGATCGGTCGCACAGGACTCGCCGGGAGACCTGAAAGAATTGCGCGGCTTGGAGCTCCATTTCGATGGTACCAGCGAAACGATTGCCGCAACGAAGCTCGCTCCCGAAACCGCTCCTTTCACAACCGCGGTCTTCTTCAAGAACCGCACTAATTAGCCGAGAGGCTTAATCATATGCCCAACAACAACGAACGCCGCGGGTTCGCAATACCAACCGCAATTCTGGTCATAGCAGTTCTGACGATCATGGTTGCGGGTGGGTTCTCGCTTGTCAGCGCAGAGCGTCGCTCGGTCTCGGACCAGAAGTCGCAGATCTCCGCGTTCCGCATTGCTGAACAGGGTCTCGAGATCTATCTGGTAAAAAGAGACTCGCTGCTCGCCACGGCTGGCGCTGGCTGCAACCCGAGCTGCCAACACGTACCGGGACTGAAGGACAGCGTGGCGGTCGCCGTTTCCGGCGGATATGCAAACGTATCGCTCACACGCCTCCGTGCCCCGAAGGGCAATCAGTCCGGATTGTACGTCGTGCGCTCCAAGGGTGTAGAGACCGCGGGTGCGTACGCGGGCAGTCCGCAAGGTGTTCGTACGGTTGCGCAGTACGTTCTCTGGGAGCCGGCACCTATGCAGGTTCTCGCTGGCTGGACGGCGCTCTCTGGTCTGCAGAAGAACGGTAATTCCGGAACGATCGGCGGGATCGATCTCTGCGGGGCGCAAGACACCGTAGCTGGCGTTGTCGTTCCTCTGAACCCCGGCTATACCGGAAAGACAACGGCGGCTGTCGGCGATCCTCCGATCGACACTGTAACATCTGATTCAGTTCGAATCGACTGGAACGGAATCGTGAACGGAAACTCGATCACCCCGTCGGTTATCATCCCGGGAGGCTCGTTCCCATCGGCCGCCGCGTTCGCTGACACGACCTACTACCCGATCATTCGAGTAAATATGTCGGACTGGACACTTCCCACGTCCGGACAGGGCATGATCATCGCCACAGGAAACGTCACGATCAGCGGTAGCACGAGCTGGAAGGGCGTGCTTCTGGTCGGCGGTGACATCACATCCAACGGCAACAACGGTATCTCCGGCGCAACGGTCAGCGGCTTGAACATCAAGCTCGGAACCTACGTGCCGTCGTCGACGGCCAACGGTACCAAGAGCTACAACTTCAACTCGTGTGAAGTGTCCAAGGCAACCAGTCCCGCGGGCGCCCTTGTCACCCTGCGCAACACCTGGGTGGACAACTGGGTGGAATACTGATGTCGGCCGAGAGTGGGTCCGCGAGAAAACGTCGCCGAGGATTTGTAATCGGCGAGCTGCTTGTCGCCGTGCTGCTACTCGCCGTCGCTGTTTCCTCGCTGGCCGCTCTCATGTATTCGGTGTCGCGTCGGCCCGAGCCGCGCAATCCCGCTGTGTGCTCGGCAAAAGCATCCGAGGCGTCGAGCAAGTGCGCCCCACGAGTGACCGCTGGTGGTGGCGAGAAAGTGCTGCGCTCGAGCTGCGTGGCCAAGGACGGAACCGTGACCCGTGGCTGCACCGACTCCGCTCTTGCATCGGGAGTGACTGTCCTCAAGACGAAGACGGACTCGGTGTCCGCCGCTCTCGTCGCAAAAAGACAGAAGGCGGAGCTCCCGGTGAGGAAACCGTACCAGGGTTTTATTCGCTAGAACCGGGGAAGCGGGAAGCGGGAAGCGGGAAGCGGGAAGCGGGAAGCGGGAAGAGGAAAGAGGAAAGAGGCTGCACAATGCGCAGCTAGCTCGCGTGGGTAGCGCGGATATAAGTTAGGCGGAAATGCGAAAACGCATTTCCGCTTTTGTTTTTCTCTCCCGGAAGTCTTGCTGATGAAAATCCTCGTGATAGAAGACGATCCCACGGTAGGACAATTCGTCAAGCGGGGCTTCGAGGAGCAGCGCTGGGGCGTCGACCTCGTAGCGAACGGAGACGACGGCGAGGCGCGAGCGATAGCCGAGGAGTACGACGTGGTCGTGCTCGACATGCGTCTGCCCGGGAAATCGGGAGCCCAGGTCCTTCATGATCTCCGTGCGCGCGGGTTCGATCGCCCGGTTCTGATTCTCACGGCGCAGGACGC
Organism: Gemmatimonadaceae bacterium; assembly: GCA_050733435.1. Lineage (GTDB taxonomy): Bacteria > Gemmatimonadota > Gemmatimonadetes > Gemmatimonadales > Gemmatimonadaceae > UBA4720. The sequence goes on along the minus strand of JBOHTB010000096.1, from coordinate 33,178 downwards.
CGTTGACTCCAAGGTCGAGACGCTGCGTGCCGGCGCTGACGACTACGTTACCAAGCCTTTCGCGTTCGAGGAGCTTCTTGCGCGCGTCGAAGCCCTGTCGCGACGCCCGCGCGCCCGCCTGTCCCCGATTCTCAGGACCGCGGATCTCACCCTCAACCTCGACACGCGAGAGGTCGCGCGGGATGGGCACTCGATCGAGCTAACTCCAAAGGAGTACACGGTCCTCGAGTATCTGATGCGTCACACCGGTCGGGTAATGAGCCGGACCCTGATCACGGAGTACGCTTGGGGGTATCACTTCGATCCTGGAACGAACATCGTCGACGTCGTGATCAACCATCTGCGAAAGAAAATCGACGCAAATAGCGCCCACAGGCTGATCCACACCATTCGCGGTGTCGGTTACGTGATCCGTGAAGAGGGCGCGCCCGGAAAGGCCAGCTAGGAACTGTGTTATCGACGCGCGTAAAGCTGACGGCAGCGTTCGTCCTTGGAATGATTGCCGTCGCGCTCACCTTGTTTCTCGCTCTCGTGACCGCGCGGAACAACGCGGTCTATCACGACATCGCGCAGTATGCCGCTGCGCAGGGCGATCTCGCCGCGCGGATAATCAGCGAGGCGCAGCAGTCGAACGAAAAGATCGTCGCCACGAGTGATACCGCTCTCATCCAGGCGCTCACGCCGGCGCTGGCGGCGCGACTCCAGTCTGTTCCGGGATACATCGTCATTGTCGACACATCCGGCCGAGCGGTCTATCGGTCGAACGATGTGATGCGGCTCAAAGGTCAGGACATGGGTGTCCTCCAGACTCAGCTCGACTCGCTCCAGAAATCCGGTGAGGCTCTCATCTTCTCGCTGGACTCGCTGCAGGACAAACTGCTCTTCGTTTCCCATTCCCTCGCCGGCAATCCCGGCGGCCTGACTCGAATTGCATCGGGTGCCGTCGCAACCCGAGCAGATACGATCCCGACCGATTACATGTTCGACTCGCTGCTCCTGATCTCGTTCATCATCGTCGGCGCGGGGACTGCCGCGTTTGTTTTTCTCGGCCGAACGCAGCGTCAGCTCACCGAGATCACGAACGAGGTTGCAGCGATTACAGACGGGCGAAGCCTGCACCGTCGGCTTCCCCTCAGTGAAGAAACCACCGACTTCGTGACTCTGGTGACGACGTTGAACGCGATGATCGGACGTCTCGAAACTTCGTTCGGCGCGTTGCGACGCTTTACCGCGGATGCGAGTCACGAGCTGAAGACACCGCTGGCCGTGCTTCGCGCGGACGTAGAACGGGCGATGACGGAGTCGACCGGCCAGCACGATCGCATGGTCGCCCTCGAGGAAGCCCTCCAGGAAGTGCGCCGGATGACCGATCTCGTGGAGAGTCTCCTCACGCTCGCTCGCGCCGATGAAGGCAGGTTCGACATCCATCGCGAGCCGGTAGAGCTGATGCCGCTCGTGCAGGAGGTCTACGAGACAGCTCTGATACTTGGCGAAGCGCAGGGGGTTACGGTGAACCTCCCCTTTACCACCGACGCGGTGGTGATGGCGGATCGAACGCGGTTGCGGCAGCTCTTTCTGAATCTCGTCACCAATGCCATCAAGTACACTCCGGCCGGCGGGCACGTCGAGCTCGGACTCGGCAAGCATCCGGACAACGTGACATTCGCGGTGCGAGATACGGGGATCGGAATTTCGGCGGTGGATTTTCCGCACATCTTCGAGCGTTTCTGGAGAGCAGATCGGGTGCGTTCGCGAATGTCGGAACGAGGTGGCTTCGGATTGGGACTCGCGATCAGCCAATGGATTGCGCAAGCGCACGGTGGCAGCCTCACAGCGTCTTCGCGCCTCGGTCGGGGGAGTCTTTTTACTGTGACGCTGCCGCTCGGCGGAGACGGGCAGAGGACTTGAAAGGCGGTACCCGGTACCAGGTACCCGGTACCAGGTACCGCAGTTAATAGAATGCTAATGCGAACCTGAGCGCTTTATCATCCGCTTCTAACGCGCCTGCTATCGCGCTTCGCGCGGGACTCCGAGAGGTTGGAGACGAAATCCACTCGGAGAGCAAATGCCCGTCAGATTGCTTGAATCCGGATCGAGAAAGACGCGGTTTGTTGGCGGGACGGTGACGAGCGTCGGGCTTCACACCGCGCTCATTCTCGGGGCTCTTTACGCGACGGCTCACGCTCATCCTGCAGTGCCTGACCGCCCCACGAGTATTCGCACAATTTATTTTCCGCCGCGACCTGTTACCGCGCCACTGAGTCGTGAGAAGGCCCCGGCAACTCTACCCGTCGGCCGCACGCTTCAATTCGTCCGCGTGCCAACCATCGACGTGAAAACGCCGACCATCGATGTAACAATGGATGCGTCTACACCGATGGATTTTGCGCGAACCGGAATATCACTTGGCCAGGCAGATGCCGCCGATGTCAGCGGTCCGGGCTCCACGACTGCGGCATTCCGCGCCGACCAGGTCGAGAGGCAGGTTGCTGTCGTTCCGGGAAGTGCACCGCCCGAATATCCGGAAATGCTGAGACGAGCGGGTGTAGAGGGTACGGTGGTCGCAACCTTTATAGTGGGCGGCGACGGCCGCGCGGAGGTAGACAGCATCCGTTTCCTTCGATCCGACAATCGCCAGTTCGAAGACGCAGTGCGCGCGGCGTTGAGACGAATGCGATTCGTTCCGGCGGAAGTCGGCGGTCGAAAAGTACGGCAACTGGTCCAAATGCCATTCGTGTTTACGCTCGCCAGATAGGTTAGGAATTCCTTAATACTATTTCATGGATTCTTAATCTTGTGGGTATTCCATGACATTTGGATTTGGAACAGCTTACATCACGACTTCCCAACCGGGTGAGGAATGTTCAACCAACTACTTGAGTCGAAGGCACACAAGCAGAAGATGGCCGGCGGTACGGTGTTCAGCATCGTATTGCACACGTTCCTCATCGGGGGCGCCGTGTACGCGACGGCCCGCGCCGGTGTAAAGGACGAAAAGGCGAAGGCTGAGAAGATCCAGTTCGTCGAGATGAAGAAAGAGCCACCGAAAGTACCGGACAAGCCGCCGCCGCCGAAAGAAGTCGTGGTCAAGCCGCCTCCGCCAAAGGGCTTCCAGGTGCTTCGCGCACCGGTGAAGATCGACATCAAGATTCCCGAGATCGATCTGTCGAAAGCAATCACCAACGAGAACGATTTCACCGGCAAGGGCGTGAAGGGCGGCACCGGAAATGGCGTCGCAGGCGGAATTGTCAACACGAACCAGACGTACTTCGAGTTCCAGGTCGAAAAGCCGGCGGAGATGCTTCAGGACAGTCCGAAGCCGAGGTATCCATCGGTTCTCGAAAGCTCGGGCATCCCCGGGGAAGTCCAGGCACAGTTCGTGGTGAAGAGTGACGGGAAGGCCGACATGGACACCTTCAAGGTTCTCAAATCGACGAACGAGCTTTTCACCCAGGCCGTAAAGAATGTTCTGCCGAGGATGCACTTCAGTCCCGCGATGATCGGAGGAAAACCGGTCAACCAGTTGGTCCAGCAAGCGTTCCAGTTCGCCGTTCCGCGCTAACAACAAACCTCTCGGAGTAAACAATGCAGCTGTCACTACTCGACATTTACAACCAGATGGGCAATTTCGCGAAGGGCATCGTGTATGTCCTCGCCATCATGTCGATCTGGTCGCTTTCGGTCGCCATCAAGAAGTGGTGGGATCTTCGCAAGGCGCAGGGTGAGACCCGCAAGTTTGCTCCTGAGTTCTCGCAGTTCCTCGAGGAAGACAATCTTGCCGAAGCGGTGACGCTGGCCGACAAGTACAAGAGATCGCACGTCGCGCGCGTTCTCGGCGGCGCACTGACCGAGATTCGCCCTCTCATCCAGGACGGGTCCGTGACCGTTGCCGACATCAACTCGGCCGAACGCGCGGTTGAGCGCGAGATGTTGATGACCATCACTGACCTGAAGCGCGGTCTTGGAATTCTGGCGACCGTCGGTGCAACGGCGCCGTTCGTCGGACTCCTCGGTACGACGATGGGAATCGTGAACTCCTTCGCCGCAATGGCCGCGTCGGGTTCCGGCGGACTCGCCTCGATTTCTTCGGGTGTATCTGAGGCTCTTATCACCACCGCCTTCGGACTCATCGTCGCGATTCCTGCGGTGTGGCTCTTCAACTACTTCCAGATCAAGATCGACAATCTCACCGCCGAGATGACGTACACCTCGAAGGAGATGATCGATTACATGATCAAGAACATCACGGGCACGGGCGAGTTCGGACGTTCGCGCTTCACTCGTGAGTTCAACACTACGGCGACCGCCGGCTCCAGCCCGATCTCGCAGTAATCCCGGGAGGGAAAAAGTCATGGCGATGTCTGCTGGTTCCTCAGGGGGCGTGAAGGCCGCGCCGAACGTGACGCCGATGATCGACGTCATGCTCGTGCTGCTTATCATCTTCATGCTCGTGATCCCGGCGATCACGTCGGGATTCCAGGCAATACCGCCCATGGGTGTCAACCTCAAACCGCATCCTGAGGAAGATCAGGATCAGGTTCTCGGTATCGACGTCAACGGGCAGTACTACCTGAACAAGAAAGCGATCAAGAACGCCGATCTAGGTCCGATGCTGAAGCAGATTTTTGAGAACCGCACCGAGGGGCGACTGCTGTATGTCAAGGCAGACAAGAGTCTGGCCTACGGAAAGGTGCTCGACGCCCTCGATATCGCGGCGCACAACGACGTTGCCACAACCGGCATGATCACCGATCAGCGTCCGGGTACCGTTTCGGCGGTGCAGGCGGACAACCTGTTCAATGCGCCCGCGGCAGGAGGAAAGAAGTAATGGCAATGTCAGGAGGAGGAGGGGGCGGTGGTCTCACGAACGAGATCAACGTCACGCCGATGATCGACGTGCTGCTCGTGCTGTTGATCATCTTCATGATGGTGATTCCGATGTCGCGAAAGGCGATCGATCTGCAGCTTCCTGATCCGACACCGCAGCCGGATCAGTCAGGTCCGCCGCCGTCACAGATCGTGCTCGAGGTGCTTCCGGGCAACACGTTCCGGATCAACACACAGCCAGTGACCAAGGCCGATCTTGCCAGGAAGCTGAAGTTGATCTACGACCCGAGGCCGGACAAGATCATTTTCGTAAAAGGCGATCCGGCCGTGAAATACTCGGACGTGATCTATGCTATGGACGTCGCACGTGGCGCTGGAGTGAAAGTCATCGGCATGACGCCGAAGGATGTGAAGTAGCCACGCGCTATCCGACTTTCGAGCAGCGTCAAAAGAAAAAAAGAGACTGGAAAGGGATCATTGCGTCGCTGTTGGTGCACGCACTGATCCTTTTTCTCGTTCTGGCTAGCGTCGTCGGATCGCCTGACTTCAGCCGACCTGACGTTCTCGGCGGGGGCGGGCCGGGTCCGGCCGGGGGCGGAGGGGGCGGTTCTGCCGGATCGGGGTTCCGTGTTGAACGCGTCGAGTTCGTGCGCGTAAAGTCCGATCCGACGGTGATGCCGAAGGTGACACCGACGACGGTTCCTCCGGTCAAACCGAAGGAGCCGAAGCCGCCTGTGGAGACTCCGGTGACTCCCGCCCAGCAAGTTGTAACGACACCTGTGACGGTGCCCGCTGGCACAGGAACCGGAACCGAAGGCACTCCCGGCGCAGGACCGGGAACCGGCGGAGGCGTTGGATCTGGCGAAGGAACGGGAAGAGGGAGTTCTGTCGGACCGGGCACCGGCGGTGGCCCGGGCAAAGACTATCCACCGACAGTTCGCGATCTTTTCATTCCGCCGATGCCCGCGCCGTCGGCCGTGAAGGGCTTTCACATGAAGGCCTTCTTCGATGTCGACGAAAAAGGGAACGCCAAGCTGCTCGGTTTTAATCCGACGAGGGACGGCGACTACAACAAGCGCGTGGCCGAGGTACTGAGGTCGATGCGCTTTCGACCAGGCGTGCATGCTGACGGCACGCCGATGCGCGACACAGCCGAAATCGAGATCATCTTTTAGGTCCGTTTTCCCTAGCAAATCGGGGTCTGCTCGGGTAACTTCTGCCCGCAGTACAGGAGGCCAGCACCCCGGCGAACCGAGCATTTAGGGAGAGCGTTGACAACCACGACAGCCACGGCCGACATAGCTCCGTCGTCACGCGAGTTCGTCAAGGCGCTGACGCTCACCGACGCCACCATGCTCGTGGCTGGGTCGATGATCGGATCGGGAATCTTCATCGTGTCCGCGGACATGGCGAGGACGGTGAATTCGCCATTCTGGCTTCTGATGGCGTGGGTTGTCTCCGGCGTCATGACGGTATTTGGCGCTCTCTCGTACGGGGAGCTCGCGGCGATGTATCCACGCGCCGGCGGCCAGTACGTGTTTCTTCGGGAGTCCATGGGTTCGCTCATGGGCTTTCTTTATGGATGGACACTTTTTGTCGTAATTCAGACCGGGACGATCGCCGCAGTTGCGGTTGCCTTCGGGCGATTCCTCGGCGTCTTGTGGCCGGCCATCACGCCAGACAGGTACAGCTGGTTTCCCCAATTCGATTTCACGACTGCTGGCGCTCCGATCCAGCTCGGGCTCACGCCACAGCGCGTGATTGCCCTCGTCACAATCTGGATACTCACCTGGGTCAACCTCCGCGGTATCAAGGAAGGCAAATGGGTGCAAACGACGCTCACCGTCGTGAAGACCGGCGCTTTGGCAGCATTGATCCTGCTTGGCTTCACGATCGGACGGCATGCGGCAGCGATCGCGGCCAACTTCTCCGGCGGAAATTTCAATCCTAGCGTTCTCGCTCCGGCATTCGTGCTTGCCTTTGGATCCGCGCTCGTAGGTTCTCTTTTTTCCAGTGACGCGTGGAACAACGTCACGTTCGCCGCTGCCGAAGTTCATTCGCCGCAGAGAAATCTTCCGCGCGCTCTGATCTACGGGACCGGGCTCGTCAGCCTGCTCTACCTTCTCGCCAACATTTCCTACCTCAACGTCCTGCCGCTCCACGGCGCCGCCAACGGAGCGACGGTAATGGGACGCGGAATCCAGTACGCGACGCAGGATCGCGTTGCGAGTGCGGTCGCCGAGACGGTTTTTGGTGCGGCTGGGGCATCGATCATGGCGGCGGCGATTTTGATTTCGACTTTCGGCTGCAACAACGGCCTGATTCTCTCCGGCGCCCGCGTGTACTACGCAATGGCGCGCGACAAGCTTTTCTTCTCGCGGGCCGGCACGCTGAACAGGAACAGGGTGCCGTCGGCGGCGCTCATCGCGCAGTCTATCTGGGCAAGTCTGCTGTGTCTCACGGGAACGTACGGTCAGCTTTTGAATTACGTCATTTTCGCCGCGCTCATTTTCTACGTTCTGACCACCTTCGGCCTTTTCAGGCTGCGAAAGCTTCGGCCAGACGCGGAGCGTCCGTATCGAGTGGTCGGCTACCCAGTTCTCCCGGCCCTCTACATCCTTCTCGCAGCGGCGGTCGCGATTATTTTGCTGATCGCTGACCAGACCCGCGCCCAGGCCGTTTCCGGGCTCGTCATCGTACTGCTCGGCGTTCCAGTGTTCTTCATCTGGCGCAAAGTGGAATCAGTACCAGTTCGCTGAGCATTTAAAGGCCCGTTCGGGCCCGCTTTTTATCACCCTTGGAGAATTCAAGAATGAATCGGAAGTTTGCATTGGTTATTCGTACACTCGCCATCGTCTTCTCGCTGATCACGATGCTCGTGGCGCGAGCTGCGCTTGCGCAGGGCGCATCGGACAATCGGACGGACAGCGCGATTGCCGCGGCCGCGACCGGAACCGCCCAGCCAGTCCCGGTGGAGCACCAGGCAGGTGGTGAGGCGAATCTCATCATCCCGGATTTATCCAAGGTTCGATTCTTCGGAAACATCCAGGGCCGGTCGCTGCTTCTGAGCGGCCTGGTCTTCTGCGCAGCTGGAATGTTGTTCGGTCTCGTGATCTACGGTCAGCTCAAGCGCATGGCCGTGCACGAGTCAATGCGCGAGATCTCGGAGCTCATTTACGAGACCTGCAAGACGTATCTGATCACGCAGGGAAAATTCATTCTGATTCTCGAGATCTTCATTGGTCTCGTGATCCTGCTCTACTTCGGGGTGCTCACGCACTTCGCGGCGCCCAAAGTCGCGATCATTCTTCTCTTCAGCCTGATCGGCATCGCGGGAAGCTACGGTGTGGCGTGGTTCGGCATCCGCGTTAACACATTCGCGAATTCACGCACCGCGTTCGCGAGTCTTCGCGGCAAGCCGTACCCCTGCTATTCGATTCCACTCCGGGCTGGCATGAGCATCGGCATGCTGTTGATCAGCGTCGAGCTCGTGATCATGCTCTTCATCCTGCTCTTCATTCCTGGAGACTACGCCGGCCCCTGCTTCATTGGGTTCGCGATCGGCGAATCACTGGGCGCGGCGGCGCTGCGCATCGCCGGTGGAATCTTCACCAAGATCGCGGACATTGGCGCGGACCTGATGAAGATCGTATTCAACGTCAAGGAAGACGACGCCAGAAACCCCGGCGTCATTGCGGATTGCACGGGTGACAACGCCGGCGATTCAGTGGGGCCGAGTGCGGATGGATTTGAGACGTACGGTGTGACGGGTGTCGCGCTCATCTCGTTTATCGTGCTCGCGGTGCGCGATCCGGCGGTTCAGGTTCAGCTACTCGTATGGATCTTCGTGATGCGCATCATGATGATCGTGGCAAGCGGCGCGTCGTATCTGATCAACGAAGCGATCGCCAAATCGCGGTACGCGGAATCGGATCACATGAACTACGAGACTCCGTTGACGTCGCTGGTCTGGCTCACCTCGCTCATTTCAGTTTCGCTCACCTATCTCGTTTCATATTCGCTTCTGCCTCACCTTGGAGATGGCTCGCTCTGGTGGAAGCTCTCGACTGTCATCACCTGCGGTACTCTGGCCGGCGCGATCATTCCCGAGCTGGTGAAGGTCTTCACATCGGTCAGCTCGGCGCACGTCAAGGAAGTGGTGACATCGTCGCGCGAAGGCGGAGCCTCGCTCAATATTCTGTCGGGTTTCGTCGCCGGGAATTTCAGCGCGTACTGGCTGGGAATGGCGATCATGGTGCTGATGTCGATCGGATATCTGGTGAGCACCGGTGGCTTCGGGACTTTGATGATAGCCCCGGCGGTGTTCGCATTCGGACTCGTCGCGTTCGGATTTCTTGGAATGGGGCCGGTGACGATCGCCGTCGACTCATACGGACCAGTGACGGACAACGCACAGTCGGTATTCGAGCTGTCTCTTATCGAGCAAATTCCGGGCATCGAACAGCAGCTCCGGAACGACTATGGCTTCGAGCCCCACTTCGAGAGAGCCAAGGATTTGCTCGAGGAGAACGACGGCGCGGGCAACACCTTCAAGGCGACGGCAAAGCCGGTGCTGATCGGCACGGCCGTTGTCGGCGCGACGACGATGATCTTCTCGATCATCGTGGCACTGACTCACGGGCTGCAGCCCGAGTTCATCGCATTTCTCTCGATCCTTCACCCCCCGTTTCTGCTTGGATTCATCACCGGCGGCGCGATGATCTACTGGTTCACTGGCGCATCGACGCAGGCGGTCACGACCGGCGCATACCGGGCGGTGGAGTTCATCAAGGCGAACATCAACCTCGAGAGCACAGCGAGGGCATCGGTTGCCGACAGCAAGAAAGTCGTCGAGATCTGCACCAAATACGCGCAGCAGGGAATGTTCAACATCTTCCTCGCCGTATTCTTTGCGACCCTCGCCTTCGCTTTCGTCGAGCCGTATTACTTCATCGGGTACCTGATTTCGATTGCGCTGTTCGGATTGTTTCAGGCGATCTTCATGGCGAATGCGGGTGGTGCGTGGGACAACGCCAAGAAAATCGTCGAAGTCGAGCTCAAGCAGAAAGGAACTCCGCTTCACGCCGCGACTGTCGTCGGAGATACCGTCGGTGATCCGTTCAAGGACACTTCTTCGGTCGCGCTGAACCCGATCATCAAGTTCACGACTCTATTCGGACTGTTGGCGGTGGAACTGGCGGTCTCGCTCACCGCCGAACGCGGCTCGGTGCTGACGCACATTCTCGCCGCCGTCTTTTTCCTGATCTCTGTTACGTTCGTCTGGCGGTCATTCTATGCCATGCGTGTGAAGAGCGCGGTAGCATAGCGAATTCCAGCTAAACCGGCGCCGCTTCGACTGAAGCGGCGCCGCCACCATTCTTCGGGATCGCGATGATCCGTTCACTTTTTGCGCGGAAGCCCATCGCCGCACTTTTGGCGGAGGGCGAAAATCCCAATGGATTGAAGCGAGCCCTTGGGTCCGGCGACCTGATCATGCTGGCGATCGGGGCGGTTATCGGCGCGGGAATCTTCGGCTCGATCGGCTCCGCGGCGGCCGGCCAGGTGGACGCGGCGGGGAACGTCATCCGGGTTGGCGCCGGGCCCGCGCTCGTTCTTTCCTTCCTGCTCCTCGGCGCGGCATGCGGACTTGCCGGGCTGTGCTACGCCGAGCTGGCATCGATGATTCCGCAGGCAGGAAGTGCGTACGCGTACTCCTACGCGACACTCGGAGAGCTGGTAGCGTGGATCATCGGCTGGGATCTCATTCTCGAGTACGCAGTCGGAAACGTGGCTGTCGCGATCTCATGGGGAGACTACTTCAAATCCCTCGTTGGCGATTGGATCTCGATTCCGTTGTGGCTGACGACCGGTTATCGCACCGCGTTATTGAGCTCCAATCCCGCCGTGCACGGGCTTCTCGCTAGTGCGCCGCACATCGCGGGGATACCGATTCTCATCAACGTCCCGGCATTTGCGATCGTCGCTCTGATTACGTGGCTGTTGATGCTCGGCGTCAGGGAGAGTGCGCGCGCCAACAACATCATGGTGGCCATCAAGCTGTTGGTGCTCGCGCTCTTCATCATCATGGGCACTCAGCACATCAACACGGCCAACTACCACCCGTTTGCGCCGAACGGCTTCAAGGGAATCCATCAGGGCGCCGCGATAGTTTTCTTCGCCTACATCGGATTCGACGCGATCTCGACCGCGGCTGAAGAAACGAAGAATCCGCAGCGCAATCTGCCGATTGGAATACTTGGCGGGCTCGCCATCTGTACGGTGATCTACGTCGTCATCGGTGCCGTTCTCACCGGAATGGTTCCATCCAAGAGTCTTGGCGCTGCCGCGGATCCGCTCGCATTCGCCTTGAACGCGACGGGCATGACGAGCATCGCCAAGATCGTCGCACTTGGTGCGGTCGTCTCGATGGCGGCGGTGCTGCTGGTGTTTCAGTACGGGCAGCCGCGCATTTTCTTCGCGATGGCTCGCGATGGTCTCCTGCCGCATTGGGCTGCCAAGCTCCATGGCAGGTATCGGACGCCGTACGTTACGACAATTCTTACAGGCGTATTCGTCGCACTGTGGTCCCTCATCGGTGATGCTGGCGAGACCTACGATCTCACCAACATCGGGACGCTGTTTGCCTTTGCGCTCGTCTGCATCGGCGTGATAGTGCTGCGCTACACAGATCCGACGCGCCCGCGGCCATTCAGGGTGCCGCTCGTGCACGCCGTCGGGATCATCGGTGCCGCGCTCTGCGTTTTCGTGATGCGTGGGTTGCCGGGCATAGCGTGGGTCCGGTTCGGCTGGTGGCTGGTGATCGGACTCGCGCTCTATGTCGCATACGGCTATGGTCATTCGACACTCAGGCTTGGCTCGCGTGCGATTCCCGTCGAGCCTCCGCCTCCGATAACGCGCTGACGGGCGTGTGGTAGCATGATGATGCTGTTTCGACAGATCCGCCGCATCTCCCTCGCCTCGTGGATCATAATCTCGATGGTCCTCGGGGTAATAATCGGTGTCTATGCGCCGGGATTAGCTACGGCGCTCAAACCGCTGTCGACGGTGTTCCTGCGGATGATCAGGTCGATCATCGCACCGCTGATTTTCGGCACCCTGGTCGTCGGGATAGCCGGCCACGGCGACGACATGAAGCGCGTCGGCCGACTCGCGCTCAAATCGCTGATCTACTTCGAGATCGTGACAACGCTGGCGCTCGTCATTGGCCTCGCTGCCGTCAATCTCGTGCGACCCGGCGACGGAATCACACTCGCCGCGTCGCCGCAAACCGGTCAGGAGCTTGCGCACAATACCCAGACCGCGAGCGGTTTCATCGAGCATCTGGTGCCGACGAGCATCTTCGACGCCGCTGCGAAGAACGAGATTCTCCAGGTCGTATTCTTTGCCGTCCTCTTCGCCGTTGCGCTCTCGAGAGTTCAAGGCCGGCCGAAGGAGATCATCCTCGGCGGCTGCGAAGGCCTATCCGAGGTGATGTTCAAGTTTACGATGCTCGTCATGCGATTCGCGCCGGTTGGAATCGGCGCGGCCATTGCCGCCACGGTTGCTCAAAGCGGGCTTGGAGTCCTTCTCAGCCTCGGCAAGCTCGTGCTCACTTTGTACGGGGCGCTGATCGTGTTTTTCCTGATCGTCCTGCTTCCGATCGCGTTGATCTTCAGGGTACCGCTGAGAGCATTCGTGCGCGCGGTCCGCTCGCCGGCGCTGATCGCATTCTCGACAACATCCTCAGAGGCAGCGTTGCCGCCAGGGATGCAGGCAATGGAGGCGATCGGAGTTCCGCGTCGCATCGTGGCGTTCGTGATGCCAACCGGCTACTCATTCAATCTCGACGGATCGACTCTCTACCTCGCAGTGGCTTCTGTTTTTGTCGCGCAGGCGGCCGGACGCCCGATGAGCCTGACGGGCCAGCTCTTCATGATGCTAACCCTCATGATTACGAGCAAAGGTGTAGCAGCGGTCCCGCGCGCTTCGCTCGTGATACTGTCAGGCACTCTCGCAACCTTCGGCCTGCCGCTCGAAGGTGTTGCCATCATCCTCGGCGTCGATGCGCTGATGGACATGGCACGAACGAGCATCAACCTGGTTGGCAACTGCCTGGCGACAGTCGTGATGGCTAGGTTGGAAGGTGAATTCGTCGAGCCGCTGCCCGGAGCGCTCCACGCGCAGGAAAAACTTCTTCCGACCGAACCTGCGCCCCCGGCACAGCAGACTTCAGGCGCTGTTCCAACCGCTTCCTGAGCGGCGAGCCGCGCTCCATCAGGCCACCGCTCAGCGCAACGGCTACGGCCGCCCTTTCATCCGTAAATAGCTGGCGCGACAGCGCGCGAACGTGGAGCACGAGCTCCTCGGCGGCAAGAGTGATGAGAGCGTTAGCGCGCTGATCGCCCGCCGCCGCCGTACTGAACACAACGGGTACGAGCGCGGCAAACGCGCGGGCGTCGGCGGATGACGCCCACGAAATCAGGTCTTCGACGTCGTCGCATTGCGTCGCAGCGAGAATTGGAAAGAGAAGGGCAGTCGCCGGTTCCCGACCGTCACTCGACGCCGCGACGATACTCAACGCACGACGACCGATCCATCCCCCGCTTCCTTCATCGCCAAAAGTCGGACCCCAGCCGCCGCAGCGCACGATCTCTCCAGCGGGACTGCGTCCGTACGCAATCGACCCGGTTCCGACGACGAGCAGAATTCCGGCGCGGTCATCGAAGGCGTCGTACATCGCGATCAATCCGTCGGAATCGATGACGACCTCTTCAGCCAGCTCCTTCGCATCCAGCGCCGCGTGCAGCGCGCGCCGCTCTTCGTCCCGACCCGTGCCGGCGACGCCGCAGTAAAGAACCCTGGGCATCACCGCACCGGGGAGCGCCACATCGGCCAGTCCTCGAGAAACGAGATCGGCGATCACGTCAGCAGAGCGCGCTGCTTCGCCTGGCGTGACGGCCGATTTGGGACCATCGACTGTCGCAAGAACCTCACCTTCGGCGGTTCCGATCAGCACCCGGGTCCTGGATCCGCCGCCGTCGACTCCGACCACGATCTCACTCACCGCGAGCAGTCTCCGGCGTATTCGGGTGCGTGAACGACGATAGAATCCCCACACCAACGGTGAACGAAGTCCCGATCAGCACGTACCACGGCCACGCGATTGTCGAAAGCGTCGTGAGTGTGCCCGAGATAGACGGGAAGACGGCAATGAGCTGCTTGGCGAAGACGACGAAACTCATCACGATGATTCCGACGGCCATGCCGGTTATTGCGTCGCGCTGCCTGGCTCTCCGCCAAAGCATCCCGAGGAAGAATCCGCCGAGTAGCGCGCCGTAGGTGAAGGACGCTATGGAGAGAGCGACGACGACGACAGGTGTGTTCTGCCTCGGGTAGAGCAATGCCATGACGAGGAGGACGACGCCCCAGAACATTGTGAAAAGCTTAGCGATTCTGAGTGTGCGCGGATCTTCCGCTGCACGACCTGAAAGCGGAAGGTAGATGTCGTGCGTCGTCGAGGCAGCGAGCGAGTTAAGGGCTCCGGAATGCGCGCTCATGGTGGCAGCGAGCACTGCGGCTACAATCAGCCCGCGCAAACCAGCGGGCATCGAGTCGACTACGAAGGTCGGAAAGATCGAATCCGGGACGTCGAAAGGGCGGCCCTTGTAGAATGCGAATAACCCGACGCCAATCATCAGGAAGAGAGCGAACTGCAGGAACACGGCGATGCCGCTTCCGATCAGCGCTTTGCGCGACTCTTTCAGGCTCGATGCCGCCATCAGGCGCTGCACGATGAGTTGATCCGCGCCGTGCGACGCCATCGATAGAAAGGCACCGCCCAGTAGTCCGGCGAACAGCGTCTGTGGCTTGTCGAAGCCCATATAGAGATCGATTGCCCGGAGCTTGTGCGCGGAGCTCGCTGTGGCGAGGATGGAGCTCCACCCTCCGGACACACCTTTGCCGAGCAGGTAAACGGCGGAGAGACCGCCAAACAAGTAGACGCTCGTCTGAAGCACGTCGGTCCACACGACCGCTCGCATGCCGCCGTGATAAGTGTAGATGAGAGTGAGCGCACCCAAAACGAGGATGGCAGAGGGCATCACGAAGCGCTGAGGCAACGCCGGGCCGATGATCAATGCTATTGGTATCGCCGTGGCGAAGACGCGGACGGAATCAGCGAGAGCGCGCGTCACCATGAAGACTATCGACGCGAAACGACGCGTAGCGATACCGAAGCGTTTCTCGTAGAGGGCGTAGGCGGTGACCAGATCACCCTGGTAGTAGCGTGGAAGAAGCGTGTATGCGACGACGATGCGCCCCAGGACATAGCCAGCGGCGATCTGGAGGAACCCGAGATCAGTGGTGTAAGCAAGGCCGGGGATACTTATGAAGGTCAGCGCGCTGGTCTCAGTCGCTACGACGGAGAAAAGAACCGCCCACCAGGGAATTGTGTGGCCGGCGACGAAGTAGTCTTTGGCGTCCTTCTGATTGCGGCCGAGCCAAATGCCGAGGAGAGTCGTCCCGATCAGATAGGCAGCGAGCACAATAAAATCGAGGGCGGTGAAATTCGTCTTCATTTCACCGCCCTCGATATGTCGTGCCGACCCGCCGGCGCCTTACGCAGAGAATGAGCTTCCGCAGCCGCACCCGCCGGTCGAATTGGGATTCTTGAAGGTGAATCCGGAGCCTTGCATCGACGTCACGTAATCGATCGTGACTCCGTTCAAGTATTGAGCGGAGAACGGGTCGACGAACACGTTGAAGCCTTCACGCGGGACTACGAGATCGTCCTCCGCGGCGCGGTCTTCGATTACGAGACTGTACTTGAACCCGCTGCAGCCGCCCGGCTGAACGCTCACGCGCAAGCCGCCTTCTGCCGCTGTGACGCCTTCGGCGTCCATAAACTTCTTGACCTCAACGCCCGCGTTGGGCGTGACGGTGAGATCGATTTCTGGCTGTGATGAGACTGACATTTATCCTCCGGTACTACATGAAATTTAGGCGGCTTCAGCTATGTCTGGTAGTGTCGCCCGGTCCTCGCGGAACGAGCGTGCGATCCAGGCGAATGCCACGACAGCGATCGCGAGCATGACGAGCCCCTCGATGAGATCGCCCAGCACAATCTTTCCGATCCCGAACAGAGTTGCGTACACTGCGACGATGCCAGCGATCCAGTTGGTCCACGCGAGCGCCCCTCCCGGAATGCTCTCTCGGCCGAATCCCGCACGCGTTGAGACCGTCGCCCATCCAGGACCGCCCGGCCTGACCCTCCGATAGAACGACTCGAGGGTCGCTTCGGGCTCCGGGTTGGTGGCGAAGGTCACCACTATCCAGACGATCGTGCTCACCGCTACGGTAACGATCATCACCCAGGCGTCGCCCCGGAAATCGGTGTCGGCGAAGTGGGGCTTGATGAAGCTGATTGCGGCGAGAGAAACGGCGAAGGACGCGATCATCGCACTGATTTCGCTCCAGGCATTGATCCGCCACCAGTACCAGCGGAGGATGAGGACCAATCCGGTGCCTGACCCGAGTGCGAGGAGGAATTTCCAGGCGCCTTCGATTGTCTGGAGGTGCATGGTGACGACGGCTGAGGCGAGGAAAAGCAGGACGGTGGCGAGTCGCGACATCGCGACGTAGTGCTTTTCCGTCGCGGTCCTGTTCAGGAAGCGCTTGTAGAAATCGTTGACGAGGTAGGATGCGCCCCAATTGAGCTGAGTGCCAACGGTGGACATGTACGCGGCGGCGAATCCCGCCATCATGAAGCCGCGCCAGGGAGTCGGAAGAAGATCGACGAAAGCCTGGACGTAGGCCGCTTCGTGGTCGTGCGTGGGTCCAATTCCAGCCGGGTACAGGATGACGGCGCAAAGACCCGTGATGATCCACGGCCACGGCCTCATGGCGTAGTGCGCGACGTTGAAGAAGAGTGTGGCGAGAACGCCATCACGCTCGGTTTTCGCGGAAAAGATACGCTGAGCGATGTAGCCGCCTCCACCAGGCTCGGCGCCGGGGTACCACGCCGCCCACCATTGCACGGAAAGGAAGACGAAAAGCGCGAGGAGCGGCATCCATGCGTAAGCTTCGATTCCACTCGTGGTAACCTTGAGAGGCAGGACCGAAAGTGCAGCGTCAGAGCTGCCGAAATGCGTGGTGAGGCCGGCCTTCAGCGCGCTCATGCCACCCACCGCCCGCACGGAATAAACGGCCAGAATGATTACCGCGCTCATCTTGATTACGAACTGAATCAGATCCGTCCAAAGCACGGCCCACATGCCGGCACCGGCGGAGTACGCGACGGTGATGATGAAGCAAATGCCGACGGCGAGTACGTCGCCGGACACGGTGATCCCGAATACTTGCACGGGGTGAAGTCCGAGCGAGATCGTAAGAATCTTGATCATCGCGCGGGTTACCCAGCCAAGAATGATGAGATTGATCGGAATTGCGAGATACAAGGCGCGAAAGCCGCGAAGGACCGCTGCCGGTTCGCCGCTGTAGCGGATTTCAGCGAACTCGACATCTGTCATTACACGGGCGCGGCGCCAGAGGCGCGCAAAGAAGAACACGGTGAGCATCCCGCTCATCAACATGTTCCACCAGATCCAGTTTCCAGCTACCCCGTGATTGTAGACGAACCCCGTCACGACGAGAGGGGTGTCGGCCGCGAAAGTCGTCGCGACCATCGAGGTTCCCGCCAGCCACCAGGTCACGTTGCGGCCAGAAAGAAAGTATTCGCTGAGACTCTCGCCGCCGCGCTTGGTGAAGGCGAAGCCGATTCCGAGCGAGAGCAGGAAGTACGCAGCGACAATTGCCCAATCGATCGCAGTCAGCGCCATAGGTCAGGGATTGAGGTGGCAGGCAAGACGTTTGCGTTGCACGCTCCGGAGTTCAGCCAACCGGATCAACAACGAGTATCATACGGTACTACCGACACAACAACTTACCGGACAATTCCAGATGATGCGATACATTCGGCCGCTCGCGATTCTCGTAACGGTCTGCAGCGGCTGCGTCGTTCTGAACAAGCAGATCGATCCTACTTCCGAGCTCTCCGAGGCTAAGGTGCGGCCCGGAATAACCGTCCTCGTGAATGACAGCATCAATCTGATTCGCGGGAAGCGAATCGGCCTGCTCACGAATCAGACGGGAGTCGACGAAAAAGGAAACTCCGACATCGACGTTCTCCGCGGGAAAAAGCCTCGGCAGGCGAACGTGAGCCTGGTCCAGCTCTTCTCTCCCGAGCACGGCCTGCGCGGAACGGAAGACCGGCCGAACATCGCCAGTGGCATTGACCAGCGGAGCGGACTTCCGGTCTACTCACTTTACGGTGCGCAGACGATGGCACCCCCCGACAGCATACTCAGGGGACTTGATGCACTCGTGTTCGATCTCCAGGACATTGGCACACGAACGTGGACGTACGTTGGTGCTATGGTCTACTCGATGCGCGCTTCGGCGCGTCTGAACAAGCCGTTCATAGTGCTCGATCGCCCCAACCCGATTACCGGCTACATCATAGAAGGGCCTGTCCTCGATAGCTCGCTCGCGAATCCGAACGACCCTGCACCAGGAAGGCCGGGCCAGGCTTACGCGCTGTGGCCAATTCCTTTGAGGCACGGGATGACGATGGGCGAGCTCGCGCTTTACTACAACGACGTTCTGAAGATCCATGCGGACCTGCACGTCGTTCCGGCGACGGGCTGGAGAAGGGACGTGTGGTTCGATTTGACGGGCCTGCCATGGGTAAATCCATCGCCCAACATGCCGTCGCTCCACAGCGCGATGCTGTACCCGGGTCTCGTGGCATTCGAGGCGACAAATCTTTCGGTGGGTCGCGGAACTCCGGAAGCGTTTCAACACGTTGGCGCGCCGTGGCTCAACGCGGCGGCGACAGTCGCGATTCTCAAGGACCGGGAGATTCCCGGCGTCAGGTTTTATGCGGAGACCTTCACTCCGGTCAATCCATCAGATGGGAAATACGCCGGCCAGACGATCCCCGGTATCAAAATCGTGGTCATCGATCGAAGTGCACTGCAATCTGTGCGGGTGGGTGCGAGTCTTTTGTGGGCGATAAAGAAGACAGCAGGGAGCAAGCTGACAATCGACAACCGCGGATTCGATCTGAGATTCGGCGCGCCGGCGGTCAGAGAGGCATTGTTGCGGGGCGAGGATCCAGACGAACTGATCGATCGCGAGTACAAATCGGCGTACGCCTTCCGGGAAGCGACCAGACAATACCTTATCTACAAGTAATCGGGGCGTAGAGGCTGTAGCTGCAAACTGCACTGAACGCGATCCGAGGCGGGAACTGCAAACTGCACTGAACGCGATCCGAGGCGGGAGAGGCGTAGGTGCCAGATTTCAGTTAGGACCGCACGACCGTTCGATTCGCCGGCGCTCAATTTCCTGCACCGGGCGGTAATGAGGCTTGGACCAACAACTGTTCACTCAGCCTCTAACATCTCGGATCCCGTTCAGTGCAGTTTTGAGATTGGCATCGCGGATCCCGTTCGGTTGCAGTTTTGAGATTGGCATCGCGGATCCCGTTCAGTTGCAGTTTTGAGATTGGCATCTCGGATCCCGTTCAGTTGCAGCTGCAGTCAACGGTTGTTGAAACGAGTTGCCAGACTAAGCATACCTCTTGCAGCGGGCTAGTGTTTTCACCCCTTAGAATTCCGGAGGCACAGAATGCGGATGCTCACGCTCTCGCTGTCGATGCTCGCGCTGGTTGCGTGCGCAGGACGTCAGGTCGAAGTGCGCACGGGTCCCGAGACGGCCCCTGAAACGGCCATCAACCTGACGAACAACCTCAGTCAGTCCGTGAACGTCTACGTCGTGAGTGGCGCAAACGACATTTTTGTCAAGCAGGTTGCAGCGAATAGCGTCGAGCACATCCCGGTCGCGGGAGTTCCGGCTGGAGCGACGGTGAATCTTCGCGCAGTCACGGTCGACGGCACCCGCACGTACACGAAGGACAACGTCACGCTCACCTCGAGTTACGACTGGCGGTTGCCGTGACGTCGACCGCTCTCTGGCGTTAGCGCGCGGCTGGCGATAGGTCATTGGAGGTCTTAATTTTACGGGGCCGTCGTGGTTGTCACGGCGGCCCTTTTTTGTGCGCCGTAAGCCCGAGGAGCCGCCATATCGGCCGGCCTCCACTCAACGCCGGCCCGAGCTGAATGCCAACTCCCACGGATTATCTGAAAAATGGGGCGCTGCGCGTGATCGAACCGGCGATCAGCTTTTTCGCGCGGCATAATGTCAGCCCGAACGCCATCACCACCGCCGGAACCGTTCTCACCATCGCCGCCGGTGTGGTCTATGGGACTGGTCATATCATGACCGCCGGCTGGCTCATGTCGGCCACCGCATTCTTCGACGTCGTCGATGGTCAGGTCGCGAGACGAACCGGGCGATCGACGGTGTTTGGCGCATTCTACGATTCCACCCTCGATCGCGTTGCCGACGGCGCACTCATGGCCGGACTAACCGTGTTCTACGCAACCAATGCGCGCCACCACAACATCTACATGGTGGTGGTTTGCCTCATAGGAATCATTGGCACGTTCGTCGTCTCCTACACTCGCGCTCGGGCCGAGTCGCTTGGCATCGATGCCAAGGTGGGAGTGATGCAGCGTCCCGAGCGCATCGTTTTGCTCTCCGCACCCCAGGCCCTGTTCGGGCTGTTCTGGAACGGCTGGGTCCTGATCGCGATTATACTTCTTCTGAGCGTAACCGCGTGCATCACGGCGGTACAACGGATCGCATTTGTTTATCATGCGACCCAGCATCTCGACTCGAAGCCGATCCGCATGATCAATGATCCTGCGTCGCCGCCGAAAGCGGCGGGAGCATCAGCGACACGTCGGGCACAATCTTAAATAAAAAACGGAGATAGAATTGGCCAGATCCACTCCTGGTGCCGCCCTCAAGACAATCGCGCCGGCTACCGGCCGCCTGGGCATTCTGACACCGGGACTCGGTGCAGTCGCTACGACCTTCATGGCGGGAGTAGAGAGCATCCGTCGCGGACGCTCGAAGCCGATCGGCTCGCTGACGCAAATGGCGACCATCAGGCTCGGCAGAAGAACCGACAAGCGTGCGCCGCTGATCAAGGACTTCGTTCCGCTGGCGAACCTCGACGACATCGTGTTCGGCGCCTGGGATCCCATTCCTGACGACGCGCTGACCGCGGCCAAAAAAGCGGGCGTTCTCGAGGACGCGGACATCGAGCCAATCGCGGATTTTCTTCGTAAGATCAAACCGATGCCGGCCGTCTTCGACAACAAATACGTCACGCGCATCCACGGCACCAACGTCAAGAAGGGAAAGACGAAGCGCGATCTCGCTGAGCAGCTCAGGCAGGACATGCGCGACTTCAAGGCGACGAACAAATGCGATCGGATTGTGATAGTCTGGTGCGCGTCGACCGAGATTTTTATCCGTCCGGGACCGCAGCACGCGACGATCGAGCAGTTCGAGAAGGCGATGGAGAAGAACGATGACGCAATTGCGCCGTCGATGCTTTACGCCTACGCCGCCATCATGGAAGGAATTCCATTCGCCAACGGTGCTCCCAATCTTTGCGTCGACACACCCGCTCTTCTCAAGCTCGCGCAGGACCGCGGCGTACCGATCTCAGGTAAGGATTTCAAAACCGGCCAGACCTGGATGAAGACGATTGTCGCGCCCGGACTCAAGGCGCGCATGCTAGGTCTCGCTGGATGGTATTCGACGAACATCCTCGGCAACCGCGACGGAGAAGTGCTCGACGATCCGCAGTCGTTCAAGACGAAGGAGGAATCGAAGCTCAGTGTGCTTCATACGATCCTCCAGCCGGAGCTCTATCCCGACCTCTACAAGGATTTCTCGCACGTCGTGCGCATCAACTACTACCCGCCGCGCGGGGACAACAAGGAAGGTTGGGACAACATCGACATCGTCGGGTGGATGAACTATCCGATGCAGATCAAGATCAACTTCCTGTGTCGCGATTCCATTCTTGCCGCTCCGATCGTCCTCGACCTCGCCCTGTTCTCGGACTTTGCGCATCGCGCCGGACTCAAAGGAATCCAGGAGTGGCTGTCGTTCTACTACAAGAGCCCAATGGCAGCACCCGGGCTGCAACCGGAGCACGATCTCTTCATTCAGCAGACGAAACTCAAGAACACCTTGCGGCACTTGATGGGTGAGGACCAGATCACGCATCTCGGCCTCGAGTACTACGCGTGAAGCTGGCGTCAGTGGCCGCGTGCGCAGTGATTCTCGCAGTGGTCCCGAGCTGCGGATCGAATTCCAGGGTGCTCGACCTCCGGCTTTGGTCCGATAGCTACGCCTTTCGGGTGACTATGGATCCGAGACCGCCGAGGGCACTGGAGCCGATCGCTTACAGGATCGTGGTCCAGGACAAGAAGACCGGTCAGCCAATCGAGACGGGTGAAGGCAGAATTTTCGCGACGAGCGTCGACCGCGCCAACACCAATGACGGACTCAAGAAAGAGAAAGAGCTCGGTACGTACTCGGGCAAACTTTTCTTTGCCACGACCGGCGACTGGGCCGCCGCCATTCAGTTCCGACGCGAAAAAAATCCAGCGATGCCACTTGAGCGGGTTGACTGGATCCAGACCGTGCACCCCGCTAGCGAGCCGGGCACTTGACCTATTAAATGCGCCATTTTTTCAGAACCCAGCTGACCCCGGCAGAGACGCTGCGAATCGCGGATGATTTTTTTCCAGAGATTGGAATGGAGAGATCAGGTCACACAGCCCGCTCCCGCATGTTCGCCGGCGACCTCGGCAAGCTCCAGCTAAGCGTCCGCAAAGAAGGAGGGCACTACACCTTCGTCGAGATCGACACCGACCAGACGGGAGAGAGCCGGCTTGACCGCAACGCGAAGAAATTCTTCGTCGAGCTCCACCGGACCGGCGACCCGAGCCACCGCATCGAAGCGGCGTACTAGCGTGGCGCGGCCAGTTACGGGCGCGTCGGCCGCTGCAAACGTTCGCAAGGATTCAGCCCGCTCAAACGGCGAACGCTCTCTGTCGAGAGAACAGAAGCTCGAGTTGTACTATTTCATGCGGCTCACCCGATTTCTGGAAGAGCGCCTCGTCAATCTCTACCGGCAAACCAAGGTAGTCGGCGGTCTGTTCCGGTCGCTCGGTCAGGAAGCCGACGCCGTCGGAAGCGCTTACGCGCTGGATCGAAGCAAGGGCGACGTGCTGTCGCCGCTGATAAGAAACCTTGGGTCTATGCTCGTGCAGGGAGCGCGACCCAACGAGATCATCAAGCAGTACATGGCCAAGAGCGATTCTCCGACGCGCGGACGAGAGCTGAACATCCACTACGGCGATCTAGAGCGCGGCTTCATCGGTCAGATATCTCACCTTGGCGACATGGTGCCCGTGATGGCAGGCGTGACGCTGTCGTTCAAGATGCGAAAACAGGACAGGGTTGGGCTCGTCTACGTAGGCGACGGAGCGACATCGACAGGCGCATTCCACGAGGGAATCAACTTCGCCGCGGTGCAGCGGTGTCCATTGGTCGTCGTTGTCGAAAACAACGGCTACGCGTATTCGACACCGCTCAAAAAACAAACGGCAGCGAAGAGTCTCGTCGACAAGGCAGTTGGGTATGGCATTGCCGGTGAGCGCGCGGATGGCAATGACGTGATCGCGACGTACGAGGTGACGAAGCGCGCCGTAGACAGAGCCCGTGCGGGAGAAGGAGTGACGCTGATAGAGCTCGTCACTTACAGGAGAAAAGGACACGCAGAGCACGACAACCAGTCGTACGTGCCCGCGGGAGAAATCGACCGCTGGGCAAATGAGAACGATCCCCTCGATCGGTATGTTGCCAGGCTCCTCAGCGAAGGGTTCAGCAAATCCGAGCTGGATGACATCGACACGCGCGTGAAGACCGAGATCGATGCGGCGACCGACGAAGCCGAGGCTTCGCCGATGCCCGAGCCGACCGACGCGCTCGTCGGCGTCTTTGCGGATCCGCCCGCGAACGTGCCGCTCTGGTTCAGAGAGGGGGTCTCCTCCGCGGTAAAAGTTCACGAGCGACCCGCGAGCTGGGGAACCCACGATGTCTGAGATCACCTATCTCGAAGCCATACGCGAAGCGCTCTTCGAGGAAATGGAGCGTGACGAGAATGTCTTCTGCCTCGGCGAGGACATTGGCGCGTATGGCGGCGCGTTCAAGGTCACCGACGGCCTAATGGCGCGCTACGGGGAACAGCGTGTGATCGACACGCCAATCTCTGAAGCGGCGATTATCGGAGCGGCGGCCGGCGCGGCGCACATGGGGATGCGACCGGTGTGCGAGATGCAGTTCATCGACTTCATCTCCACGGGCTACGACATGCTCACGAACTACGTCGCGACGGCGCGGTATCGGGCGATGCTTCCATGTCCGATGGTTGTACGTGGGCCGAGCGGCGGGTATGTGAGGGGAGGTCCGTTTCACTCCCAGAATCCGGAAGCGGCGTTCCTGCACACCCCCGGCTTAAAGATCGTCTATCCCGCCACTGCGAGCGACGCCAAAGGATTGCTCAAGTCAGCAATCCGCGACGAAGATTGCGTGCTCTACTTCGAGCACAAGTATCTGTATCGTCGCATCAAGGAGGAGATGCCGGCAGGGGATGTCGTCACTCCATTGGGCAAGGCTCGAGTCGCGAGAGAAGGGAAAGACGCGTCGATAATCACCTACGCGGCGACGGTCTGGAAAGCGCTCGAGGCCGCGGAGCAGGTTGAGAAAGAGGATGGTCTCTCGGTCGAAGTGATCGACTTGCGGACCCTCTTACCGATGGACGATGAAGCGATTGTTGCAACGGTGAGGAAGACGAATCGCGTGCTCATCGTCCACGAGGACACCAGGACGGGCGGAATCGCCGGTGAGATAACGGCGCGCATCAATGAGCATGCTTTTGAGTGGCTCGACGCGCCGGTGCTCCGTGTCACGGCCGCGGACGTGCCGCTGCCGTACTCGCCTCCGCTCGAGGACTACGTGCTTCCGCAGACGTCCGACATCGTGGTTGCGTTGCGGAAGCTCGCTGCCTACTGATGGCTTCGAACGACCCAGCGCGCGAAGGTATGGTTGCGCGGAAGATTGGGGTAGGATGCATTACGTTGGTCGCCGGATTTTTCAGCGGCGGAATGATCGCCGTGTTCGTGGGGAAGGTCGTCGGCAGTGCGCAGGGCTGCAACCCTGGTGAGGGACTTCCGGCGTGCAATTGGTGGGTGTATGCTGGTATTGGAGCGGTTCTGGGAGCGATTTCGCTCCCAATTCTTGCATTGCGACGTCTGAACCAAACTCGGTCGGACGAATAGGAAAAACGAAGGAGAATCGGTGGCGCGCGTAGACGTAGTCATGCCGCAGATGGGCGAATCGATCGCTGAGGGCACACTTTCCAAATGGTTGAAGAAAGTGGGCGAGGATGTAAAGCGCGACGAGCCGCTTTTCGAGATTTCCACTGATAAGGTAGACGCTGAGATTCCGGCGCCGGCCGCGGGCGTTCTCGCGGAGGTACTGGTGAAAGAGGGCGAAACGGTCGCCGTGCAGACGGTCGTTGGCCGGCTCGAGACTGAGAAGGGCGGGGCGGTGGGCAAGACCGATGCGCCGTCTGGAGGGCAGGCTGCGGGGAATCAGGGCACCACTTCCAAACCGGATTCGGGATCCGCGCCCGCCCCCCAACGGCAAATTACTCCGCCTTCCGCGCCGTCGCGTCAGCAACCCCCCGCCCCCGCAATCGCCGCCTCGCATTCAGGCAACGGCAACTCATTCGAGGAGCGCGTTCGCACCCGGTCTTCACCATTGGTCAGGAAAATCGCGGCCGAGCACGGCGTGAACATCTCCTCACTGCACGGCAGTGGCGTCGCGGGACGAGTGACCAAGCGAGACATCGTCGGATTTATCGAGTCGGGCGCCGCAATCCCAGCAACTTCAGGCGGGGGAAGAGCGGGTTACGCTGCGACTGGTCCGTCGCTGCCGCTCCCCGAGGCGTGGCCAGGCGACGTCGTCGAGCCGATGTCGAAGATGCGTGCGCTCATCAGCGAGCACATGGTCGCCTCGCGCCATACGGCCGCGCACGTCACATCGTTCATCGAAATCGATTTCACACGCGTAGCACGAATCCGCGCCAAGAACCGCGCAGAGTTCGAAGCGGCCACGGGGCAGAAGCTCACCTACATGCCTTTCATCATAAAGGCGGTGACGCAGGGCATTCAGGCATTCCCGGTGATGAACTCTTCGGTAGCCGGAACGAACGTCATCTATCGTAAGCAGATCAATATTGGAGTTGCCGTAGCACTCGATTGGGGCTTGATAGTCCCGGTCATCAAGCGCGCCGATGATCTCTCGCTCTCTGGAATCACGAAAGCTCTCAACGATCTCGCCGCTCGCGCGCGCGCAAAGAGACTATCGCCCGAAGAAGTCCAGGAAGGCACTTTCACGATCACCAACCCGGGTGTTTTCGGCTCGCTCATGGGAACGCCGATCATCAACCAGCCACAGGTAGCCATATTGGGCGTCGGAGCTATCGAGAAACGCCCGAAGGTCCTGCCTGGCACCGACGGCGAGGACACGATCGCGATCCGCACCTGTGCTTACTTTTCAATCTCGTTCGATCATCGCATCATCGACGGCGCCATCGCCGACCAATTCCTGGCTTTCGTGAAAAAAACCATCGAGACCTTTCCGGAGACCGGACTCTAACATGCCGCGTGCTCTAACCATTCAGCGCTCGACAGTGCCCGCATCTGAACGCGCGAACTATGCGAAGCGGCTCAAAGCGCTCCGGTCCCACTACGTCGCTGCTAATTGCCGGTTCTGGGTTTTCGAGGAGTCGTCCCTGCCCGGTGCATTCGTGGAGTTCACCGAGGCTGACGACGAGCAAACGCTCACTGTCGCTCACGCCAGCGCGCCGCACAAGACGCTCGATCCTTCGCGCGTCTACCAGGAAGTGGAGCTGTAGATGCCGGTGCGCTCGCTCGAGGTCGACGGCCAGAAGTGGCAGGTCTCTCCTTCCGGCTACATCACCCAATACACGCAGGACGAGTTCGGCCTTCTGTTCTCGAGGGACGCGGGGAACAACCGCGAGGTTCGTGTCACTCGATACTCCCCACAGGGCACGAGATCCCGTGAGCAGGCGTTCGCCGAGTTGTCGGAAAGTCAGCTCAAACAGCTCTTCGACCAGTCACAGCCAAGCTTCACATCGCCTGAGGCCGGTTACGAGCGGTGAGCGCAGAGGCGGGCGGGCCGGTGTTCGTCGACCTCCATACGCACTCGACCGCCTCTGACGGGACGCTCCCTCCCGAGCGGGTCATCGACGCGGCTGAACGATGCAAGCTTGGCGCGCTCGCGCTGACGGATCATGACACAATCGATGGAGTTCGGATGGCTCGCGAGGCCGGCGATCGCGTTGGAATCCGGGTGATCGCGGGTGTCGAACTGAGCGCGTTCGACGGCGAGCACGAGGTACATCTGTTAGCGCTGCACCTATCCCAGCTCGACGCGCTCGAGAGACGTCTCCTCGAGCTGCGCGCTTCGCGTCAGGCACGAGCCGGAAGAATCGTCGAGAAGCTGAACACGCTTGGCATCCCCTTGACGATGGAAGAAGTTCTCAAAGAATCGAACGGCGGAGCGGTGGGGCGGCCGCACGTAGCGAGAGTGTTGATTGCGCGCGGCGTCGTCGTGGATTTTCGCGATGCCTTCATGCGATACCTTGGAGCCAACGGCACCGCTTTCATTCCCAAAGACAAGCTCTCGGTCGAGGACGCAATTGCGATTGCGCATGACGCCGGGGCACTGGCAGTTTGGGCGCATCCCGGCGATGGTGGACGGCGCGAGAGGGTCGAGCCGTTCGTAGCGGCCGGACTGGATGGACTGGAGATAAGGCACCCGAGTCATTCGGGTGAAGACATGAAGCGGCTGCAGGCGCTCACGGACTTCTTCGGACTCGTCCCAAGCGGAGGCTCGGACTGGCACGGCGCGACCGACGGCCCGCGCCGACTAGGCATGATGAACGTCCCGCGCGACTGGCTCGACAAACAGGACGAGCGGGTCGCGGCGCTGACATCGACCGGCAGGTTGTAATGGAGCGCGCGCAGTGGAGCTGAAAGGGAAAGTCGCTCTCGTCACCGGTGCCGGCACGCGTGTCGGACGCGTAATCGCCCTCGCGCTCGGCAGAGCTGGGATGCGCGTGAGCGTGCATTACGCCGGCTCCGAGAAAGGTGCACGCGATACGGCCGCCGAGATCGCGCGCGCGGGCGGAGAAGCGCGCACACTGCCGGGCGATCTGATGGATCCCGCAACTGGACCGCGGCTGATCGAGCACACGGTAAAGGTGTTCGGATCGCTCGACGTCCTGGTGAATTCCGCGGCTGTGATGCTGCGCACCCCTGTCGGCGAGGTGCTCGTCGAGGACTGGGACGCGATGTTCGCCCTCAACCTTCGCGCGCCGTTCTTTCTTTCGCAGGCCGCGGCGCGCGTGATGCGCGATCGCGGCGGAGCGATCGTTAATATCTCGGACCTCGCCGCGTTCGAGACGTGGCGAGGATACATCCCGCACTCGATCACGAAGGCAGGAGTCGTGCAAATGACGCGCGGGCTGGCGCATGCGCTCGCGCCAAAGATCCGGGTAAATGCAATCGCTCCAGGGCCAGTTCTCCTCCCGGAGGGATGGACTCAGGAGCAGGCGGACAAGCTGATCGCCACCACGCCGCTTGGCCGAATCGGCACTCCGGAGGATGTCGCGCAGGCCGTGCTCTATCTGTTAAGCGCGGATTACGTCACCGGCGAGACAATAATTGTCGACGGCGGTCGTCACATCCGCAGTTGATGCGCGATTGCGGCGCATAACCGCTCGCGAGACCGCTTCACACTTCAATCGACGGAAACACT
Organism: Gemmatimonadaceae bacterium; assembly: GCA_050733435.1. GTDB lineage: Bacteria > Gemmatimonadota > Gemmatimonadetes > Gemmatimonadales > Gemmatimonadaceae > UBA4720. The sequence continues at coordinate 4,450 of JBOHTB010000096.1, read as the reverse complement.
GACGAATCACGCTTATATTTCAGGGGTGAAACCAGGCCCCTCAATACGCGATTACGACGTCGTCATCGTCGGAGCTGGCCCGGCGGGCATGACGGCAGCGCTGTATACCGGGCGCGCTCTTCTCCGAACAGCCGTCCTCGAGCGCGGATTTCCGGGCGGCGAGCTTCTCAACACCGAGTACCTGGACGACGTCATCGGATTTCCGAAGATCCTCGGCCAGGAGCTCGCGGAGAAATTCGCCGCGCACGCGAAACAGTTCGGCGCCGAATTCTTCGAGACGACGGGTGTAACGTGTGTCACGAGAATGCCCGACGGCTACTTCCATACCGAGACGGAGAACGGCGAGATCTTCCGCTCACCGGCGACGATTGTGACGGCCGGCGGTACGCCGATAAAGCTCGGCATTCCCGGTGAGCTGGACTACGCGGGACGCGGCGTGTCTTACTGCGCCATCTGCGACGCCGCTTTCTTCAAGCAGCAGGTCGTCGCAGTGGTCGGCGGCGGTGATGCCGCGTGCGAGGAGGCGGACTTCCTGACGCGCTACGCGAGCAAGGTCTATCTCATCCATCGCCGCAACGAATTTCGTGCGTCCAAGATTCTGCAGCAGCACGTGTTCGAGAACCCGAAGATCGAAGTCATTTGGGACACGGTGGCCGAGAAGGTCGAAGGCGATCCCCAAACGGGGATGACGGGGCTCCGGCTGCACAATCTCGTAAGTCAGAAGCGAAGCCTGCTTGACGCTACGGGCTTGTTCGTATTCATCGGCTTCCGGCCGAACACAGGTGTTATCACCGGACATTTCGAGCACGACGTCATGGGTTACGTGGTGACGGACAGCGCGATGATGTCATCGATTCCGGGACTGTTCGTCGCGGGGGATCTCCGGGCTCAGCTCACTCGACAGGTGACGACTGCCTCCGGAGATGCTACTACGGCCGCAATTGCGGCGGACAAGTACATCACGCGATTCCGCGAGATGGAGAAGACAAATTCCAGCGACGCAGCTACGCTGGGCGCGCTCCAAAGTTCGCACGTGAACGCCGGCGGCTACACGTGATTTTTTTCTTCCGTCCAGTGCGCGTCGACACCCTCTCGCGCGACGGCTCGCTCTAGGCATGCGCGTCGAGTCTCTGACCGTCGGACCATTTCAGGAAAACTGCTATCTCCTTATCGACGAGCGTTCCAGAAAGTCCGTCGTGATCGATCCTGGGAGTGAAGGGGATCGGATCGTCGAGGCGATCGAACAATCAGGCACCGAGTTGGAAGCCGTCTGGATCACGCACGCGCACGTCGATCACGTCGGTGCAATCGCATCGGTAAAGCGTCGATGGGATGTTCCGGTGTATCTCCATCCGCTCGACCGCCGGCTCTATGAGGCCGCGCCCCGTCAGGCCGACGTTTACGGAGTGCCGTTCGAGGAGGCTCCGCCGCCTGATCGCGAATTTGCCGACGCGCAGGAGCTAAAGGTAGGCGAAGTCCAGATGACCGTGATGCACACGCCGGGACATGCGCCGGGTCACGTGGTGATTTTCGGCGACGGAATCGCGCTCGTCGGGGATTGTCTGTTCGCTGGATCGATTGGCCGCACCGATCTGCCGTTTTCCAATCCGCCGCAACTCGCGGCATCGCTCGATAGAATCGTAGCTCTCGATCCGGATACGGTGGTGTATCCCGGACATGGCGCGGCGACGACCATCGGTCAGGAGCGAGAGTCGAACCCGTTTCTAAACGGCACAGCCCGCATAGTCGGGCGCTAACCCGAACGAATCATGAGCGAGAAGACGCGCACCGAAAAAGATCCGCTTGGCTCACTCGAGGTCCCGTCGGACGCTCTGTACGGAGTGCAGACTTTGCGCGCCGTCCGCAACTTTCCGATAAGCGGCCTGCGGCCGGTGCCTGCTTTTGTCGATGCGACGATCCAGATCAAACGTGCTGCCGCGCTGACGCACAAGGAAACGGGGCGACTGGAGGCGCGACTTGCCGACGCGATCGTAAAGGCTGCAGACGAAGTATTGGCGGGAAAACACCGGGATCAGTTCGTAGTCGATGTGTATCAGGCCGGCGCCGGAACGTCGCACAACATGAATTGCAACGAAGTCCTCACCAATCGCGCCAACGAGATACTCGGCGCGAAACGCGGCGCGTACTCGCCCATTCATCCAAACGATCACGTCAACATGGCGCAGTCGACCAACGACGTGATTCCAACTGCCATTCGCCTCGCGTGTCTGATGGAGCTTGGTGGTCTCGAGAAATCTTTTGACCAGCTCGCGACAGCATTCGAGAAGAAGGGGATCGAATTCGATGATGTGCTCAAATCCGGCCGGACCCATCTGCAGGACGCGATGCCCATCAGGCTGGGGCAGGAGCTAAAAGCGTATGGGGGATCGCTTCGTCGCGGCATGCGTCGCGTTTCCGACGCGGCGGACTATCTGCGCGATCTTGGAATCGGAGGCAGCGCCGTCGGAACGGGTGTAAACGTCGAGCCCAGGTATCCGGCGCTGATGGTGAAGCATTTGAATGCCGCAACGAAGCTCAAGCTGCGAGAGGGCAAAGATCGGATCCAGCTCATGCAGAGTATGGGAGACGTCGCCGGTTTCAGCGCCCAGATGCGGGTGCTCGCACTCGATCTGAGCAAGATCGCCAGCGATCTGAGACTGCTCGCGAGCGGGCCGCGTACCGGTCTCGACGAAATCCGACTTCCGGCTGTGCAGCCGGGGTCGTCGATTATGCCGGGTAAGGTGAATCCCTCGATTCCCGAGATGGTGAATCAGGTTTGCTTCCAGGTAATCGGCAACGACGCGTGCGTCGCCGCTGCCACGGAGCACGGACAGCTCGAGCTAAACGTGATGATGCCGGTGATCGCGCACAACGTGCTTTTTTCCATGATGATCCTGCGCAACAGCGCGCATGTCCTCACGGAGAATACGGTTCGCGGAATGGAAGCGAACGAAGAGCAGTGCGAGTACTGGCTCGAGCGCTCGGCCGCACTCGCTACGGCGCTCGCTCCACAGATCGGCTACGCGCGAGCCGCAGAGATAAGCAAGGAGTCGGTAAAGAAGAACGTGCTCATTCGGGATCTCGTGAAGAAGGAAAAGGTCCTGCCACCGAATGAGATCGACGAGGTTCTGGACCTCAGGAAAATGACGGAGATCGGCGTCCCAGGAGAAAAGCGCTGAAGCTGACCCAACTCCCCTTGTTTCCTCGCTCTGTAATCTCTATCGTGAATGCATGCGGATAACGACGTGGGCAGAGTACGGCGTAATTTGCGCGCTGAATCTCGCAAGGCGCACCGATGAGGCGCCCGTTAATGGTCGGGAGATTGCGCGGCAGGAGCGGTTGCCGGCGGATTACGTGGAGCAAATCCTTCTTCGGCTGCGGCGCGCCGGCGTAATCGCAAGCACTCGCGGCGCACGGGGCGGCTACGTTCTCGCGCGGTCGCCGGCTGAGATTACGATTCGCGACGTGATCCACGCGTCCGAGCTCGAGACGTTCGATCTCCACTGCGTGAGCCATCCCGTCGAGGAAGAACGATGCTCCGCCTCGCACAACTGCAGCATCAGACCAGTGTGGGTGATGCTGCAGCAAAGAATCGACGATGTGCTGCAAGGCGTGAGTCTCGCCGATCTGCTGCACGACGAGCCGACGGTGCGGGAGCGAGTCGGACTTCCTTCGTCCGATAAGGCGGGGCTCCCCATTTTGGAGACGGTTTAGGGCGACGTTTGGTCCTCGGCGCGTTCTCATACGGCATCGCGCGGCTAGGAACGTCCAAACTGAACTGGTGGGAGGCGGGAGAAGTAAAGTGAACAGTGGCGAGCTCACTCCGCCATGACTCTCCTGCACGGGGTCCGATGACATGCTGCCTGTGCCCCACTCCACATCGAAACGTCTCGACGTCGTGACCTGAGCTCTTCGATCTGAGCTTCTCCCGCCTCCCACCAGTTCAGTTGTGTCCGTATCAGTTCAGCTGCCTTTTCAGTAATCGCAAAAATGCGAAACCAAGGCAGGGAGGGGATGCCGAAGGGGGGACTCGAACCCCCACGAGCTTGCGCCCACTGGCTCCTGAAGCCAGCGCGTCTACCAGTTCCACCACTTCGGCCGGATGCTCATCAAAGATAGAGGGAATCCATCAATAGTGAAGTCGAATGCGCGCTTTACTGATATTCTTGTTGCGTCTAACTTGAGCGCGACGTCAAATGGCAGAGACAGTCGAGAAGGATGCAAAGGAGTCGGTCGCGCGGAACAAGCGCGCCAGGCACGACTACCACATCCTCGACACATGGGAGGCGGGTGTCGTTCTGACCGGGAGCGAAGTCAAATCGCTGCGGAACGGAAAGGCCAACATCGCTGATTCCTACGCGATCGTTAAGGACGGTGAGGTTTTTCTGCTCAACTTGCACATATCGCCGTACGAACAGGCGAGCTACTTCAATCACGAGCCCACTCGGAC